>JAIDUH010000079.1 GCA_029060285.1 Muribaculaceae bacterium | reverse complement strand
CAGCAGGCTGGCGCAGCAGGCGCAGGCGCTCAGCAGCAGGCTCCTAACCCCGACGAAAAAGACGTGACAGACGTCGATTTCGAGGAAGTGAAGTAAAAAGACAAGACAGTAGGTATACATACCCGTAAATATCATGTCTGGCGGCATGCAATCTATCGGTTGCATGCCGCTTCTTTTTCTGTAGAAGTTATGCTGTTTATCCTAATTTGATAGATTTGAACAAAATGAACGATTGTATATTCAAATATATTCATTAACTTTGCATTCAGAAATTAATCATTTCACAGATATGGAAAAAGATATGATATTCTTCTCGGCAAATGGCAAGGGCTTGACCTCAACTTCAGCAAACCATGTGGCAAACATGGCAAAGGAGATGATCCGAAGTCTTACAGCTGAGTTGGAAGAACTCCAATTCTATTCTACGGACGTTGCTCTGATTGGAGAATCAAAGTCCAATCGTCTTGTAAACGGTGCGAACGATGATTCTGTGACAGCCGTCATTGATAAATTGTTCCGTATTGCAAAAGCAAAGTCGCTCATTGCATGGCTTAGAGAAGGTATTAAGGCGAAAGAAGCTCTCATAGAAGAGATTCAAGATCTCACTCTTGAAGATTATGCTAAAAAAGAAGGTATAGATCTCGAAGATGAACCTAAGCCAGATGTTGCAATGACAGATGGCGATTATATTGCTACTCTTTCCCTTAAGGAGCGCTGTCGCTACTATGAGATAGAGACTTTGGCATCTACTCTTGGGAAAGAGATTCATCCCGGTGGATCGTTTGCAGAGGCTCGCGATAGCCTTCTCAAGAAACTTGATCGTCCGCATTCTGTAAGTGGGGAAGGTCGCGATACCTTAATATATACATACACCTCTTCTGTCGACACGAAGACTGTTGAGGATGTTTTTTTCAAGCTTCAGAAATTATACCGGGAAGCTCAAGCTGACGTGAATGCCCGTAAACATGAATGCCACAAGGTAGTTGCGGAGACAAATATCTCTAAAAATGCTGAATATGTTGCAAAGATGGTGGAATGGACTGATGGGCGAAAGCTACTCGAAAGCAGAAAAATCGAATATATCAAGCGAAGGGTAAAGGAACTAGGGGAGATGAGGATTGTAATTCCAGAATCCCTGCAATCCATATATGAAGAGGTTTCACGTCTTGGAAAGACAAAGGATGTTTAGGTTTAGCGAGGGTATCCCGGTTAGGGTGTCCGAACTTTAAGGAGGAGGGGATGTCGGGAAAAAGAGAAAATAGGATATTGCAAAGTAATTTGACGTAAAGCCATATTTGAAGTGTAAGTAATTTCAAATATGGCTTTAAGAGATACTTGACTTAGACTCATCCTTGGATGAGTCAGTGCCGGGAGACCTGATTTTTTATGTTCCAAAGACTGGTCGGAAGGCCACGAGGTTGATTTCGATTTAGTGGACTCCCGGGTTTTTGCTTTTGCTCTTGTTTTCGCTTTTATAGACTTTCCCCCCTCCGCCTTTTTGTTATTAATTTATCTGATAAGCTCTGTATGGCCAAAGAAGATACAGAGAAAATTATCCAGGACATTCCTTCAAGTAAGAATCCTGTAATGTCCTCATTGAAGAAGTGTTGGCGATTAAAATCAATAGTTCTCAGAGAAACCTCCAAAGATAATGCATTTTTAATTTGAAAGTTATGATTCGGAAATGACCGATATGAACTATTGTAAATAGAAATTTATTTATTATCTTTACAAGAGAAAACAAAAACAAGTAAGTCTATGAGCGAAATCGACTATCTTAATCGAATAGCAGATTCATTCGTTTAACAACGATCCAAGAATGAACGAGGTGAGGGACTTCTACAACTCTCCTTCGTTCTGGCAGATTATGAACATCGCACTCAGAGAAAACAGTCATTCGACATTCATCTCTTACTATTTGAATCCGAACAATCACCATTCTATCGGTGACTCGTTTCTGAAACTTTTCCTTCCGATGGTGGTTAACTTAAAGTGAAGACAATGCCGTATATTACTTGTTGAAGAAATGCCGAGACATAATATTATAATAAACGTGTTGAATAATTATAGATTAATGTTTTAATAATTCTTTGATTCTATCTTTCAGCCTATCTTCTTCTTTACACATATTTTTTTCAAACTCGGAATAGTTAGAAGCATCTCTGGGGATAACAAAGCCAAAACGATTATAATCACCTCCGTACCCTTCTATCGCTTTTGGCGGTTCGTTCATTAATTCCAAATCATCGTTACTTCCTATGGGATATATAAAAGCACCCGACTGAGACTTGGTGATATACATATAAGTCAAAAGTTGATGTAGGTTATCTCTATCACCACAATAACTGTGATGTCTATATTTAGCATCCACAACAATTTTTACAATTCCCTTTTCCTCATACATATAGTCTGGGAAACGAGGAGCTGAATTTTTTTCAATAATGTCAGGATCAGCTGATGAATTATCTATTTTGCCTTTAAAAATATATATTGCATCAGTCTTTCTACGATTATCCGGATGAGTAAAATTTAATTTAGAAAATATAGCAGAGTATAGATATTCTTCCCAAAGCCAGGAACCACTAAAAAGAATACCATAGATTAATTTATCCTGGGATGTATATCTGACTTTATGATGTTCTAAAATCGCTATACATAAATTAAGGAGTGGATCATAGGCTGTAAAATAAGGATGGGGATTTCTCCTTTTATTTTTGTTTATTATTAATTGCCGGTTTCTCTTTTCATAGTTAGGTGTGGCAAATTCTATTACTGCAATGTTATCCTTAACTTCAGAAGAGTTCTTTAAAATCTGCTTGACAGGAGTAGTTTTGATGTACTCTATAGTATGTCTTATAAGCTGAATAGCGTTGTTGTTAGCAGTATGCTCTCTTTGGGTATAGGCAATTTTCCCATTGAAGGGTTGATTGTAGCGAATATGTTGATTAATATTTATTGTTCCCTTGATATTTGCATCGTTCCTTTCTACCCTTACATACCTTTTGAGAAGGCCTTGTCTTAATGCCTTTGACAACATTCCGGGGAACATTAAAGCAAGGATATCCAATACAGCATCGTTCGTAGAGGGATGGTCATATTTGAAAATATTAATTCTCAATACCTTTTGCAGCATGTAATGCAAAAGGAAATCCTCTTTAGCATTTCCAGTAAATCTTGTTCCAATAGATAGAAACGTATTGCCTATTCCTACATATCCAAGCACATCTTCAGCTTTGATATAAGCTTTGTTATTAGATTCTCTAAGTTTAATGATATACTTATCATCGATTCCATCGAAATTCCCTCCAATTCTGGGCGGAAAAACAAGGAGATGCGTATTATTGTCAGACAATAACTGTTTTAGCTCTGTATTGGCAACAAGACGGAGATTCTTGATGTCCTCAGCATCAAGAATCTCGTTCTCATTTCTATCATAATCTTGGATCTGGATCAGAGACATAAGTTAATTTTCTTCATCTTTAGGAGCAATATCAGTAGCAACCTCACCATCAGAGACGACATCAGCATAAACATCATTAGCCGGAGTACCAGACCAATATGCCTTCTCAAACTTTTCCATCAATTTCGAATCTTCAAGTCCCCTCACATATTCTTTAAGAAGCCCCTTGAGGTGTTTGGACCATAGATTCTCCCATTCATCTTTAGCAAAATTTTTGACTTTGAGGAAATAGGATGCTCCAATGCAATAGTCTTCTCCAAGCTCAGGTGTCTCACGGATAACGTTGTTGAGGGCATTCATCCTTTCTGTTGCTTTGGTTTCCAGCTCTTTATCCTTCAAACTTTTTAAGATATCATCTCGCGTATCTTCAGTTTTTATTTCAATGAATTGGAAGCGGCGACGCATAGCTAAATCCATCGACTCTACGCCACGATCAATATCATTCATGGTGCCAATAATATAGACATTCTCAGGACGGTAGAAGCCATCCTTGAAAGGATCCGTCTTATCATCTATAAGGTTCTGATATTGAGTTTCAACACGGCCATCTTCTCCAATATATCCTGGATCTATGGAGAACATACATTCTCCAAGAATTTTAGATATTTCCCCTCTATTGATCTCATCTATAATGAATACAAAAGCGTCATTTTTTTCTTTTTCCAGTGCATTTATTGCATTTTTGCAGAACTCTTTGAAAGCACCATTTTTACGCTCAAAGCCAATTATTGACGACTGATTACTATCTTTCTTACAAGGTCTGAGTCCCTCCATAAAGTCAGTGTAGTCATAAGATGGATGGAACTGAACCATTTTGATTCTTGTTTGATCACATCCCATCGCTTTTGCTATGTTTTTAGCAAGGTAAGTCTTGCCAGTGCCAGGAGCACCATGAAGAATAATATTATAAGCTGTGTGAAGTAAGTCAGCAATATTTTTAGTTCTTGCATTTATTTGACTATTTGTGAATGGGGGTGTAACTTTTTTATTGACTGAAATACTTCCTGAATGCGACTGGAGATTGGAAGGATGTAATGTTTTTGTCTGTTCTGAATTATTTCTTCTATCTCGCTTCGGTTCAAATAGCTTCTGTAATCTTTTATTTAATTGCGCATTTCCTGTTTTCCTATCGTTTTTTAGAACGTCTTTATAATGCGTATTAAATAAGGATTTAATAAATCCTGATTCATCCATTAATTTATAAAAATCGTCACTATTAAAAAGTTTTTGTAACTCCTGAAATGAATCAATTTCAAAAACACTGGCTTTCCCGAGAACTTTTTGAGCTACGTTTTTCCAATCTGAACTAGTCAGGATTTTGTTTATTTTGCTATGTTGGACTCCTGTACGTGCTTCAGACATAAAATTGTCTATCCGCTCACGAGCTGCCTTGGAGAGTTTATTGTATTCTGCTTTTGCTTGCTGATTAAGTGGCATATTATTGAATATTGTTAAAGTTATTTTGAATATGCAAAACTAAGAAAAATTCTTGTAATACGCAAATTTGAATGGAAGAGAATTAAAATATCTTTTGCTGTTTTTCATTTGCAATTCGTTGCTACGAGGCAATATACGAACTGAATGAATAAAGTTCCTAACCTTCTGTGGAGAAAGGCAGAGGATTGTCTGTGCGTACAAGTTCTACGGAAAAAGATACCATAAGATTGATGATAAAGATCTGGAGGTGGGAACCCAGGTTCAGATTTGTTAAGAGCCGGCTCGCGTGATTGTGATGACATACTTAGATGACGAAAAGTTTTTCATCAACGAATCAATAAACAGCAAGCTGATAAAGGGAGACCGCATCTCTCGCTATCCAACCTTGCGCTTGAGCATGAGGTGATAGTCAGTGAGATCATAAGAGATGGACGTAATCTTGGAGGATACAGAGGGGCAAAAGATGGAGTGTTGAACTCAATAGAGATCAATGTCTGAGTCTATGTCCTAATTGAGTAAAGTATCTGAGACAGATTTGTTATAAATGTATATTTTACCTCATGAGTGGGAATACATGACCATTGAAAAAGTCAGGAAGCGAAATAAAGCGGATATAAGATTAACATACAGAGGATCATATGAACAACAAACAGAACATGCTATAAAATAAGTCAATATGGTAATAAAAGAAATTGTCTTATTGGATACATTGTACGAGCCGATGAATTGTATATGATGGAAGATGAGGATTCTATTGGGCAATTGACGTCATCATTTTGTGATCCGTTAATGGAGGATGCTGTTGCAACCAATAGAATGCTTTTACCATTGATTAACGATGAGAGCATAGACAACGATTTAAAATGTGCTCTCTGGTGTGCTAAAATATACTTTGATCTATCGATTGAGATTTATCGGGAAGATTTTACAGATGTAATATAGCGGAAAAAGGGAAAAGCGAATAATCTTACATGTATAATATAGACTAACAGTTATGAAAGATAAGTTTGAAATAGTTGAGGAAGACGGCATTGTCATCTATGATTAGAGTGACAACTATGATACTGGAGAAGATGAATATTCTATAACTGATAAAACTGCGGAATGCGGTTTCAGGCTGGTGACAAACGAGGAAATCTTCACGGATGAGTATATGCAAGACTTTGCAAAGAAAATGGATGCTCAGATAGCTAAGGAAAAGCGCATCCAATTCCTTGTCTCAGTGGGAGTGATAGTAACCTTTGTCCTTTATGTAGGGTTAGTATTCTACAAAAATTTCAGGAAAGTCATATAAATGTATAAATAAAGCGGATTCTTGCTGTGTGGCAGGAATCCGCTTAATTTATGAAATTTATTATTTTGTTAGCTACCAAGGGGGGTGAAGTTGCTGAGGGGATTACCGGGAGTTGCGGATTTCATCAGCTTTTCGGAGAAGCTGAAGGAGGCGGCATCTGGATCTGTCACTACGGACAATAAGGCGGGACCTTCGGCTGAGAGCCATCTTTTCATCGCTTCTTCAAGTTCTGACGGATCATCTACTGTCTCTGCTTGGAATCCAATGGTCTCTGCCATTTTTCCAAAGTCGGGATTCGTAAGATTTGTCTCATTGGGTGTAAGACCAGCCATCTCCATCTCCCATTTTACAAAGGCCAGAGTGCGGTTGTCAGCAACAAGCAGTTTTACCGGGAGGTTATATTGGATTATGGTGAGAAGTTCTCCCATCAGCATCGAAAATCCGCCATCACCGCATACAGCAATTACCTGACGTTCAGGACACGCGAATTTTGCACCAATTGCCATTGGCATTGCATTTGCCATGGAACCGTGACTGAATGATCCAATCATTCTTCGGTCATTCTTCTGTGTTAGGTAGTGTGATGTCCATACATTGTTCATCCCTGTATCGACAGTGAAGACAGCGTCATCATCTGCCAGCTTGTCGAGAAGACTCAGCATATATTCCGGCCGAACACTTCCCTTTACTCCAGGGCTCTTAACCGGCTCATCAAACTTTTCCTTTATACTTGCATAGTCAGCGAGGGCTTTGTCAAGGAATGTAGAGTCTGTCTTTGTTTCTACCTTTGGTAACAGAGCAGATAAGAACAAACCTGCATCAGCTCTCACGGCTACATCAACTTTCGATTTGCGCCCTAATCGTTCTGCGCGGACATCAACTTGAATAATCTTTTTATCAGTAGGGAAGAAGCCGGGGTATGGAAAATTCATACCTATCAAGATCAGGACATCGGCGGAAGCAATTGCGTTTTCAGCCGACCACATACCGAGATATCCCATATGTCCCACATAATTCCTGCAGGCTCCGGCAAGCTCAAGCTGGCTCTTGTAGGTGGTGCCGACGGGTGCCTTTACTTTTTCAGAGAGTTCATTTACCAATGCGGCAGCATTCTTAGCTCCTGAGCCTGCAAAGATAGCCACACTTTTTGCATTATTTATAAGTTTGGCAGCTTCCGAGATTTCGTCGTCAGATGGTTGCGGAAGCCTATCGGTATACAGAGCTTTAGTCGAGGCGTAAGATTCCACTGCCGGTTGACTAATGACATCTGCCGGAAGTCCTATTATACCGACGCCTCCACGTCCTATAGCCTCCTGCATAGCTGCCTGAAACATATGGGGAACTTGAGTAGGTGTAGTGGCAATCTCATTGTAGACATTGCAGTTTGAAAATAGGAGAGTGGGATTGGTTTCTTGAAAATATTCTGTGCCGAACATAGAGGAAGCGCAAGTCGACGCTATAGCCAATACCGGTGCATTGCTACGTTGAGCATCATATAACCCATTGATCAGATGTACATGCCCCGGACCGCTGCTACCGGCGCAAGCGGCAAGTTTACCTGTAAGTTGAGCTTCAGCGCTTGCCGCAAATGCTCCCGATTCTTCATGGCGCATGTGTACGAATTTTACGCGACCATCCCTTACGATCGCATCAGTAAGATCATTAAGACTATCTCCTGTTATCGCATATAAATGCTTTATACCAGCATCAGCTAACATTTCTGCGACTTGGTCTGCTACATTCCTTTCCTGTTTGTCGTTTTTCATAATATCATTCAATAAATTTAATCTAAAAAAGAAACACTTTCTTGAAAGGCTTGGTTTACTAATCGGAAGCATAAATCAAGATTGATTAATTATATTTTCAACCTGCACGAGCGAAATCAGAAAGTTATTGGGTTATAAGAAAAAGTGATGAGTATTCCACAAAAAAGCTGATTCATCTCATTCAGATGGTCATGGTAAAATCGAGACTTTTGTTACTTTCCTAATATCATTGCTCTTGGCAGCCGTAGGCATAGGTATTTTAGTTGATGGAGTGGAAAGAGGCATACCTGTCTTCAAAGGAGATGAGATACTTCAACCTACTTGGATAGCATTGGTGATGGCAGTGATCTCAATACTTGTAAGGGAAGGCTGTTTCGCTACACACGATGTACAGCAAGGAAAAATTGAATTCATAATGTGGCATATTGTAAGCAACAAGTTTGAAATATAACGAAAAATGCTGTGTTAAATTTATAATTCATTTATTTTTGACAAATGTAGTCTTAGTCTTTCGTATTTTGTTATGTTATAAAAAGATGTGTTGTATAATAGAGTGGTTATGAATTGAAACAATGCTACAAACATGCTGATTTTTTGAATCAGAAGTGTTAAATACGTGCTTTGACATGAACCTTATGCAAAACAGTTTCGTTATAATTTCGAAATCTCCCCTTAACAACCATTTCAATTTATATTATAACTGACAATTAGAATCGATAAATCTAAAGCACATGATAACCGACCGAGTAATAAAGGAAATTTATAAGAAATATAATAAGGCAGCCAAGAAACCGGAGGATCTTCGTCTGGATCATTTCATCAATATGCTTGCCCCATTCCATCATATTAGGGTGAACGACAAAGAAGTGATATTTGAAGATCAAGAGGAATTCAGCCCTTTCCGAAGGTTTTTGTTGAGAGGCCTTAATGGAATCCTGGAATTCGATCAGCAGGTGGCATTTGTCTTTAGAAATCATATCCTGTTTCTTGGTAAAGATACGAATGACATGAGGGTGCATATGCGTCCTTGTGAAGAAAAGCAAAGTATCTTCCAACGCATATTTGCTCGATGAGACATACATAAATATTATATACCACGATATAATTAAAGCGGCTACAAATTCTTTTGTAGCCGCTTTAATTTATCTTACAATTTA
Source organism: Muribaculaceae bacterium (assembly GCA_029060285.1). Taxonomy (GTDB): domain Bacteria; phylum Bacteroidota; class Bacteroidia; order Bacteroidales; family Muribaculaceae; genus Lepagella. Next base: position 23,518 of record JAIDUH010000079.1, on the reverse strand, counting down.
ATTGAAGTTGTAATCATCCAATCCTTCAAGATCTTCGGGGTTGTAACCCCCGTCACTGTAGAAGTCTTCGTCAAGTATGTCGGCAGCTTGCTTCATTGCAACCGCATCAATTTGAGCGTCAAATTCGTCCATATCTACCTTTTGAGCTGGAGCCTTCCCTTTTTTCATGGTGCATACCGGATCTGAAAGAGAGCGGCCGGGAATGATCTCCTTTAATTCCATAAAGAAAGAACGTTCTGTCAGATAATCAAAAACAAAAACAAGTTTCTGTCCTTCATCTTCTATGAGTTCACCAACCGGAGTATCCTCCATCAACCATATATCGCAGTCAGAGCTGCTTCCCATATCCTCCAATGTGATCTCTTCCTGGCGCTGCCAGTCTTCATCACAAAGAAAGAAAGAATCCATATCATCTTTTGAATAGTCTACACTGTCCAAAATTGCATTGCGAAGCTGGAGGAATGTAGAATCTGAATCTATTTCTATTTCGCGGGTGAAGTTTGTAGCTTCATCGCTGACAAGTTTAAATCTATATACCATCGTTACGTTCTTTTTTTAGACTGCGAATTTAATACATTTATCTGGTATTTACAATAAAAATAAGAGAAAATATGCACTCTAAAGTGCATATTTTCTCAATAAGTTGAAATTATCTTCTCTACATATGTTAAAAAATCACTTTAACTTCTTATGTAGCTGAAATTTTCAATAACTATAGCCATCAGCCTTGCATTTAGCTTGCATTCGGGATATGCGCTTGTTGATATCCGGATGGGTTGAGAAGAGTTGTGCCATTCCTCCGGTAGCTGTAGTGCCGGAAGCCTCTTCCATTTGCTTAAGTTTTTGGAATGCTTTTACCATGGCTGCCGGATTCTTGCCATTTTTCTTAAGGAATGAATATCCATAGTCATCTGCATTGTTTTCCTGACTCTTGGAATACTTTGCAGAAGCGAGATTCTGAGCAATTGCTCCAAATTGAGAGTCTGTCAGTGCGGCGGCAGTAGAGCCTGTAGATGCGATTACATCCATGAGAGCAGCTGTCTGAAGTGCATTCTTAAAGGCATTTTTTGTATCTTGGTGAGCCACATGGCCCATTTCATGACCAATAACACCCAGTACTTCCTCATCAGACATGACATCCATCAATCCGCTGTAAACTCTGATCGAACCATCAGCACAGGCAAAAGCATTAATGTCGTTGGTCTTATAGACCTTGAAATTAACGGGTATGCCCTCCACGTTGGTGATTCCACTAAGTATTTTATTGAGGCGAACGGTATACGGATCATTTGCTCCGCATACTTTGTTTTGCGCGTCAGACTGAGCTATGTAGCTCTTGACGTATTGCTGAATTTGATCGTTGGATATGGTCATAGACTGCGCTATCTTAGCCCCTCCTTGTGCGAGCCGAGCCATATCAAGATTCTGGGCTACACTGCATCCTGTCAGCACAAGAAGGCTTGAAAATAGGGCTGGAATAAACTTTTTCATTGAAATATAAAAAACGGTGTTACTTATATAAGTAACACCGTCTATTAAAAAATGTTTAAAAATATTAATGTATTCATCAGCCGAGGAATGCGAGAAGCACACCTGCAGCAACTGCACTACCGATCACACCGGCTACGTTCGGACCCATGGCATGCATGAGCAAGTAGTTGGATGGGTCGTATTCAAGGCCGAGGTTGTTGGAGATACGAGCAGCCATAGGCACAGCTGATACGCCGGCATTTCCGATAAGCGGATTGATCTTCTTTCCTTCCGGAAGCAAAAGGTTGAAAATTTTCACTGAAAGCACACCAGCAGAAGAGGCTATGATGAATGCAATGAAGCCAAGCAAGAAGATAAAGAGGGTCTCCTTTGTCAAGAACAGGTCAGCCTGAGTAGAGGCGCCCACTGTCAAGCCAAGAAGGATTGTCACAATATCAGTCATTGCATTGCTTGCAGTCTTAGCGAGACGTGTAGTCACGCCACTTTCACGGAGAAGGTTTCCGAAGAAGAGCATTCCAAGCAGAGGAAGACCTGAAGGAACTATGAAGCAAGTCAGCATGAGGCCAACGATCGGGAAGATTATCTTCTCATTCTGAGACACAACGCGAGCAGGCTTCATCTTGATTTTACGCTCTTTGTCAGTAGTGAACAGGCGCATCAATGGAGGTTGTATGAGTGGGATGAGAGCCATATAAGAATAGGCAGACACCGCCACGGCACCCAAGAGGGCCGGATTCAATTTGGATGTGGTGAAGATGGCAGTCGGGCCGTCAGCGCCACCGATGATTGCGACGCAACCGGCAGAGAGAGGATCCATACCGATGAGAAGGGCAAGCATGTATGCACCGAAGATACCGAACTGAGCGCAAGCTCCTATAATCATCAATTTAGGATTGGCAAGAAGAGCTGAGAAGTCAGTCATCGCGCCGATGCCAAGGAAGATAAGTGGAGGATACCAACCCTTTTCCACACCATTGTAGAGGATATTAAGTACAGATCCCGGTTCGTATATGCCGATCTCCATACCTGGCTGAAAGGGAATGTTGCCGATAAGCATACCAAATCCGATCGGAACGAGAAGGAGAGGCTCAAAGTTCTTCTTAATGGCAAGCCATACGAAGAAACAGCCTACAGCAAGCATGATTAGATTTTCATACTGGCAATTGGCAAAGCCTGTAAAGTTCCAGAATGTGGTGATGTTTTCGGAAAGGAATTCCCAGAATGTCTGTGCAAGTATCATATTGTAATTGCTTTTCAGTTTAGGGAATTATCCGATAATCATGATGTCGTTGCCTTCGAGAACGGCATCGCCTACACCTACAAGTATCTTCTGAACTGTACCGCCATGAGATGTCTTCACGTCGTTTTCCATCTTCATAGCTTCGAGTACACAAACAGTGTCACCTGCATTTACAGTGTCACCCTCTTTCACCTTGAAGCTCATGATAGTGCCAGGAAGCGGAGCCTTGACGGCACCTGCAGCGCTGCTTACAGTCTGCTTAGTGATAACTTTCTCACCGGAAGCAGTAGTAGGAGCAGGAGCGGCTTTTTTCACTTTAACAGGAGCTTTTTGGTCCTTTTCGAGCTGAACGTGATAGTGGCTACCGTTTACTATCACTTCAACCTGATTTCCATCGACATCGCCTACTGCAACATTGAAATCGATGCCGTTGATCTTATATTTATATTCTTTCATTGTTTTTTAATTATTTACGGATGTTGCGATGAAGTTCAGGCTTAGCGCGTAGATTGTAGATCTTGGAGTTCCATGGAGAATAATTCTTCTTGATTTCATGGATCGTGAGAAGAGTATGCTCAATGTCATGTCCTTGTCCGAAATATTCAGCGAGAGCCATGCCGATAGCAGCGATAGTCTCGCCGCTTGAAAGCTCAGGATGAGCTTGGTCCATAGTCTTACCGGCTTTTTCTACAGCAGCGGTCTTCTTTTTATTAAGAAGGTGTTGGGAAATTTGGCCAAAACCCATAAAAAGAAGGCTCAGAATGATCAAAGCACAAATGACGATACACATAGCGATAAGAGTAAGCGAACCGCCGAATGAATCATTTTCTTTAAGATTCTGTGCTTTTTCAAGCTGACGCATCCTCTTGGCAGTTGGGCTCACCTCAACGGAGTTAGTTTCCACTGAAGGGACAGCAAGAGATTCGAGATCTTCTTGTCCGTTGGGTTGAACGTATTCAACCGGAGCATCGATCTGATCCGGACCAAGCTCAGTCTGTGCATATCCGCAGGTCAGCGTCAGGCTTAGAATTCCTAATGTAATATATTTTTTAAGCATAATATCGTATATTATAGAGGAATGTTGCCGTGCTTCTTTGGCGGATTGCTCTGCTTCTTAGTCGCGAGCATCTGAAGGGCGCGGATGATACGGAAGCGAGTATTTCGAGGCTCGATGACGTCATCAATATATCCATACTTAGCGGCGTTGTAAGGATTAGCGAAGAGTTTAGTGTATTCTTCCTCTTTCTCCTTTTTGAATTTTGCCGGATCTTCGTGTTCTTTCGCTTCTTTAGCATAGAGGACACCGACAGCGCCTTCTGCACCCATTACAGCGATTTCAGCAGTAGGCCAAGCGTAGTTCATGTCGCCGCGTAGCTGCTTACAGCTCATCACGATGTGGCTACCTCCATAGCTCTTGCGGAGAGTCACTGTCACCTTAGGCACAGTTGCTTCGCCATAAGCGTAAAGAAGTTTTGCACCGTGAAGGATAACTGCATTGTATTCCTGACCGGTGCCAGGGAGGAAGCCGGGCACGTCAACAAGAGTCACCAAAGGAATATTGAAAGCATCGCAGAAGCGAACGAAGCGTGCTGCCTTGCGAGAAGCGTTTACATCGAGGACACCTGCAAGCACCTTAGGCTGGTTGGCCACCACACCGACGCTCTGTCCGTTGAAACGAGCGAAACCAGTGATAATATTACGAGCAAAAGCGGGTTGAACTTCAAGGAATTCACCGTTGTCGATGATAGCGCCGATCACCTCATACATATCATAGGATTTCTTGGGGCTGTCAGGCACGATCTCGTTGAGTTTATCCTCGAGGCGATCTATAGGATCAGAGCAGGGCACGAGAGGAGTCTCCTCCATATTGTTTTGAGGAATGTAGCTGATGAGCTTACGGATCAGCTTGAGAGCTTCTTCTCCATCTTCACAAGCGAAATGAGTCACACCGGATTTTGAAGCGTGAACGGATGCACCTCCGAGTTGCTCCTGAGTCACATCTTCACCAGTCACGGTCTTCACGACAGAAGGACCAGTGAGGAACATGTAAGACATGCCCTTCACCATAATGGTGAAGTCGGTAAGAGCCGGAGAGTAAACAGCGCCGCCGGCGCAAGGGCCAAGGATAGCACTGATTTGTGGGATAACACCTGAAGCGAGGATATTGCGCTGGAAAATTTCTGAATAGCCAGCAAGAGCATTGATGCCTTCCTGGATACGGGCGCCACCGGAGTCGTTAAGACCAATGACAGGAGCTCCCATCTTCATGGCGAGGTCCATTACCTTGCAGATCTTCTGGGCCATAGTCTCGGAAAGTGAACCTCCGAGCACTGTGAAATCTTGTGCGAAAACGTAGACAAGGCGTCCTTCGATAGTACCAAAACCTGTCACAACACCATCGCCGAGATATTGCTTTTTCTCCATTCCGAAGTTTGTGCTGCGGTGAGTCACAAACATGTCAAGCTCTTCAAAACTTCCTTCGTCGAGGAGCTGGTCGATTCTTTCACGGGCAGTATATTTGCCGCGTTCATGCTGTTTGGCAATTGCCTTCTCGCCACCGCCAAGACGTGCGATTGCGCGCTTGTCGATGAGCTCTTGAATCTTTTGTTCTTGAGTGGTCATTATTCAATATGTTGAATGATTATTTCTTAGAGGGATCTTCGCAAAGTTCAGTGAGAACAGCTTCTGTGCATTTTGGGTGTAGGAAAGCGATCTGAAGGCCATCAGCGCCTTTGCGAGGAGCTTTGTCGATAGTGCGGATACCCTTTTCTTCACATTCTGCAAGAGCCTCAGCAACACCACTTTCTACGGCGAATGCCATGTGGTGCATGCCACCTTTTCCGCCATTCTTTTCGATGAATTTAGCGATAGTGCTGTCAGGGCTGGTAGCTTCGAGGAGTTCGATCTTAGTGTCGCCAACTTTGAAGAAAGCAGTAGTCACCTTTTGATCTTCAACAACTTCCTGCTTGTAGCATTTGAGGCCAAGTACGTCTTCGTAGTATTTGATGGCTTCAGCCAAGTTTGGCACTGCGATGCCAATGTGTTCGATGTGGGAAATTTCCATTGCGTTTTGATTTATTGGTTAGTTAGTATTTAATGTCGTGTATTGACTCCTTGTTTGGAGGGGTGTATACAATTATTTGCAAAATTAACAATTATTTTTGAAATCAGAAAAAGTATTTTAAATAATCTTTAAAAAAAACATAAATCATCAGGCCAACTAATTTTTTTTACCTTAATTTATTGTTATGTCAGAAATTTTTACGATATTTGCAAAATATTTGCATAAGTGCCTATTTGGCACGATAAATTTTGTTTTCATTATAGATTCTCCTCGTCTGAAACTTATATGGAAATGACCACGGGGGCGCTTGCCCTTCTAATAAAAGGAGTCGTAGAAGGAGACTCCGAAGTCAAACTTTCAGGCTTCGCAAAAATAGAGGAGGCTGTGCCCGGGCAGCTGACTTTCATTGCGAATCCCAAATATGCACATTTCATAGAGTCGACCAACGCGTCGGCTGTCTTGGTATCAACAAATTTCAACCACCCTAATCCTCAAGCTGTCACTCTAATTAGAGTTGAAGATCCGTATTCAACGCTTGCAGAATTGCTTCGTATGATTCAGGAGATGCTTCCAAAGAAATCAGGAATCGAGAATCCATGTTTCGTGGCAGAAGGAGTGGAAATTCCTGAGGATGTTTATGTGGGGGCATTTGCATATATCGGTAAAGGTGCAAAAATAGGAAAAGGCTGTCAGATATATCCACAGACCTACGTAGGAGAAGGCGTGACAATAGGCGATAACTGTATCTTGTATGCCGGCGTGAAGATATATGAAGGATGCAAGATCGGCAACAGTTGCATTTTGCATAGTGGTGTCGTAATAGGTGGGGATGGATTTGGATTTGCGCCAAGTCCAGAAGGCGTTTATGAGAAATTGCCGCAGACCGGCATCGTAGTCATAGAAGACAATGTGGAAATCGGAGCGAATACCACTGTAGACCGTTCCACTTTTGGATGCACAAGAATAGGTAAGGGGACTAAGCTTGACAACCTTATAATGGTGGCACATAATGTCGAGATAGGTGAAAACAATGTCTTTGCAGCTCAGGCAGGAATTGCAGGAAGCACAAAAATCGGCAATGGCAACAGGGTCGGCGGTCAGGTTGGCATCTCCGGACATATACATATAGGCAACAATAATGAATTTGGTGCTCAATCCGGCATTCCGGGCAATGTAGGCGATGGAGAGCGTCTGATGGGATATCCGGCAGTGGATATACGTAAGTTTGCAAGAAACACAGTCTATATAAATAGGCTAAAGGAACTCTTTGATGGATTGAACCGAAAAAAATAACCGGTTCAGTTCATCATCATTTATATTAAAAAGAAAATATAATCAAAAACATATGAATCAGTTAACATTAAAAGCACCGATAAAGGTAGAAGGAAAAGGCTTGCATTCCGGCAAGCACTTGACTGCAATCTTCAATCCTGCACCAGCTAATTTTGGAGTGAAATTCAAAAGGACAGATCTTGAAGGTCAACCGGTCATAGATGCTCTTGCTGAGAACGTAGTGGATACGACTCGTGGCACAGTCATTGGGAAAGGGGATGCACGTGTCAGTACCATCGAACATGCTATGGCAGCCCTTTACGCTTATGGAGTTGACAATTGTCTTATAGAAGTGGACGGACCTGAACTTCCTATTCTTGATGGAAGCGCGACTGAATACGTTGAAAAAATTGAAGAAGTTGGTCTTTCCGAACTGTCTGCTGACAAAGATTACTATATAATTAAGGAAAAGATCCAATATAAAGATGATAATGGCGCAACCATCACGATTTATCCCGACGAAGGATTCAGCGTAGAGGTGATGGTGGAATATAATTCCCCCGTATTGCCAAATCAATTTGCCGTGCTGGATGATCTTGCAGATTTCCGTCAGGAGGTAGGTAGCGCAAGGACATTCGTTTTTGTCCGTGAGATCGAGGCGCTTCTCCAACATGGCCTAATCAAGGGTGGTGACTTACAGAACAGTATAGTCATCTATGATCAACCTGTATCACAGGAAAAGATCAATGAGATATGCGATGCTGTGAAAGTAGAGCACATGACAGTCGACAAGCTCGGATACATCAATCCAAAACCATTGAAGTGGGATAATGAGCCGGCACGTCACAAGCTGATGGATGTCATAGGCGACATAGCTCTTATCGGGCGTCCACTCAAGGGAAGGGTAGTGGCAATCCGTCCCGGACATACTGTTAATAATAAATTTGCCCGAATGCTCAGGAAGGAAGTAAAGCACACTGAGATCCAGAGTCCGGTCTATAATCCGAATCTTGCTCCTCTGATTGATGTCAATGGAATAAAGAAGCTCCTGCCTCACCGATATCCTTTCCTTCTTATAGACAAGATAATCGAATTGGATCGCAAGCATTGCGTTGCCGTGAAGAATGTGACCGTGAACGAACCTTTCTTCCAAGGCCATTTCCCTCAAGAACCCGTAATGCCCGGTGTGCTTCAGGTAGAAGCGATGGCGCAGGCAGCCGGGGTCCTTGTGTTGAACTTCCTTGAGGAGCCAGAAAAGTACTCAACTTATTTCCTCAAGATAGATAATGTCAAATTCAGGCAGAAGGTTGTCCCCGGCAATACATTGCTGCTTAATGTATCATTGGCAACAGAGATCCGTAGAGGTTGTGCAGTAGTGAAGGGATATGCATTTGTAGGAGAAAAGATTGTGTGCGAGGCGGAATTTATGGCTCAAATCATAAAAAACAAGTAATGGTATGGGACAGATGAACTGCATACATCCGGATGCAAAAATTGGCAAGAACGTAAAAATCGGTAATTTTACCACCATCCATGAAGATGTAGTGATTGGCGACAATTGTGAGATAGATTGCAACGTCAACATCTATCCCGGCGCGAGAATAGGAGACGGGGTAAAAATATTTCCCGGGGTAACAGTAGCTGCAATTCCCCAAGACCTTAAGTTTCGTGGAGAAATGACTTATGCATATGTCGGAGACGGCACAGTCCTCCGGGAATGCGTGACAGTACATCGCGGTACGGCATCCAAGGGAAAGACGGTAGTCGGCACCAATTGTCTTCTGATGGCTTATGTTCATATAGCCCATGACTGTGTAATTGGAAATCAGGTGATCATTTCCAATGCAGCCCAAATGGCAGGGGAAGTAGTGGTAGATGATTGCGCCGTAATCGGTGGTGGCAGCCTAATTCATCAATTCTGCCACATTGGCCGCAATGTGATGCTACAGGGTGGAGCTTTGGTCAACAAGGATATACCACCGTTCATAAAAGCAGCAAGGGAACCCATCTCATTCGTTGGTCTTAATTCCATCGGCCTGCAACGCAGAGGATACAAGCCGGAGGAAATACAACAGATACAAGAGATCTACAGGATTCTTTATCTCAGTGATCTTAATGTCACAAATGCTGTGAAAATGATCAAGGAAGTTTGTGCTCCGTCGAAATTCCGTGATGAAATAGTCGGATTCGTAGAAAACTCAAACAGAGGCATTGTAAGATCCGCCATTTGATCATTGTAAATGAAATAGACATGTTATAATATCAAGGAGCGGCGGTAGATACGTTGCTCCTTTTATATAAAGAAGTTGATACTTATATAAGGAGGTTGCCACGACTTCAAAGATTATGTCCAACACTTCAAATTTATATTGCAGGCAGATCGTAGAGTTGCTGAGGGCTCATGGGGTGCAGACTGCTTATTGCAGTCCCGGCTCGCGTAATGCTCCATTGTTGCTGGCTTTTGACGCTTGCGAAGAGATAGAGAAGCATATTGTTGTCGACGAGAGAAGTGCAGCTTTTCAAGCGTATGGATGTGCTCTTGTGCAACAAAATCCCGTAGCTCTGGTTTGTACTTCAGGAACAGCTGTCCTTAATTATGCTCCCGCTGTAGCAGAAGCATATTATTCAGGAGTCCCCTTGATTGTGATTTCAGCAGACCGACCTTTGGAATGGATTGACCAGGAAGATTCTCAGACTATTCGGCAATTCGGAGTGCTTGGACATATCGTAAAAGGCAGTTATGATGTGCGGGCAATTCCCGAAGGTATAAACATGGAGTTTACTGAAGATGTGAAATGGACGGTAAACCGGACAGTCAATGAGGCGATGCTTAAGGCCACTGAAGGAAAGAAGGGTCCGGTCCATATTAATGTTCAGCTCGCTGAACCATTGGGTGAACTGTCGGAAATTTCAACATCAAAGGAAAGAAGTGTGTCATTAATATCGGCAACTTCAAGTCTGGCGGCCGGAACCCTCAAGACTTTGGCTGATAGTGCCGGAAGAGCGAAAATAATGTTAGTGGCAGGTTTTTTGCAGCCCGACCATAAGCTCGACAAAGCCGTAAGAATGTTTGCTTCGAATCCTAATGTAGTGGTGATGGCAGAAACCCTTGCTAATCTGCATGATCCACAGCCGAAGTCGACAATGATAGATTCGGTGTTATGCGACATGACTGAAGAAGAAAAGGAAAGGTTGAGGCCTGATTTGGTCATCTCCTTCGGTGGAGCGCTCGTATCAAGAATGCTCAAGCAATATCTCCGAGACTACTCACCCAAAAATCATTGGAGCTTGGGACATTCAAATTATTTTTGTGATTGCTTTAAGTCGTTGACCCACAAAATAGAGATCGAACCATCGTCATTTTTGAAGCAGCTCAGTGGGGCCATGCGCAAGGCAAAATTCATGGTGCCTTCTGATTATGCTTCATCATGGCAAGAGCTGAGAAAGAAATCAGCCATATTGACGAAAAAATATATCGAAAGTGCACCATGGTCGGACATAAAGGCACTGGACTACATATTCAGTAAAAGCAAGATCGATAATCTTTTTGTTTCAAACGGCACCGTGGTGAGATATTCTCAGCTGCTACCTCATAATTGTCATGCTGAATATTGCAATAGAGGAGTCTCAGGCATTGACGGGAGCACATCAACAGCTGTCGGGGGAGCTTGGGCGTATAATGGAAAGACATGGTTGATTTCCGGAGATATGTCATGGCTCTATGATTCAGGAGCTTCGGCGCTTAATTGGCTACCATACGATATGCGGATGATAGTAGTGGATAATTCGGGAGGAGGAATATTTCGCTTTATAAAGTCTACGTCAAAGATACCTGAAGAAATACAGAGACGCTATTTTTGTGTTGAAGACCTGCCTGAAGTGGCAAATATTGCGGAAGCATATGGCATAGACATAATGGAAGCAGACAATATGGAGCTTTTGATGTCAGGTATCGAGTGGCTTGAAGCAGATTCTGATTTCCCGAGGCTTCTTATCGTGAAGACTCCTCCAGAAGAAAGCTCCCGGATATTGACCGAATATTTTATTAAAAACAAGTTTTAAAAACTCAAAATAATTATATAATGTTTGACTGGAAAACAATCAAGGAATACGAGGATATTCTCTTCGAGGAATTCGAAGGAATTGCAAAGATAACCATAAACAGGCCAAAAGTGTATAATGCGTTTCGCCCGAAGACAAATTTCGAAATGCTTGATGCAATGCGGATTTGTAGGGAAAGGAGCGATATTCGTGTAGTGGTGCTGACCGGAGCCGGAGACAAGGCTTTCTGCTCCGGTGGCGACCAGAATGTAAAAGGCATAGGAGGCTATGTAGATGAGGATGGCACTCCAAGGCTCAACGTTCTGGAAATGCATCACGCTATAAGAAGCATTCCTAAGCCCGTCATAGCTATGGTGAATGGCTACTCCATAGGAGGAGGCAACGTGCTTCAAGTGCTTTGCGATCTCTCCATAGCATCAGAAAATGCAAAATTCGGGCAGACCGGTCCAAAAGTAGGAAGTTTCGATGCAGGATTCGGCAGCTCATACCTTGCCCGGTGTGTCGGTCAGAAAAAAGCGCGTGAGATATGGTTCTTGTGTAAGCAATATACCGCGCAGGAGGCGCTGGAGATGGGTATGGTCAATTGTGTCGTCCCCTTTGATCAGCTTGAAGAGACTACAGTCGAATGGTGTCGAACAATCATGAAACGTTCACCATTTGCTATAAGGATGATCAAGCGCGCTCTTAATGCAGAGCTGGATGGCCAGCGAGGCATGATGGAATTTGCCGGAGATGCTACATTGATGTATTATATGATGGAAGAAGCACAGGAAGGCAAGAATGCTTTCCTTGAGAAGAGAGATCCGGATTTTGACAAATATACAATCTTCCCATGAGACTTTCCTACGCTCCGTATATACTCAAATTCAAGTCTCCGGCAGGAACGAGCAGGGGTGTCTTGACTGAAAAACCTACGTTCTTCATCAAGATATTTGATGAAAATGATCCTTCAAGATTCGGGATAGGAGAGTGCTCGGTATTTCCGGGTCTCTCCCCGGAGGCTGATGGCAATTATGGCTATAAGCTGGTGGAGTTGCTTGCTAATATTGCTTTGGGCGTTGAAACAGACCTAACGGGTTATAGCAGCATCATATTTGGTCTTGAACAGGCACTACGTGATTTTGCAGGAGGTTGCAGGCACATTTATTACCCATCTGAATTTACCCAAGGCAAAGAGAGCATTGAGATCAATGGACTTGTCTGGATGGGAAATTTCGATGAAATGATCGAGAGGATCGACGATAAGGTAGGTCATGGATTTCATTGTATAAAGCTAAAGATAGGTGCCATAGACTGGAGAAAAGAAGTGGAGATGATAGAATATATCCGTAATAAATACACCGAGTCTTCACTTCAGATAAGGGTAGATGCCAACGGTGGATTCTCTATGGATAATGCGCTTCCTCGCTTGAAACGTCTTGCAGACCTTGGCGTACACAGCATAGAGCAGCCAATTCCTCCTGGAGTGCCTGAATTGATGTCGTTTCTCTGCCAAGTGTCTCCATTAAAGATAGCACTCGACGAGTCGCTGATCGGGGTTTATGGTAAGGATAATAAGTCAAATCTTCTTGATGAAGTCAACCCGGCTTATATCATATTGAAGCCTTCGCTTTGCGGTGGTTTTTCGGGTGCTGAAGAATGGATAAGGCTGGCAGAAGAGCGGGGAATTGGATGGTGGGTGACATCGGCATTGGAATCTAATGTCGGTTTGAATGCACTTGCCCAGTGGACAGCCACCCTTCACACATCGATCCCACAAGGACTTGGGACGGGAGCACTCTTCACCAATAATTTTGAAAGTCCGCTTAAGCTTGAAGCTGATAAATTGCTTTATGATCCATCAATTAAAATTGATGATGATATATACAAATCACTTGATTGGAGATATTGATTATGACGCAGGAAGAATTTGAGAAGATATGGCAAGATGATTCTGATTTTGTAATATGTCATACTTCAGGCTCGACAGGTGAGCCAAAGGAGATAAAACTGAGTAAGGATTTCATGCGACAGAGTGCTGTACGCACGAATGAATTTTTCGGAATAATCAGTTCTTGCCGGTTGCATACGTGCCTTGACTTCGAGTACATAGCCTCAAAGATGATGACTGTCCGTGCTGATGAGGCCAAGTGTGTGCTGACATCAGAAGTCCCGACTTCAAAGCCGCTTGGATGCATAGGTCAGGAAGAGACAATAGATCTGCTGTCGGTGGTTCCCGCTCAAATGGAATGGATTCTTGACAATTCAGAAAGATGGAACGGAATCAGACACATATTGATAGGAGGGTCGGCAATACCCAAGATGATGAGGCGCAGGATAGCTTTGTCAAGCTTTGATGCCTGGGAGACATATGGGATGACAGAGACTGCATCTCATATAGCCCTGCGGAAAGTTGAGGAAGAAGATGTTCCGTTTGTTGCTCTTGAAGGGATATCGGTAGAAGTCGATGATGATGGTTGCCTTGTGGTGATCATGCCCGATGGCATGCGTCTCGTCACCAATGATATCGCAATAGTGGAAAGTGCAAAGGAGTTCCGTATACTTGGAAGGGCAGACAACTGCGTCATAAGCGGTGGGATAAAGATAATGCCAGAGGACCTGGAACGAAAATTAGGACCCTTCATTGCGTTTGACTACTGTATATCCTCTGTTCCCGACAAGAAATGGGGAGAAAAGCTGGTGCTTGCAGTTGAATTGTCAGAAGGGACCAATGATGAAGATCTAATCAAGGATGCAGTAGGTGTGCGCCTTAAGCAGTATCGAAAGATACTTGATCTTGGAGTCAAGTGTCCGAAAGATGTAGTATGTCTAAAAGAGCTTCCAAGGACTGTCAATGGAAAAATAGACAGGAAGAGGCTAAAAAGTATGCTATCCGTTTTTTGATATCTTCAGAAGCTGCTCTTCGTTGATGATTTTTATCTTTCTACCATCGACGAGAATTAATTTCTCGGATACGAAGGTGGCGAGAGTGCGGATTGCATTTGCAGTAGTCATGTTGCTAAGGCTAGCAAGGTCTTCCCTGCTCATGTATATGCGCAGGGTAGCACCGTCGTCTTCAAGTCCATAATTATCGCGAAGGAGAAGAAGAGCGTCGGCAAGACGTCCGCGTATATGCTTCTGAGTAAGGTTTACGATTTTTGTGTCAGAGCCTCCAAGATTGCGCGAAAGCTCATGGATGAAAAACATGGCGAGATCAATGTTGCCCCGAATAAGTTTCTCAACAATTTTCATAGGGACGCGACCTATTACGGATTCTTCAACGGCTGCCACAGAAGACACGTATGGCTCCTTTGCAAAATAAGCTCTGTAGCCGAAATATTGAACAGGACTATAAAGACGAAGAATCTGCACACGGTCGCCAACTCCTGCTTTATACATCTTCACTTTTCCTTTCAGCAAACACCAAAGATATTCCGGCTTTTCATTTTCGGAGTAAATGATCTGATTCTTTTTGTAAGTGGATATAATGAAGTTGTCGGTGACAATGCGCTTCTCTTCGGGGAGGAGTGCATTCCACATTTCCGACATGTCATTGCTTATGATATGTTCAAGTGTACTCTTCTTTAACATTATCCTGTAGTGAATTCTACGTTACCTGTATAACCTTTGTTGCAGGAAATGCCTGCATAGAAATTTTACCCGATTGAGTATGCAAAATTACAAAAAAAAATTGAATTAATGAAATTATTTTTTAAAGAAGTAAAAATTAATGGAAAAATTTATTAAATTTGCGTAATAAAAGAGTATGCTATGATAGAAGAAATTTATAAAGCAAATTCAGGGCGATATGAAGCAGGAATGGAATATCGCAGATGTGGCAGGAGCGGAATACTTCTGTCAGAACTTTCTTTAGGGTTTTGGCATAATTTTGGAGAAACGGCGCCACTTGAGAGGAGTAAGGAAATAATGAGATTTGCATTTGATAATGGCATAACATCCTATGATCTTGCAAATAACTATGGACCCGGCTATGGCACAGCCGAGGAGACATTTGGATATGTCTTTGACAAATCATTCCGTCCTTATCGCGACGAGATGTTTATAGCTTCCAAAGCGGGCTACGACATGTGGCCCGGACCTTATGGAAACTGGGGCTCCAGAAAATATCTCATGGCCTCGATTGAGCAGAGTCTCAAGCGAACAAAACTCGACTATTTCGATGTGTTTTACAGCCACAGGTATGATCCGGAGACTCCCCTTGAAGAGACGTTGCAAGCTCTTGTCGATATTGTCAGGCAAGGAAAAGCTCTCTATATTGGCATCTCACGTTGGCCTGTGGAAGCAACAAAGTTTGCTTTCGAGTATCTTAGAAAGCGGGATGCTCCCTGCCTGCTCTTTCAGGATCGCCTTAATCTGATCGACAGAAGGGTAGAAACCGATGGCACACTTGAGAATGTAAGAGAAAATGGTTGCGGTTTCATTGGATTCACCCCTCTTGCTCAAGGAATTTTGACCAACAGATATTTGAAGGGCATCCCAACAGATTCGCGTGCTATGCAGCAGCATTTCTTGAAGACATCTCAGATAGACGATGCGCTTATAGCCAATGTGGCTAAACTTAATGAGATAGCTGAAAGAAGAGGACAGACTCTCGCTCAAATGGCTATTTCCTGGATTTTGGCACATCAGGGTGTGACCTCAGTAATAGTAGGATGCAGCAGTACCGCTCAACTTGCAGATTCTATTCAGGCTGTAAGGTCGAAAGACTTCACTGCTGAAGAACTCACACAAATTGAGGGTATTGCGGCAAGAATAAAGCTATAAGGACCTATCGCTTATAATTGAATATGTGAAGGATGGTAGCCGAGGAGGAAAGATTCGGCTGCCATTCTTTTTTTCCCGGCAGGTTGCAGCTCGATGATTTCAAGCCATTTGTCGGAAGCAGCGACGAGAAGGCGTTTGCCATCTATGGTGATTTTACCAATAGGAATGTCTCCAACGTTTTTATCCGTCAACTTGGTAGTGAAAACCTTACATTCGAGAGGGCGTCCGGAATCTTCAACTATTACTGTCCAAGCTGCCGGGTAGGGGCTGAGTCCACGAACATGATTATGGACATCTGTAGCTGATTTTGACCATTCTATTTGGCAATCTTCCTTAAAGATTTTTGGTGCAGGAGTGAATTCTCCTTCTGGTTGGGGAGTCGTGGTCAGTGTCCCGTCGATTATGGCATTGACAGTTTCCACCACCATATGTGCACCCAAATGCATCAGCTTGTCGTGGATGTCGCCAACATTTTCATTAGGAAGAATCTCAATTTTTCGCTGCATTATCATATCGCCTGTGTCGATTTCATGCTTAAGGAAGAATGTAGTGACTCCGGTTTCTGTATCGCCGTTCATGACAGCGCGGTTGATAGGGGCTGCTCCACGATATTTCGGCAAAAGCGAAGCGTGGAGATTGAAAGTGCCCAACCTTGGCATTTGCCATACTTCACGCGGCAACATCCGGAAGGCTATGACTATGAAGAGGTCGGCATTGAGCGACCTCAGGTTTTCGATGAATTCTTCTGATTTAAGTTTATCAGGTTGAAGGAGATGAAGATTATTATCGACAGCGTATCGCTTGACGTCGCTCTGATACAGTTTATGTCCGCGCCCGGCAATCTTATCAGGCATTGTCACTACGCCTACGATGTTGAAGTTATTCTTAATAAGGGCATCAAGACTTTCCACTGCAAATTCGGGAGTCCCGAAGAATACTATTTTCAGGTCTTTTTTTTCCATAATGGCATAATTAATCGTCGGAGTAGTGTTTAAGAACCCGACGGTAGGAATTGAAGATTTTTGATTTGGACACGAAGCCTACATATTTTCCGTTGTCAACAACGGGAAGATTCCAAGCCCCTGTCTTATCGAAAGTAGACATCACCTTGTCCATGCTGTCTGTCACCTCAATCCTTGCCGGTGGCATAGCCATGAATCGGCTTACATGCATCTTCCGGTAAAGGTCAGGACGGAACATGATGTTTCGTATATCATCGAGGAGCACGATGCCTTTCAGCATACCGTTTGAATCTGTCACAGGGTAGAGATTGCGGTTGCATTGCGAGATCACTTCTACCATCTGCTTCAGGCTCATTTCAGGATGAACTTCAATAAAGTCTCTTTCTATTACGTTGTCTATTTTTAGAAGAGTCAGCACGGTCCTGTCTTTTTCGTGAGTTATGAGGTCACCCTTTTCAGCGAGACGCATAGTGTAGATGCTATAGGGTTCGAATGCCTTAATGGTCATGTAAGAAAGGCACGATACAATCAAAAGAGGTAAGAACAGGTTGTAGCCTCCGGTCATTTCCGCCGTAAGGAAGATGGCCATGAGTGGGGCATGCATCACTCCGCTCATCACCCCAGCCATCCCCATAAGGGAGAAATTCTTTTGACTCAGTTCTATTCCAAAATCCATCAGATTGAAGACATATGCGAATAAGAAGCCAGTCATTGCACCAACGAACAAGGAGGGTGCGAATGTTCCTCCGACTCCTCCGGCAGCATTGGTAGATGTAGTGGCAAACACCTTGGTAAGAATCAGACAGGCGACAAATAGAGTGATCGACCAAGGGTTAATTCTGTCTCCATAGAAAATTGTGCCATCCAAAATACCTTGAGTGTTACCGTCGAGGAGTGTGTTGATCGCTTCGTAACCTTCTCCATATAAGGGAGGGAAAACAAAAATAAGTCCGGCAAGTATGATTCCGCCGACTGAAATTTTTATCCACCGGCTTTTGAAACCTCCAAACCATTTTTCGAGCATAAACATAGCTCTTGTGAAGTATAGGCTGACGAATCCGCAAAGAATACCGAGAAGAATAGTCCATGGAATACGGTTTGTGAAAAATGGCTCGCTTTGCGAGAAGAAGAATTCTGCACCATATCCTTCCAATACATATGCAACTGTAGCTCCAGAGATGGAGGAGATAAGAAGAGGCATTACAGTGGTGCCCGTCAAATCTATCATCAACACTTCAAGTGTGAAAAGCATTCCGGCAATTGGGGCTCGGAAAATACCAGCGATACCTGCGGCAGCCCCACATCCTACAAGAAGCATGAGTATCCGAGGGGAGAGCCGGAATGCCTGCCCTACATTTGAGCCTATGGCAGCTCCAGTATACACAATCGGACCCTCGGCACCGACAGAACCGCCGAAACCGATCGTGATGGCAGACCCAACGAGTGAAGCATAGCAATGTTTTTTCTTAAGCCTTGATTTACGGCGTGATATGGCGTAAAGCACCTTTGTCACTCCATGGCTTACATTGTCTTTGACCACATACTGGATAAAAAATGTCACTATAATGATGCCTACCACAGGATAGACAAGGTTGAGCCAGTTTCCTGTGGTCTCACTGAAATGCTGGGTAAGAAGATGTGCGATAGTGTGGATGAGATACTTCAGGAGTTGGGCGGCAAATCCGCAAATCACACCCACAAAAAGAGCCAATATGATCACGAAATTGCGTTCCTTGATATGCCTTTCACGCCACTGAACAACTTCTGCCCACCATTCGGTGAATCTGTTATGAGTTTCTTTATATGCCAATGTTAAAAATTTATCTTGTTTATCATTATGCTATTTCCCTTTTCCTTCCAATATTGTCAAGACTGTATAGAGCATAATTTTAAAATCTACGAGTATTGACATATTGGAAATGTAGAGAAGATCGTATTTGGAGCGTTCAATCATTTCTTCGATTTTTGAAGCGTAACCATACTTAACCATTCCCCAAGATGTAATCCCGGGGCGAGCCTGATAGAGCAGGGTATAATATGGAGCGCGTTCAACTATCTTATTGATAAAGAATTTTCTTTCCGGCCTGGGACCTACTATGCTCATTTCGCCTTTCAATACATTCCAGAATTGGGGAAGTTCGTCGAGCCTGTATTTCCTCATGAATCTCCCGGACTTTGTCACTCTCGGGTCTTCATCACTGCTGAGTTGCGGACCGTTTTCCTCAGCATTGACATACATGGTACGGAACTTTATGATTTGGAATGGTCGCTCTTTGAGACCAATACGTTCCTGCCGGTAGAAAACGGATCCTTTGGAATCACTCTTTACCCTTAAAGCAAGAGCAAGAAATAAAGGGCTCAAGACAACGAGGGTGACGGCACTTGCCACTACATCGATCGTGCGTTTAATATTCTTTTCTGATTCCGACATGCTTGAATGCGTAAGATCAACAAGAGGAAAGCCATAGATATCATTCAATTTTATTGAGGAATTCATAAAGTTCATCATGTCGGGAGAAAGTTTGATAGGTTTACCAATCGGGAATAACCTATAGACAAGGTTCAAGACATTTTCCTCTTCAGACTTTTCCGGGGCAAGGATTATCTGGTCGATTTTTTTATCTCGGCAAAAATCCGCCAAATTATCAAGATCCAAAGCATCCGAATCAAAATCAGATTCTCCGGGAATCTTGAAAAATCCTTCAATCGAATAACTTGTCACAGCTTTGCTGTCGAGCATTTTTGATGCTAACGCATGAGCTTTCTCGGAATTGCCCACCACTACGGCAGAATATTTCCAATCTCTGCTTTTAAAATGCTTAATCTGATTATTGATGACGATGATGCGCCCAAGGAATGTCAAGGAGAAGAAGATCGTGAAAATGATTAAAATCTGCAACACATTGGCGGCAATGTCATTCATCTGATCGTTGGTCAATAGAGCAAGGTGAATGAGGATAGTGCTTATGGCCGAAATCACGGCTGTATTAAGAAACTCGTTGAAACGAGATTTTCCAAAGGGCGTGTTGTAGAACCCTGAAAGCCAATACAAACCGAGAAGACAAAGGGGGATTATCGCTTGCTCGACACATAGCTTTGGCATGAAAATGTAATTTATTGCAGATTCATAGGAAAACGGGGTCCAGGATGATTCCATGTATCTATAGAGATTGAAGAGCATGACGGAAATGTTGGCGGTGATCCAGTCCGTCAACACGAGCTTCAGTCGCTCCAATCTCGCAGATGCCATTTTCCCTATCATCTTATGACCTTAACAATATTTTCTTTGGTGATTTTGATTATATTGCTTGGTTTGGATGAAGCCTTGTCTTTCTGGCGATAGCGTACCACATAGTCAACACCATTTTTAATATCAGCAGAAATCTCAGAGAAAGTGTGAGGTGCTGGTTTCCCGCTTTTGTTGGCCGATGTCGAGACGATAGGTCCTCTCAATCTTTCACAAAGAGTCCGGCTGAATTTTTCAGAAGTGATCCTTATGCCAAGACTCCCGTCTTCTGCCAGCAGGTTGGGGGCTACTCCAACCGGAAAATCGTAGACAATTGTCATCGGATTAACAGCTACGTCGATAAGTTGCCAAGCAATTTCCGGCACTTTCTTTACTGTGCGTTGCAGCATCCCTTCAGATCCTACAAGCACGAGCATAGACTTCGAGTCTGCCCTTTCCTTGAGTTTGAAGATTTTTTCTACTGCCTCCTGATTTCTTGCATCGCAACCAATCCCCCACACGGTATCGGTAGGATAGAGGATAATTCCACCATCTTTCAAGACCTTCAATGCTTCTTTGAGATCGTCCTCGTCATAGCGAAGTTCGGCAGGTGATTGTTTCATTATGATGTTGTCTTCCATAATTATGCCTGAATAGATTCTGCTTCTGAAATCCAAAGTTTTGCTACTGCATCCGAAGGCATTCTCCAGTCACCGCGTGGAGAGAAGGAAACCGGACCAACTTTAGGACCGTCGGGCATGCATGACCTCTTGAACTGCTGATTGAAAAACCTGCGGAAGAATACAATGAGCCATTTCTTGATGGTCTGTTTGCTGAAAGTCGGCCTATCATCGTCATATGGACCTTCCGCAAACGCTTTACAAGCGAGAGTGAAAATCTTAGATGGCGGGAATCCTTCTTTAACGAAGTGATAGATAAAGAAATCATGAAGATCGTAGGGACCTACGAGATCCTCAGTCTTTTGAGCGATATTCCCTTCATTGTCGGTAGGAACGAGCTCAGGACTGATTGGAGTGCTTACGATATCTTCGAGTATACGGCGGGTGTCTTCGTCATAGTCTTGAGCTACCCTTCTCACGAGCGGACGGATTAATGTCTTTGGCACGGAGGCGTTGACGCTATACATAGACATATGGTCGCCATTATATGTGCACCAACCAAGAGCGAGTTCTGATAAGTCGCCCGTCCCGAGCACCATACCTCCATATTTGTTAGCAAGGTCCATCAGTATTTGGGTCCTTTCGCGAGCTTGGGCGTTCTCATAAGTTGCATCGTGGACATTGATGTCGTGGTCAATGTCTTTGAAGTGCTGCTTTACAGCGTCAGCGATGTTTATTTCTATATGTGTGATTCCCATACGCTCCATAAGTTCGGTGGCGTTGGAGTGAGTTCTTTCAGAAGTGCCGAATCCCGGCATGGTCACGCCGATGATACCTTTGCGGTCGAGCCCGAGGTTATCAAAAGCTTTGATTGCAACGAGAAGGGCAAGAGTAGAATCAAGACCACCGGAAATTCCTACTACGAGGCATTTGCAGTGTGTGACTAAGAGACGCTGTTCAAGTCCCCAAGCTTGGATCGTAATGATTTCCTCACATTGTTCTTCAAAAGTCACCTTGTCTGATGACATAAATGGATAAGGATTGATATCCCTCATAAGGTCGGCAGGTTCAGCTTGAGTAGCTGTGAATTCTTCTGAACCGAAAGTAGGAAGCACAATGTCGTTTTGTCCGAAGCTGGACTGACGTTGACGCGTATTCCTTAGTTTCTCGACATCTATATCAGCGATGCAATAGCCCTCCACACGGCGGAAACGGTCAGATTTTTTCAGTATTTGGCCATCTTCAGCAATTATTGCGTTGCCGGAGAAAACGAGGTCGGAGCTTGATTCACCGGCACCGGCAGAAGCGTAGACATATCCGCATTTGCATCTTGAAGAGCGTTCTTTGATAAGCGAAAGAAGGAACGCGTGTTTGTTAATGACTTCGTTTGTAGCGCTTAGATTTGCTATTATGTCTGCTCCAGCTACGCTCATGGTAGTGCTTGGAGGGTTAGGTACCCACATGTCTTCGCAGATTTCCACTCCAAATTTTGCATTTTCGATACGGAAGAGCAAGTTTATGCCGAATGGAATTGCATGGCTGTCGATATCTATGATATTGTATTCCTTGCCTGCCGGGAGATCGAGTTTAAGACCTGACGAGAACCAACGTTTTTCATAGAACTCATCGTAGTTAGGGAGATAACACTTGGGGACGATGCCAAGTATCTCTCCGTATTGTATCACAGCGGCGCAGTTGTAAAGACGGCCGCGGTATCTGACGGGAAGACCTACCACGGCAGTGACATGGGATTCCTTTGTGACTTGCTGAAGGAATCCAAGCTGTCGCATAGCGGAGTTAAGGAGAGTAGGTTGGTTGAAGAGATCGCCGCAGGTGTAACCTGTAAGGCAAAGTTCAGGGAAGACTATAAGGCGAGCCCCTTTCTTTGAAAGGCTCATTATCATGTCAGAGATTCTTACAGAGTTTACAGCCGGGTCCGCCAGTTCCACTTTAGGATATGCGGCAGCTACTCTAAGATAACCGTATTTATTCATTATATAAGTGTTTTCAGAATTTTTGCGTAATTTGCAATTACAAAAATAGCAAAGAAAAATAAGAAATGCAATAGGTGAGTATGTTTTTTATTAGGTAAAATTAAAAATATGCGATCTTGTGGAAGTTTGCACTCATGGGCTTTGTTATGAAATACATTAAGCTAAGAGATAACATAAGCAGATGTCTCAGGGGTGGAGGATACGTGGGGGTGATCATAGATTGATGACGAGCAAAACAATAATGAAAAAAAAGCAGATGTCCTGGAGGGGACATCTGCTTTGGTATGGAAAGATTGTGTTAATCTTATTTGAGGGCAGCCTGTACTGCATCGTTTGGCACCATCTCTTCTTTGAAGACATAAGCGCCTGTCTTTGGAGATTTCTCCATTTTGATGACTTTGGAGTAAGTACGTCCTTCACCTTTCTGAAGAGACGCGACGGTTTTCTTTGCCATGGGTCAGAGTGCTTATTTGATTTCTTTGTGGATGGTCATTTTCTTAAGGATAGGGTTGTATTTCTTGAGTTCCATACGACCCGGAGTGTTCTTGCGGTTTTTGGTAGTAATGTAACGGCTCATACCGGGCATTCCGCTTGCCTTGTGCTCAGTGCATTCAAGAATCACTTGCACACGATTGCCTTTTGCTTTCTTTGCCATAATTATTGAACGCTATTAGAGCGATAGAATTTGGATGTTCTTGAAATCGATGTTACCTTCAGCTTCAGCGCGCTTTAGGGCAGCATTGAGGCCGATTTTGTTGATAGTGCGGAGAGCACGAGCGCTGACGCGGAGCTCAATCCACATGTCTTGTTCTACCCAATAGAA
>JAIDUH010000078.1 GCA_029060285.1 Muribaculaceae bacterium | reverse complement strand
GAGCATGCAGAATGTGCAGCTTCCGAGATCATAGTAATACTTCTCGAGCACTTTTTTCTTCTTGCCATCCGGAAGTTCCACGAATCTTGTCTTGAGTTCGATGGAGCTGTTGGGGCAGTTCATCTGGCAGATGCCGCAGGCGATACATTTGTTGTAGGCCGGTGTAGCATCGTCGCCGATCAGTGTAAGTTCCGCACGGAATCGGTCGGCAATCTTGAGCGTGGTGTGGCGATTTTCAGGATATTGCTCAGTGATCTTAGGAGTTACAAACTCCTTTCCGGTCACTGCCATACCCTTCGCCAGGCTCGCAATGCCTTTACCTACCGACGAAAAATATTCCTTAATACTACTCATATGTTGGTTTAAATTTGTTTAATTTCTATTTGGTTGGGGTTAAAGTTTTAAAGTCTTCAAGGTCTTTAAAGGCTTTAAGGTCTTTAGCGTTCTACTTGGCCGCCGAGGATGTCGAGGAGCTCAGACGTGATGTTTTCCTGGCGCAGCTTGTTGTATTCGAGTTGAAGTCCTTCCAGGAGTTTCTTAGCGTTGTCGTTGGCACTCTGCATAGCCATCACGCGGGCAGCTTGTTCGGAAGCTCGGTTTTGGATTGTGATTTCCTGCATGGATGACAACACAAACATCGGAAGCACTGCATTAAATATGCTGTTTGCATCCGGTTCGAAAATGCACATTCCGGTGACAGGCGCAGCGTCAGAACCTTCAAGAAGTGTCTCTCCAGATATAGGGAAGAGAGTTTCAAAAGTGGGTTTTTGACGGCTCATTGAGAAGAATTTCATATATTCAACGCAAACGAGGTCGTATTCACCATTAGAAAACTTGTCTTTAAGATCATGGGTGAATTCATTCACTTTTTCAGACTCCATCTTGGAATTGACACCATTGACCAGCACAACATGAATATGCTGACCGGCTATCTTAGCAACAGCCTTAGCCATCTTCTGGCCTATAGGATAGATGTCGATATCAACAGAAGGACCATATTTGACTTGAAGATGCTTGACTTCGGCAAGCATAGCCTTAAAGATATTGATGTTGTAAGCACCACAAAGGCCGTCGTCGCTACCATATACAGCCAAAGCAATTTTCTTCACCTCGTGGCGAGTCTCTATT
The DNA here is from genome assembly GCA_029060285.1 of Muribaculaceae bacterium. Lineage (GTDB taxonomy): Bacteria > Bacteroidota > Bacteroidia > Bacteroidales > Muribaculaceae > Lepagella. The sequence continues at coordinate 1,829 of JAIDUH010000078.1, read as the reverse complement.
AACGGGCTGCTGAAGTCAGAACCTGACTGCATTATATGAGCCATTATAGACTTTATTTTTTCTCTGTATGGCACGAGTTGCTTGAGCGAAGCCTCAAACTTATGCACCTTGGCGGAAGAAATCATCTTCATCGCGCCGGTGATCTTCTCGCTCGATGCCACTGAGCCTATGCGTGTCTTTAGTTCCCTGAGGGTTGCCATTGTTTTGAGTTTTAAGTCTTAAGTCTTAAGTCTTAAGGGGTTAAAGGTGGCATGCGTCGGTGTCACGCGACGCATGCCTGAAAAGTCTTATTTGTAGCGTGCGCTGATCTCAGAAGCACATTCGCGTAGCTTAGCCTGAACGTCGTCGGTGAGGTTGCCTGCCTTAATCTCATCGAGCACTTCCTTACGGTATTTAGCCTCAAGAAGCTGGATGAAAAGGGACTCAAACTCATGCACCTTGTCGAGAGGAACATTTTCCATCAGTCCGTTTACGCCACAGAATATGACAGCCACCTGATTTTCAACAGGCCACGGCTGATATTGCGGCTGAATGAGGAGCTGCTGGTTTTTACGCCCGGTATCGATCACCTTAGCGGTAACGGGGTCGATATCGCCACCGAACTTGGTGAAAGATTCGAGCTCGCGATACTGAGCTTGTGCAATCTTAAGGGTACCAGCCACTTTTTTCATTGGCTTGATCTGAGCGTTGCCACCTACACGTGAAACCGAGATACCGACATTTACGGCAGGGCGGATACCCTGGTTGAACAGGGCAGTCTCAAGGAAGATCTGTCCGTCGGTGATTGAGATCACATTGGTAGGGATATAGGCAGAAACGTCGCCTGCCTGAGTCTCGATGATCGGGAGAGCTGTGAGTGAACCACCGCCTTTCACGATTGGCTTCAGAACTTCGGGAAGGTCATTCATGTTTGAAGCCACCTGCTGATTGTCGATGATCTTAGCAGCACGTTCGAGCAGACGGGAGTGGAGATAGAATATATCACCCGGATATGCCTCACGTCCGGAAGGACGCTTAAGGATAAGTGATATCTCACGGTATGCCACAGCCTGCTTTGACAGGTCATCATATACGATGAGAGCATCGCGACCGGTGTCGCGGATATATTCACCGATGGCTACGCCTGCAAAAGGAGCATAATATCTCATTGCCGCAGAGTCGGAAGCAGTAGCGGAAACTACTACCGTGTAGTCCATGGCACCGTACTTCTTAAGTGTCTGCACGATAGACGCCACGGTGGATGCTTTCTGTCCGATAGCAACGTAGATACAGTAGACGGGTTTACCGGCGAGATAGTTCTGTCGCTGGTTGATGATAGTGTCGATGGCAATAGCAGTCTTACCGATCTGGCGGTCGCCGATGATAAGCTCACGCTGACCGCGACCGATAGGAATCATCGAGTCGATAGCCTTGAGACCGGTCTGGAGCGGCTGCTTCACCGGCTGACGGAATATAACACCGGGAGCCTTTCTCTCGAGTGGCATACGAAGCAACTCACCCTCTATCGGGCCGTTGCCGTCAATCGGTTCGCCAAGAATGTTTATAACGCGACCGAACATGCCATCGCCGACAGGAATAGAGGCAATCTCACCCGTGCGACGTACTGTCATGTTTTCTGACACCGCATTCACATCGTCGAGAAGCACAACACCCACGTTGCTTTCCTCAAGGTTGAGAGCCACACCGGTAGAGCCGTTCTCGAACTCCACGAGCTCACTTGCCTTAACATTTTCAAGGCCGTAGACGTGAGCAACGCCGTCGCCGACGCTAAGGACAGTGCCTGTCTCCTCAAACTTGACCTGAGAGTTGACGTTCTCAAGCTGTTGCTT
>JAIDUH010000077.1 GCA_029060285.1 Muribaculaceae bacterium | reverse complement strand
TCCTTCTTCATGAAGAAAAATCCGCTCGAAAACCTGACGAAATCTTAATAAAAAAATAAGTTTAAACAACTTCATTATAAAATGTCTCATACATAATAAAGACGCTCCATCACACCAAAACATTACCTTTTACCCATCATCTAACACGCCCGGAGATCACAAACTACACTTTGTAGCTCCAGGAAGTTAGCTGCAAAGTAGTCAGCACGCTCCGCATGCATCCCCGACGGTTTTTCTCAGCATGAACTCAGTGCAGGACTATAAAAAAATCGCCTCAATAGAGACGATTTATCAAACTACTCTGTAATAATCTTGAATCTGTCGGCATCCTTGAAAGCAGGAAACTTTTCCCTGAAAGCCCTGAGCCGGTCGAGCGACAAGGTAGCATATATGAGGTCTCCTCCATCGGGATCCGGAACAGATATATCATTTCCCTTGAAGTCAATGGCCATCGACGATCCATCATACTCGATGTCTTTCACGTCTTTTCCCTTGCAGTCGACTCCACACACATACGCCTCATTCTCTATGGCGCGCGCCATAAGAAGCTTCTTCCATGCCTCTACCCTTGCCTTGGGCCAGTTTGCAACGGCAATCAGAAGATCGTACTCATTGCTGACGTTACGGCACCATACGGGAAAGCGAATGTCATAGCATACTACCATAGCAATCTCCCAACCGCGATACCTAACCTTCATACGCTTATACCCAGGAGAAAGAAGCTTGTCCTCTCCAGCCATACTGAAAAGATGACGCTTATCTCCGAAATACTCTTCTCCGTTCGGTTCGATGAAAAAGGCCCTATTGGCAAGCAGTCCTCCGGTATCTGCAAGATAGCTACCGGCGATAGCCACATGATGACGTCGTGCCAATTGCTTGAGTCTCTCTACAGTTTCACCGGAATTACGCTCAGCCAGCTGACGCACACTTTCCTTATCTCCATACGGACATCCTGTAGAGAAAGTCTCAGGGATTATCATGAGATCGGTTGCCGGATGCATGCGTTTGAGCGCCTCCTCAAGATTAGAGAAGTTTTTCTCCTTATCGTTCCATATTATTTCCTGCGGAAACAGGCATACTTTAAGGTCTTTCATCAGGGTATGAATTTATCGGGATAGCGAGCCGCATGTTTCCAATCGGAATAATATTCCCTTATGGCTTTCATGTCTGTCTCTACATTTCCTGTTGGTTGGTATGTCTCGCTTATTTGAATATGCTTATTGCTATAGTCGATCACACCGAGAAGAATAGGCACATTTGCTCCGTACGCTATGTACAGGAATCCGGTCTTCCATTGGTCGACCGCGCTACGGGTGCCTTCAGGTGTCACTGCCAAATTGACATAAGGCTCCGTTCTGAACAGATTTACAACCCTCTCAGTAAGCGAACCTTTCGACTTTTCCTTCGACCGCTCCACAGGAATTCCTCCGAAGTAGCGCAAAAGATACTTCAACGGGAAGAAAAACCAAAAACTCTTCATCAGAAAGTTGGCTTTTCTTCCCACGGAATGATAGGCTGCCAATCCGAGAATGAAATCCCAGTTGGACGTATGCGGAGCCACGCATATCACGCATTTATCATAAACGGGCACTGTTATATCAAACGTCCACCCGGTCAGTTTCAATGCGAGTCTCCAGATATTCATAATTTATACTCTATTTTACAATCAAATACGCAGAACTCTCAGCGCATCATGCATTAGCTTTGTTGGCTTCCTTTACTGATTGGGGGACAGCCTCATTGAAGAGTTTGAGGGCTGCTGAGATCTCTTCGTTGAAGTCTTTGCGGATCTTCTCAAATAGTTTCTTGAAGAATTCACCCTTCGCCTTCTTGTATTCTTCTACGTTTGCAAACCCTTTGACGCCACGGTCAAAGAAACGGTTGGCATTCGCCTTGGCAGCGCCGGTAGCACCAAGCACTTTGGCAACTGCTACAGATATTTTATCGCGATCTGCACCTTCTACATTGTAATATACTGTCATCATTTCGTCGCACATTGAAGCGCCTACAGCCTCAACGGCTTTCTTAAACTGCTGTTTATTCATTGTTCTTACGATTTTAATAGTCGATTCTACATTTTATTATTTCTATCCAGTCTTCGATCACAAAAGCAATCGGGACTTTGACTATATAACAAACTTCATAGCCCATTTTGTTCTATGCAACTTTAGTGAGTTTCATATGTTTTATTATAAATTCTCCTTTCGCAGCAACTTTTATAGACCAGTAATCTTATGTTGACTGCGAAACTAAAATTAGTGTTCAATGAAAAAAATTCAATTATTAATATTACTCTTCATAGTTGGCATAGCTGTAGGATTCGCTATTTCAGAAAGCGATGCCATTCAGCAAAAAGCACCAACTTTTGAAGATGCTATAGCCATAATAAAGAAATATGAAGGTTTAAGTGGACCCAGCCACTGGCCATTCGTAGGCTATGGCCATAAAGTGATGCCGGGAGAAAAATTCTCCAGAAGCAAGAAACTCTCAGAGGCGGAAGCCGATGCTCTTGCAAGAGCAGACTATGCAAAATTATGTGCAAAATACAGGGAATATGGCGTCGACAGTCTCCTTCTCGCCGCTCTTGCATATAACTGCGGCCCCGGAGTGGTAGCCAAGTCAAGCGTTCTGTCAAAACTTAAGGCAGGCAACCGCGACATCGAAACGTCATACATAGCGCACAGCCGATACAAAGGGAAGCAACTTTCTCAGCTGAAACGTCGTCGACAAGAAGAGCTTGCCACGCTATTTGTGAAGGACCCTTCATCGCTTAACTATGCGGAGAACGTGCCCGAGGAAAACGCTGACGAAATTCTGGAAGAAGAAGTGACAGAAATCACTAATCTTTCTTACCCTGAAAATCCTGAAGAAAAGAAAGATTCTGTTAAAAACACCGCACAAAATTAAAATCAAAATGAATACAATGATAAATAACAATAAGGGTTGGAAATCTTTAGTATTGGCAAGCATGTGCCTATCTTCTATCGCTTTTACATCATGTCATGATGCCAAGGCAGAGAAAGACTCTTCCGACTCATCTTACACAGAGCCTCGTCCGGATGCCGCTTTGAATGAATTGATGCGCACGCTAGCAGAAAATGACGCACCGGGGTTTGCCGCTCTTTGCGTATATCCAATACCGCGTCCATACCCTCTCAAAGCAATTGAAGATTCTGTCTCTATGGTGGATTATTTTCCCATCATAGCCGATGACTCTTTACGCACATATATCCGTAAGTCAAAACTCGAGGACTGGGAAAGCTATGGATGGAGAGGATGGAGCTTAGGAGATGCTCGGCCGTTATGGTATGATGAGGGTGTCCAGATCATCGATTATGTTTCACCTGCTGAATCAGGACTTCAAAAGATTCTTGCCCGCGAGGAGATAATGTCGCTCGCGCCTCAGTATAGGGAAGGTTGGACTCCAGTTATGACTCTGATTGAAATAGATGGCGACAAAGTGTTTCGTATAGATTCAAAAGATGACTCCTATAGATTGATGGGATTTGACAACGTGGATCATCTGAGAGAAATTCCTTCGGTTCTTATGCTTGGGTCTGTTTCAACTGAAGGTTCTGCCGGATATGCTACATATGCCTTTGCTGATTCCACTGGATCTCAGGCTGAGTTTATGCCGGATGCGGAGTCTCCGGTAAGAATAACTATCAAGCATCCTAAACTCAAAAAAGAATACTCTTATGAAGTGAATCCGGGCTATTGGCGAGATATCCTGAAATAAATTTTGTTTTTACAAAATTAGTTGCTAATTTTGTAAAAAATATAATATGGGACAAATAATACGCTATAATGGGATAATTATATATTATTACCCCGGAGACCATAATCCTCGTCATCTTCACGTATATGCCGGTGATGAAGAATTTACAATTTCTCTCGTAGAACGTCTAATTGATGGAAAAGCATTATCGTCTACAGTGAGATTAGTTAATGAATTGATTGATCTCAATCTTGAGGCTATTAAGATGGAGATCGAAAAAGGAGATAAGGGTGAAAGAATGTCCTTAATTAAAAATCTTAAAACGAAATAATATGTTGAAGGTAAAAAAGGCAGAATATGGAGGAGGATATTCCATAATATGTACATTTAATAATGGAGAAAAAAAGAAAGTAGACATCTCTGCTCTTTTTCATCTTCCGATTTTCGCTGAATTAAAAGATATGTCTGAGTTTTTGAAATTTGGACTTGATCCATTTACTGTTTGTTGGGATAATGGTGCCGACATAGCTCCTAATTACCTTTATACAAACGGAGTGGCTATTTCATAATATGATTCCATAAAGATAAAGTATGGAGAATAAGCAGATGGAACTTGCGTGGCGTCTGGTAGAGCATACCGGCGCCAACGTTTTTATTACCGGTAAGGCCGGTACCGGTAAGACTACATTTCTGAAAAAATTGAAAGAAGAGAGCACAAAGGGCATTATAGTACTTGCACCAACCGGAATAGCCGCCCTTAATGCCGGAGGAATGACTATCCACAGCTTTTTTCAACTCTCTTTTTCTCCATATATCCCCGGCATAGGACAAGCTGAAAGCGGATCCCGCTTCAAAAAATACTCAAAAGATAAAATCAAAATCATACGATCGATTGATACGATAGTAATCGATGAGATAAGCATGGTGCGTGCCGACCTACTTGATGCAATCGACGCAAAACTTAAAAGATACCGTAATCCGGCTCTTCCTTTCGGTGGAGTCCAACTCGTCATGATCGGCGACATGCAACAGCTTCCACCTGTTGCGAAAGAAGAGGAATGGAGATTACTTAGCGAATATTACCGTTCTCCTTATTTCTTTGATAGCAAGATACTCGAAACGACTCCGTATGAAACTATCGAGCTCACAAAAGTCTACCGTCAGAAAGATGCTGATTTCCTCCGCGTACTTAATGCTATACGCGAAAACCGGGCTGACCAAAATACATTGAGGACCCTTAACTCAAGATTTATTCCATCTTTCAATCCTCCTGAGTCAGAACGCTACATTCGCCTTACGACCCACAACCGTCAAGCTCAGGATGTCAATGACACTAAGATGAGAGAGCTGAAGGCAAAACCGTATATCTTCGAAGCTGAGATCGAAGGGGATTTTCCAGAGATGATTTATCCGGTCGATAGATTCCTCACTCTGAAAGAGGGTGCTCAGGTGATGTTTGTAAAAAACGACAGCAGCGGTGCCCGCAGATATTATAATGGACTCATCGGACGCATCAGAAGTATTTCAGCGGGAAAGATCACGGTAGAGACCGACGAAGACCTACCCCCTATAGAGGTGGAAAAAGAAGAATGGGAAAACACTGCTTATGAGATCGATGAAAAAAGCAAGGAGATGAAGGAGAAAGTCATAGGTAGCTTCAGCCAACTTCCTCTGCGTGCGGCATGGGCAATCACCATCCATAAAAGCCAGGGCCTGACTTTCGACCACGCCATAATTAATGCGTCGGCGGCTTTTGCACATGGACAGACATATGTGGCTCTTAGCCGTTGCCGCTCTCTTCAAGGATTAGTGCTCGAGCAGCCACTCCCCCCTTATGCTATTATTTGCGACGCAATGGTCTCAGATTTTGAAAAAGTTTGTTCAGCGCGTGAAGCAGACTCATCAAAAGTGAATCTTCTTGAGAACGATTTCGAACAGAGATTCAACCTTGAGATGACGGACCTCTCAGGTCTGAGGAATGCCATGGAGACTCTTCACAGAGTTCTTCAAATAAGTCACGCTGTAGCTTTTCCTAAATTGACCGCTTCATATGGCGACATTTTCAATAACAGATTCAATGAGCTATTCAAAGTGTCGCTCCGTTTTCAAGATCAGCTAAGACGTATGGCATCCGTGGGAGCCTCTTCCAATCAGATTCATGACCGGCTCAAGGCTGCAAGCACATACTTCCTGAAAGAACTCAGTCCTATCTTCCAATTTATAAAAGATATACCATCAGAAATTGACAACAAGGAGGCTCTGAAAAAATATCTCGATGCAATGGCATTAGTGGAATACGAAGCAAAACTTAAGGAAGCTCTCATGAAAGCTACCCTTGAGAAGAAACTCTCCGCCATTGATTTCCTTAAGATTAAACGAGACATAGCTCTTTCTGACACAACTTGGGTTAAAGCTCCATCAAAAGGAAAAGAAGCTCAATTCAACACTGATATCGATGATCCGGGACTATATGAAAGGCTTGTAGAGTGGAGACGTGAAAAGGCAAAGGAAGAAGGCGTGGCTGCATTCATGATTCTCGGCAACAAGACTCTGGTGATTCTTGCCAACGAAGCTCCCCAAGATGAAGAAGACCTCCTGTCGATCCCCGGCATCGGCAAAAAGAAGAAGGCCGACTACGGCGCCGACCTTCTAAATATAATCAGATCCTATAAATCTGATGAATAACTGCTCATCGTTGATAGTTAATCGTTTTTCAAGTGTACATCCAACTGTGGGAACGGGAAGTTGACGCCCTTCTTCGGAAGCTCTGCATACATACGCTGTGAAATGTCGAAGAAAAGTCCCCAATAGTCAGCACTCTTAGTCCATGCCCTCACAGTAAGGATTACTGCACTGTCACCAAGTTCCTTCAAACCGACGAATACCGGATGATCGGGATTATTCTTCTCCACCCTTTCATCAGAATCGAGTATCTCTTTTATCGCATTTGAGGCGTTCTCAAAGTCATCTCCATACTGGATGGAAATTGTCCAATCAACGCGCCTCATAGGTTGAACTGAATAATTATTGATGCTTCCAGATGAGAGCGCTCCATTAGGAATGAGAATGGTCTTGTTGTCGGGAGTCGTAATCACCGTATGAAACATTTGCATGGCTTTAACAGTTCCGGCAAAGCTTTGTGCTTCAATGTAGTCTCCAACTTTATAAGGCTTAAGGATCAAAATAAGGACTCCACCTGCAAAGTTCTGTAGTGTTCCGCTCAACGCCATGCCAATAGCGACACCAGCCGAAGCAAACAGGGCAAGGAAAGAGCTTGTCTCTATTCCCAAGATTCCAATTATTGTCACTATCAATATGAAATAGAGAAGTATTTGAGTAAAACTCTGTACGAAGGTGGCAAGCGACAGATCCACGTGTTTCCTCTCGAAAATATTGGAGAGAATCTTGTTGATCTTTCTAATGATGAACCTTCCTATATAGAAGACGGCGATTGCTATCAACACCTTAAAGCTGAAGTTTACAAGGGTGTTAGCTATTTTTGACATTGCATCCTGGAAGGATATTGTCTTGAGCATTTCTATGGCTCTTGCGATTGCTCCTGTATTTTCTGCATTGAGTATCATCTGTGATTGCTTATTAAGATAGGTTTATAGATAGAATTATTGTTTGTTTTCCTATTATTACGCCCAACCTGCTCAAAATGTTTAGATCCCGACTCATAAAAAAAGAGACTGATTTCTCAATCTCTTCCATCTTGTTCATCAATTTTTGAATAGTGGCTCCTACCATAGCGTTTCAAGGCATCAGAAATTATCCATTGAATCTGTCCATTGACCGAACGAAACTCCTGAGCTGCCCACTTCTCGACTTGCTCCATCATTTCCGGATCAAGCCTCAATAGAAATCCCTTATTTTGCTGTTTAGCCATAGGCACTCCAATAATTCTTACTCAATACTTGATACTTATTACTTTTATCAATAGAATTGCAGTATAGCAATTCTATTGATAAAGCGTTCCCGTATTCAGCACAGGCTGTGCCGGCTCATCAGCACAAAGCACCACAAGAAGATTGCTCACCATAGTAGCTTTGCGCTCTTCATCGAGTTCCACTATCTGTTCCTCACTCAGTTGGTCAAGAGCCATCTTAACCATGCTAACCGCACCTTCCACGATTTTTTCACGGGCGGCTATTATGGCAGAAGCCTGCTGACGTCTAAGCATCACAGCTGCGATTTCAGGAGCATAGGCAAGATAGTTCAGACGGGCTTCTACAACTTCAATGCCAGCCATTGCAAGACGTTCGTTGAGCTTAGCCTCAAGCTGTTCGTTAATCTCATGGCCGTCACTGCGTAATGTAATTTCATCATGTTTTCCACCCTCTTCATCATAAG
>JAIDUH010000076.1 GCA_029060285.1 Muribaculaceae bacterium | reverse complement strand
GCGAAACTTTGAAAAATTAACCGTAAAATCAAACATATCCATTAAGAGATCATGAAAATGAGAGTGAGACATGCGATGATAGGAGTTGCGGCGCTGTCAGGAGCGACAGTGTCGGCTCAGACAATAGTGGAAACAGACGCCTACGTCTGGCACGGCGATACGATCACGCAGGGCGTGTTTATGGCTACAGCCCCGTCAGCAACTGAAATAGTATCTACCTACAGTGCGCAACCGGGCTACTATATGGGTATAGACAAGCAGTGGAAACTGAAAAACGACATCAGCTCCTATCCAAAGCTTACCACGCCAAACCGTCTTCACGAGGCTATCTACAATATGGGACTTGACGAGATGGTCAATGCTGTCGAACCCGACACAACCCTCCGTACCGGCAAAGAATGGGCAGGAGTCTGGACACGCGATGTCAGCTATTCGATTCTCCTCTCCATGGCATATATGCAGCCTGAGGCTTCCATGATCTCCCTCATGAAGAAAGTTGATCCGCTCGGACGTATCATCCAGGACACTGGCAGCGGTGGCGCATGGCCTGTGTCGACCGACCGTGAGATCTGGTGCGTTGCTGCATGGGAGGTGTATAAGGTGACCGGCGACCGCAAATGGCTTGAATACATCTATCCAATCATGAAGCGCTCGCTCGAAACTGACTGCGAGGCTTTCTACAATACGGAGACCGGACTCGTGAAGGGGGAGACCTCCTTCATCGATTGGCGCGAGCAGAGCCATCCCCGCTGGATGCAGTGCGCCGACATCTACAATACCGAGACCCTCTCGACATCTGTGGTCCACGCTCAGGCATGGAAGGTGCTCGGGGAAGCAGCCGAAATCCTCGGTCATAAGAAGGAGGCTGCCGAAGCTTTCGCCGAATCCGAGAAGATTGCCAAAGCCATCAACGACCATCTCTGGATGGACGACAAGGGCTACTACGCGATGTATCTCTACGGACGTGACAATCTGATCACGAATCCCCGTGCCGAAACTCTCGGTGAATCGTTGGCCATTATGTGGGACGTGGCTCCCACCGAACGAGCCAAGACCGTAACTGAAAGCAATCCGACCACTCCTTTCGGTGCGACGATATTCTATCCATCTATCGCCGACATTCCTTCCTACCACAATAAGTCGCTCTGGCCATGGGTAGGAGCGTGGTGGGGTCTTGCCAACGCAAAGGCTGGAAACGAAGAAGGCGTGATGGAAGCCATCGGAAGCGTATTCCGTCCTGCAGCTCTCTTCGCCACCAACAAGGAGAACTTCAACATCGAGAACGGCGACATCGCCACAGAGCTGAACTCCTCCAACATGCTATGGTGCCTCAGCGGCAATATCGCTCTGACCCACAAGATACTCTTCGGTATAGATTTCCAGAAAGACGGACTCGCGTTCCATCCCTTCGTGCCGAAAGCACTTGCCGGAACACGCACCCTCGAGAATTTCAAATACCGTGGTGCAGACCTTAATATCACCGTCAGTGGCTATGGCAACGAGATAAAGAGCTTCAAGGTAAACGGTAAGGAACAGCAGCCTTTTATCGCTGCCAACAAGGCAAAGGGCAAGATGAACATAGACATCGTCATGGCCGACAATCAAATTCCTGCCATGAAGATCAACCGTCAGGCCCAGAAGAACGCTCCGCTCACTCCCATAGCATGGCTTGAGGGCGATGTCCTGACGTGGAATCCGATCGAGTATATCGGCGAATACATAGTGATCAAGGACGGCAAGGAAGTGGCACGTACGCACGCCACGACGTTCGATGCCAAGGATCCGGGCGAGTACCAGGTGATCGGCGTGGCAGGTGACGGCACAGAGGGTTTTGCGTCTGAACCACGTTCAACGCGCAGGCAGCAGATAATCGAAGTTGACGCAAAAGGCAAGGACATCGACAAAACCACAACGCTGACCGTGCCCGTCACAGTCACTGAACCCGGCGAATACTTCGTCTCAGTGAAATACTCTAATGGCAACGGTCCCGTGAACACGGAAAACAAGTGCGCTATCCGCACACTGACAGTCGATGGACAGAAGGAAGGCCTCGTAGTCATGCCTCAGCGTGGAAGTGGGAATTGGGCTGACCTCGGTTGGAGCAATTCCGTACCCGTGAAGCTCACTGCCGGCCAGCATACCCTGACGCTGACCTTCACCCCAGACAACGAAAACATGAACATCGAGACCAACCATGCCAAGGTCTACGGCATCCGACTTGTCAAAGATTAAATAAATTCACTGCCAAATCGCTCCCGTATATCGTTGACGATATTCCTGATGCGCTGCTCCGCCTCGATAGGGCATATGAGCAGCGCATTGTCTGTATCCGCTACGATATAATCCTTGAGCCCCCAGACTGCCACCACCTTGTCCCCTTCAGCCGCCACGATGCAGTCCTTGCAGTTGTAGAGTAGCGAGCGACAGTTTTGCGTGACATTGCCGTCCTTGTTTTTAGGGGATATGCCGTGCAGGGCATTCCAGGTGGAGAGATCACTCCATCCAAGGTCAGACTCCAATACGAATGAGTTAGAGGCGCGGTCCATAATCGCATATTCCACAGGTAGGGAAGATATCTTTGGGTAAATGTCGGCAATAAACTCGCTTTCCGCTTCCCCCAGATAGTTGAATGCCTCTACGTCAAAGCGCGAAGCCATGTCCGGCACATCGCGGTTGAACGCATCTATGACGGTTTTCGCTTTCCCCAGATAAATTCCGGCATTCCATAGGAATTCTTCCGACCTTACAAATATTTTAGCCATTTCTCGCCCCGGTTTCTCGGCAATTGTCTTTATGTGAGACAGAGTATGGCTGGAGTGGAATGGATCTCCTTTCTGTATGTAGGAATAAGAAGTGTTGGGAGACTTGGCAGGGACGCCGAGAGCCAACAATCTTTTCCCTTTCTCGACGAACTCGAATCCTTTGCGAAGAGCTTCCTGGAAGGCGGTTTCTTTAAGTATTACATGGTCAGACGGAAGAGTGACAAACGAAGCCTCCGGATTTCGCGCTGCTATATGATGGGCAGCCCAAAGCACTGCAGGAGCCGTATCGCGGCGAGTGGGTTCGAGAAGTATATGCTCAGTGGAAACTCCGGGGAGTTGCTCGCGGACAGTATCGGCATATTGCTCATTGGTGATCAGTATCATATTCTCCTCAGGCACAAGCCGGCGAACACGGTCGACGGTCATCTGCAGCAGAGTCTGTCCCGTACCGAAGAAATCGATAAACTGCTTGGGCCTGGATTCACGGCTGAAGGGCCAGAAGCGAGTCCCGGCCCCTCCGCACATTATGACACAATATCTTTGCGACCCCATTACCCAATCTCTTCGCGGAATTGATGTTTCACGCCCTCCACAACATTGATTATCTGGTCGCCCATCTTTTCAGCTTCTCCGATAAGATCCATAAAGAAGATACCGTCTTGGAAGTCATACTGGTGATCGTTGATGTTGGCTATGTTGGTGTCACGGAGCTGGTTGCGGTAGTTGTTGATTTCGCGTTCGATATTATAAGCCTTTATGATCTTAGATTCGTCGGGATTTTCCATTTCATTAAGAATATTCAGCATATTCTCCATGGCTTTGTCGACGAGGCTGAACATATGGTCGACTTCTTTATCGATATTCTCAGGGAACTTCACACTGTTTTGAAGCTTGCGCTGGGTGGTCTTGGCTACATTGAAACAGCAGTCGGCGATAGACTCGATCTCACTGATGATACGGAGCATGCCGGCAATGCGCATCTTGCCGTTGGGAGACAGCCTGCCTTCCGAAACCCTGTTCAGGTAGTTGCCAATCTCTATCTCCATCTTGTCTGAAATATCCTCGTATTTCTCAAGGCGTGAGTAAACTTCGGAATATTTGGAATCGTCTGATTTCAGATGTATTATCTCCTCTGCCATGCCGAGCATACGGCCAACGCGCTGCCCATATACTTCGATTTCCTTCTGTGCCTGTGTGATGTTGAGTTCGGAAGCCTGGAGAAGACCGTGGTTGATATATTTGAGAGAGAATTCCTCTTCTTCATCCTTATGCTTGGCAGGCATAATCCAGCATACGATCTGCACATATTGCTTTGTGAACCAAATCATCACAAGAAGGTTGCAGGCATTGAAGACAGTGGGGAACATTGCAAGTCCGAAAGCTACTGCGGCCTGAGCCTTAGATGTCAGTCCGCCTGCAGGGTCAAGAAGTGTGGAATTTGCCATTTTTGCATCCATGGCTGCGTCAATGTCAAGAGGATTTATGCCGCAACACCAATAAGAGATGTCAGCCACAAGATTCATGAAAGGATGGAAGATGCAGAGCACTATTATTGATCCGAGCACATTGAAGAGCACATGGCCCATGGCCGTTCGTTTTGCGGCGAGATTACCGCTGAGAGCCGCAAGAATCGGGGTGATTGTCGTACCAATGTTGCCGCCGAGGATGATGGCGCAGCCGAGTGTAAAGGAAATCCATCCCTGGGAGCACATGATGAGCGTGATGGCGAATGTAGCTGCCGAACTCTGCACCACCATGGTCAGTATGATACCGACGAGGAAGAAGATAAGCACTGATCCATACCCCGGAGAAGTATACTTGGAAAGGAACTGGAGCATTTCCGGATTGCTCTTAAGGTCAGGCACATACTGGCTGATGAGGTCTAGACCCATGAAGAGGAATACGAAACCTATGATGAATTCACCCAACGATTTATAGGTGCTTTTTTTCATGAAGAGCATCGGAACGCCGATGGCGAGCAGGAGGATACTGTAGTCGGATATGTTGACTTCAAAGGAGAATGCCGATATGATCCAGGTGGTTACAGTCGTGCCGACATTGGCACCGAAGATCACTGCCATTGACTGGGCGAGCGACATTAGGCCTGCATTCACAAAGCTGACCACCATGACGGTCGATGCACTCGAACTCTGGATAAGCGCTGTGATGAGGATACCGGTGATGACTCCCATGACCCGGTTTTTGGTCATAATGCCGAGAATGTTTCGGAGACGGTCGCCTGCCACTTTCTGCAAGCCTTCGCTCATCACCTTCATGCCATAGAGGAATAGGCAGACGGCGCCAAGGAGCGAGATAAAGTCGATAATCGTGTAGTTCATATCCGAGGGTATGTGTAGATTTTTGATTCAAATGCAAAATTAATAAAAAAATGGTTAAATCACACATTTTCCCCGGAAAAACTATAAATGATATTCCAACGACAATATGAATTCACGTCCACGCAGCCGATAATCGTATGTGAATCGGTCCA
>JAIDUH010000075.1 GCA_029060285.1 Muribaculaceae bacterium | reverse complement strand
GAGGAAATCAGATGCTGGTGTTCCAATCCACAACATGAGCCGTCAGAGATATGTCTGCGTGACCGTCTTAGTACAAATGACCTCTGTCATTTTATCTGGAATATCGGAGTACGTCTCGGTCGGAACAACGGCTATAGCGGAGAATGCCGGGCTAAGTTCGTAAAGCGTATGTTCGCGCTATCTTTGTCCGAGGTTGAGCTGTCATCTCTCAAGAATATGACAAAGCGGACATCGGCAGACAGGATACCGCTTGACGAGCCGGCTCCGGGAAGCCTGAAATTCCATTATCCAAAAGATGATGACAGCTCTGTGAGTATGTGTCTGTCGGCATAGACCGGTTATAACGTCATTATTCTCGCGTTATCCGTAGTTACAGGTATCACTGTCACATCATAAAGTTCATTTGCGGCATAATTCACAAATTAAAAAAATTATGCAAATGGATAATCAAGAAGCGGGACTGTCATTCAACGACATCCCCAAAGCAATGAGCCGACTGCTCAATGAGGTAGGTGACATCAGACAGATGCTTGTCGAGATGCGCCGGAATGAGAAACCATCAACAACAGATCGCCACATCCCAATGAGCGTCGACGAGGCAGCCGAGTATCTCAAGATTCCGAAAGCAACACTTTATGACAAACTCGCTAAAGGTGAAATCCCTGCGACAAAACCGGGCAAGCGATATGTACTATACAAGGACGAGCTTGACAAGTGGCTGGACTGTAATCGGCGTACTTCGGTGCCGATGACCCCAGAGGAAGAGAACGAGGCGATACTCGCATCCAACCGCCGCAAGCCTAAACCGAAATCGTGGTGAAGCTATGGAGAGTGACAACTCATTTAACAATCCCTTCGTGGCACAACCTGACAAGAGTTGCGTTAATAGTGACTGGCGGAAAGCCGTGTTGAGTGTCGAGACTGTCTATGCCGATGCCCCGATAGTGCTTCGGGTGAACGGTGTTCGGGCCGGTACTCTCGGTAACTTCTCCGCATCCATCGGTAAGGCGAAAAGCAAAAAGAGTTTCAACGTGACGGCGATGGCAGCGGCGGCACTCTGCAGTGATTACGTCCTTGGTTATGACGTTATACTTCCTCCGGACAGATCAACCATACTCTATGTGGACACCGAGCAGAGTTGCGGAGACTGTCAGCTGTTGATGAGATGCATCCTCGCCCTCGCAGGACAAAGTCCGGACACCGACAGTCCGAGGCTCGTGTTCCTGTCCTTGCGTCAGTACACTCCGGCAGAGCGAGTCTTGATTATTGAGGATGCCATGGCATCTTTGCCGTCTGTCGGCTTGGTCATCATCGATGGTGTTAGAGATCTGCTGCACGACATTAACAATCCGACTGAGGCAACATCTGTAATCTCGCTGTTGATGAAGTGGACCGACCGGTATCAGTTCCACCTGCACACCGTCCTTCACCAAAATAAGTCGGACGACAACGCGCGAGGACATCTTGGCACCGAACTTGCCAACAAAGCCGAGACGGTGATGAGTGTTGAGAAAGACAAGGAGGACGGAGCCGTCAGTGTTGTAAGACCGGTCTACACGCGCTCGACCGAGTTTCCGCCTTTTGCCTTCAGGATTGGTGGAGGCGAATTGGCATTGCCGGAGATTGTCGGCGACTATAGTTTTACAGAACCGACTGCATTGAGATCGGGCAAGGGGAAGTTTTCTCCATTCGATCTGGGCGAGGGGAATCATCGGCGGGCGCTGTCAAAAATTTTTCCGGATTCGACCGTGACCTTCACCTACTCAGAATTGAGTAAAGAAATCAAATCTGCCTATGGGGAGGTGCTGGGTCACTCCGTCGGCGACAATGCCGTCAGCAAGATTATACAGTTCCTTCGGAACAAGCGGATGATCGTTCAGGACGACAACCGAAAGGGAGCGCCTTACCGGTTCAATCCTGACTTTGTCTGGTGAGAGTCCGGCTTGCCGGATAGTCTGCCGATTTTAGCCCGCTAAAGGGCGAAAAATCGGCATGGGGTAGCCTAATTCCCCGGTGTTTTCAACAGTGGGGAAGCATAATTCCCCGAACGGAAAAAGCGAGGCTTTGTCCGGCGTGGAATTTACCGCAAAAATCACGGATTTTTTGCGTCAGCAAGCTGTGAAAGGAGGGAGATTTTTACGTTGAGACGACCTGAAACGGAAAAAAATAACGACAGATTTTATTACAGAAACGCTGTGTGCTGACAACAAAAACACCTCTTTTCATCTCCAGATTTTTACTTTTTGTCAGGCTGTTTATGTCCTCGATACGAGAAAAAGAAACACTGAAAAGGCATCAAAACAGCTCTGTAAAAAGATTTTTATGAAACAAATACAGAGATAAATTTGTTAGATTCACGTAAAGTTAGTAACTTTGCATCATAAAATCAGCTCATCAACCACGCAGTTGAAGGAGTTACGGAGGCGGCTGTTAAGGTTGGCCTCTTGCTTTTTTAATAGACTCCTGAATCATTGCAATAAGCTCGTCAGGAGTATTGATGTCAATGCCTTCTCCTTGTTTCCACGCCTCAAACTCCTTGAGTTTCTTTTGTGATTGGTGCCGGTATTCTGATAGAAATGCCGTCCAAAGCAGGACGTATGTTTCCCTGACTTCAAGAATGACAAAGTAAGTTTCCTCATCGGTTTCAAGGGCAATACATACGCGATTGCTCGACCGTTGACGTGATTGTCTCCAGAATTTCAGGTGCCATTCATCAACATTTTCAATCGCAGGTCGTGCCCATGGCATACATTCACATCGGCGTAAATCCGGTTCCCGTTCAGATTCAATCTCACCTTTGTGGGTCATGTGATAAAATGTATAAGCCCGTTCCTGAAATGCCGGATGGTACTTCAGATTAAGTTTATGAGATCCAAATGTCGTCTTATGTCTGATGAAATCCCTCTCAAAAACTTCATAGACTGCATCAATATATGCCTTGTAGTTTCCTCCGTAATCTTCAAGGCATATCTTATACGGCAACAAATCTTTATCTATCATACCTGATGCCAAACGAACAGATTAAACTTATTCTCTCGATAAAGTGTGCTGCGTAACAGTTGATAGCCGGCTCGCTGACGAATCCTGTCAATAACAGCCATCTTTGCAGAACTCTCGCGAAGACCGCGGTGAACATACGAAAGCGCACCGATAAACAGATCGGCGAGAGCCACCAATTCAAGCTCATGCGACCGCACTTGCTGTACCCGTTTTATCATCTCGCGGTCAAAATCATAACGGCTGTTACATAGATATTCGTGTAGCTTACGCACTTTTTCCTCACCTTGGGTATCCTTGATATCAAGATATATGTTATAAGAAGCTCCCGGCTCCAGAAGGGTTTTCAGTAGCCTGAAATAACATTTGTAGTAAAACTCGTCATGCGTCTGGCCGAAATCTTCATGCCTGAGTTCTCCCTTATTGGGGATTATGAACGCTCTGAAATGCAAATCCGGATTATCGAAAAAGAAGTCCACTAGCGCAAGATAGAAATCAACACGAGCTGGAGAAATCTTATTCCATTTTATTTCAAACTTTGGATTAAGATTATACCTAACCTTCAACTCTCGCAACTGTCGTGCTATTCGTTTCTTCTTTTCATCCAGGCACCAGATGCCTCCAAGCACCATCGCTTTCTGCCTGTCATGCTCAAGATGACAACTCTCGTCGCAGTAAATATTGAATATATTATCCATCTAATATGCAAAATTAATCATTTATCAAATTGTGTTTATCCAATTTGCATCCTCTTCTTTCCACTTATTTATTTCAGATAATTTGTCCTCATCCCCATCGTTCTTTTTGGCTAAATAACATGATAAATGTTCTTCATTCACATAACTCAAGAATAGAAGTAAACTTTTTGCAGTTTGCACCTTTTCTTGTTTAGTAAAGTATGGGGTAATTGTATTAAGTCCGTAAACTCGTTCTTCCATATGGCTTTCTCCATTTAGAGCAAGACGATACATGAAATTCTCATAGTATGTCCGTTTTTCTGTTGGAATAAATTTCAGTATACCTTCATGGCACATCATTTCCTCAAAACTCTTATTATAACAGAAACTTGCGAATGCCTCTATAAGTCTTCTCATCATATTCCCAATACTGGCCTCTAGGTATTCATCTTCTTCGCTTGTCCTTCCCACAGCATATTTATATACGCTTTCTAGCAATTTCTTATATTCATTTGAGACTACGCGATCGTTTATCTGTTTGTTTGAGAGCTCAAAGAATTTCTTTTGACCATTTTTACCATTATTGAGTTCTGAATAAATCTTAACTAGGTCAAATGCAGAACGTAAATCATGAGTTAGAACCAACACACGACTGTTCGGATTTCCCTTTTGGATACTACAAAACTGATGCCTAAGGAGCGACATCACTCCTAGTCTATTTCCTGCATCAAAACTTGATACCGGGTCATCTACCACTATCAATATCTCATCTTTATACTTGTGCTCAGCTCTCTTGTTACTGAATAATTTGGCAAAGAAATAACACAATCCAAGTACATTTCTTTCTCCAACACTGATTTTCTTTGGTGGAACATTTCTGCCATTTATTTTCAGCTTATAACATCCCTCTCCAGCTGTCAGTTTCGCTTTGGTCGTGCTATAAAATACATATTGCAATTGATTGTTAATATAATCTAATGCAATATCTGTTCGTGCTGCTAAAGCCTTCAAACCTTTTATTTCGTTCTCAGTGCGCTCTTTGTCTTTTTCAAACTGAATTAATGTTTTCTTACAACTTTCATAAGCTTTAGTAGCCTTGTTGTAGCCATCAAATAATGCTTTCAGCCTCTTTTTAGTTAGCTGTTCATTTTCATGCATTATCAATTTTTTCAGCTTCTCGCGTTCATTAACGGAACTATTAAACGTTGCAACGCATGCCTCCAATGTCTTCATCGCTTCCTTATACTCAGTAATATGTGCTTGATAACTTGATGTCATTTCCGCATTGAAAGCTTCGGTTACCACCCCGTATATGTCTCTTTTTCTTTGATCAATCTTATTTCTTATAATATCCAAGTCCTTATTCAATTGTTCTATTGACAATTGAGCACGTCTTTTCTCCGGATCATTGAGGGTCGGTAACATAGGGAGGACAACTTCGAAATGAGCAAATACACCTAATGCCTGATCTAAGGATGCACGATAAACCTCTGATTCTTTATTAAGAATACGCTTAAGGGTCTCGCTTATATTCACATAGTCATCATTGCTGGTGTCTCGAAGGCATAAGGGGCAAAATGGCCATCTTTCAGTGGTTAGTTGGAGCGTTGCTTCTTGTAGATGATGCTCAGTATGTTCTTCCAAAAAGGTAAGAAGCCTTTGCTCTCGTTCGCTCAGTTCGGGTCTTTCAATCCTTTTTTGGATTAAACAAGATATCTGTTCCAAGTTCTCAGGATAATGCAATATTATTGGAGACCAGCTAATTGTCTGGGCGTCTTCTGTCTGAGCATATAGTGCTAAATTAGACTGTAACAATTGACGAATAGTATCCTCTGTCTCTTTGGACTCTTCCATAGAAACAAATCGTCTTACCAAATCTTCAGTAACATGACTTTTTACAGAGTTTCGTTTTACCTGACGATCTATATCTGCCCACCCGCCATCTTCGCGCAGTTTTTCTCTTATCTTGTTAAAGAAGTATAACGGTGAAGACGTGTCGCTTTTATCCTCAAATTTTTCTTTTTGAATTGTTTGTTCTACTATTTTCTGCTCTAATGTCTGTTTTTCTGCGTTTTTTTGTGTTATTTGTGTATCTATAGCAACCTGCTCTCCCATCATTACAATAGTTTCTAAACCATTACCTTTCATTCGTACATTTTCACGTACAAATTCCTCATCAAAAATGAACACGGATTCTTTTTTATCATCAGAAATTACCGCATCTGTTGATACTGTGTAGGAGACATATCCATCCTCTGTTGGATATTCGTTGTCTTTACCTGCCAATTGTCGCACGGCTTTAGCAATAGTAGTTTTTCCGCTACCATTGCGACCGTAAATAATGCTCAGGCATTGTTTTTCGTTAAACAATTTTAGAGTTGTAGGCTGCTCAAAATAGCCTCCTGTTATCGTTATTGTTTTTAAATTTTCAAACATAAAATTAAGCTATTTACGGTTCTGCTGCTATTGAGGGGGTATCTGAATATGGGTAATCGTAGCCACGGGGTTGGCTATACGAGTTTTCTTTGAAGTTCTCGACTTGTTCAAGGACTTTTTCAAAAACTACTCCGTCCCACTGAGGAGGATAGCCGTTCTTCCAAAACAGTTTTGTCAACTGATTGGCAAGACGATCTCGAACTTTAGAATTGTTGAGCCAATCGGCGTAGAGCGATGAATCATCAACAAGCTTTTTTATTTTCTTGGCAAGTTCAATACACTTCTCGTTGGGATATTCAAAAGGAGGGTCAGCATTATCGCGTACCTCTATAAGAATATCATAGAAAGCTTTTTCTTGGAAAGAAATACCGAGCTTCTTGAACTCCATTTTATCCGCTTGCAATTCTACGAACAGCGATTTTAGTTGATCAGTAAGAGCCATAATCCGGTCTTCCACCATATTTACGGTTGAATTGACTGCCGAGCCGGTAACTTGGTTGACATAAGCAAGTGAATCGCGGTTATGGTATTCATCAACGGTGGCCTGAAGAAGTTTGTAGAAATGTTCAGCACGAGTCTTATTCGTCTTCTTGTACTCCTTGATAGCCTTGCGAAGGAGTTTCACAAGAAGCTCAAATTTTGTGCAGGGCATTTTCACATCCTCTAGTTCCTTCAGGAAATCATCACCGTAAATATCAATCTCCCCCTTCATATCGAAAATGGTTTCCACACTACTGCAAGAGATGGCTTCCTTAACCATTTGCTCGACATGGCGATTCATACTTTCCACGTCGTGATGGCTATCTGTAATTTTGACAAGATAAGAATATATACCCATCAATAACTGTGCCCAAGCGATTTCATCATCACTAAGCACACCAGCCGGGTTACATATATTGTAAGCGGCCTTCAATCGCTTAACGTGCGACTTAAAGGCCGTTGTTGGTTTCACGCTACCTTCATACTCAACGCCTTTGGCTTCTTCCATCAAAAGAAACTCTACAGCCCCCTGTAAACACTGAAGTCGAGCCAAAGGATTATCACCGAAGAAGTCGGAGAAATCGAATCCGTAAGTAATCTGCTTCAATATCTTCAACTCATTTCTGAAGGCTTCAAGCGCGAGATTAACATCTCCGATATCTCCGGGCTCGTCTCCACCATACTTTTTCATAGCTTGTTGGAGATTTGAATGTATGCCGAGATAGTCGATGATAATACCGTTCTTCTTCACATCGCCGCTTATGCGATTGCCTTCCTCGTCAAGAACTACATTCGAGAATTTGCGGTTTACGCGACTGATTGTTTGGATAAGAGTGTGCTTTTGCAACGGTTTATCGTTGAAAAGCATATTAAGACTTGGCACGTCAAAACCTGTAATCCACATATCCACAACTATTACGATGCGGAAATTGCTTCTTTCATCTTTGAATAACCGATCAAGGTTTTTACGGTGCTGTTTGTCACCCAAAAGGTCATACATGGCTCTGGGATCGTTTTGGTCACGAGTGGCAACTACATTAACAAACGGCACCGCCTCCATTGTGCGGAGCTCATCCTCTGTGTACTTACTATCATCAAGAGCCTTAACTGCTTGCCCCCATTCAGGCCTGAGCCTTATAATGGTGTTGTAAAGATTGAATGCAATTGTACGGTCGCTGCAAACAATCATAGCTTTTTGCAGTAGCTCCGGTTGATCTTCAATACGCTTGTCATAGTATGCGATAATGTCACGGGCCATACGTTCCATACGGTCTGGATTTCCCAGAATGACATTTAGGCTTGACATGGCTCTTTTACTCGTGTCAATATCATCAGTCTTAGCACATTCTTCCTCGCAGGTTTTATAATATTGCTCGATAAGGTTACTTTGCTCCTTATCGAGATTCACATGAACAAGACGAGGCTCGTAACTTATATCAACAGTAATGTTGTCTTCACGAGCCTGTCGCATAGAGTAACTATCTACGATACCCCCGAAAACGTGTATGGTTTCGTCGACGGGGGTTCCCGTAAAACCCACATAAGTCGCGTTAGGAAGTGCATCACGCAAATATTTGGCAAAGCCGTAAGTGATGAAAGCTCCAAGTTTGCTATCATCCGTCTGCTCAGTAACGCCCTTTTCTTCATCTTCCTTCTTGCGGTCGACAATACGGAGCTTCGAGCCTGTATTATTTTGTGTACGATGGGCTTCATCTGAAATGCAGATGATGTTACTGCGCTCGCTCAAAAGCCCGGTTTCTGACGAGAATTTCTGAATGGTCGTGATGTAGACACCACCCTGTTCGCGTAAAGACAATTCTTTACTTAAGTCTTCACGACTGTCAAAGGTGCGTACCTGACCGTTACTGAGAAAGTTTATAGAGTTGGCGAACAGTTTACCCGTCTGACTTTCGAGGTCTTCACGGTCAACAATAATAAGAACGGTTGGACTACCGATCTTATCTTTGCATCTCAAGGCAAGTTGGCGAGCAAGGAAAAGCATAGTGTAAGTTTTTCCGCAACCGGTTGCGCCAAAGTATGTGCCTCCTTTACCATCTCCGCCATTTGAACGAAGATGCAGCATGATGTTATCGCGAAGGCGTCGGGTAGCAAAAAACTGAGGATAGCGGCATACTACTTCAATCTCTTTACCCTCATCTGCTTTTTGCAGTGCATATTCTTTATCTGGGAAATAAACAAAATCACGGATAATGCTTAAAAGTCGTTGGGGTCTCAAAGAACCCTTAACCAACGAAAGGAGTTCATTAATGCCTTTTGCTGGTTTGTCCTCATTGTTGACTTTTTTCCATGAATAGAAGAACTCATAATCGGCAAATACGTTGCCAAGTCGAGAGTTTGAACCATCGGAAATAATAGCGAGAGCACAGTATTTCAACAGGTTCATAATATCACGACGATAACGCACGGTAATCTGCGAATGAGCGTCGCGGATAGTTGCGTTTTCGTCGGTTGGGTTCTTCAATTCGAGGATAGCGACCGGTATACCATTTACAAACAGCATCACATCAGGGATACGCACTTCGTTTCCTTGATGCATTTCAAATTGATTTACGACGCGAAATATGTTGTTATCCCAATGGTCAAAGTCAATGTAATCAAAGTGAAAGGCACTTGCTCTGCCATCAGGGTAAGAGAAATCAAAGCCTTCTCGATAGAGTTCAACTGTATTAAAGGTTGCCTCATAATCAGTTGAACCGCCACTGTTGCGAAGCCTTGCGATAATGGCGTTTATTTCATCATCGGTAAGATCTTTATCTTTATAGTGAAACTTTATGAAACTGCGCAAATCATCTTCGATAAGGGCTTCATCGACACAGCGGTTGTGGACTTGCTCTCCGTGAGTGTATTGCCAACCCTCGGCTTGGAGCAGTTCAACGACCGCTTTTTCATATTCGCTTTCGTAGTATTTTCCCTTTTTGCTCATACTGCGGAATGTATTATGTACTGCATCAGAGCAGGACAAATTGATTTTAGTTGTTGATTAGCTTCTTCGGCGATATCTTTAGCGCGACGAGCACAATGGTAGATGTCAACGATAGCGCGCTGAACATCAATTGAGGGTTTTGGCACTTTTACTCGGCACATTTCTGTCCATGAAAAAGTTTCGCGAGCACTTCCCCAAGAATTGAAGCGTGCATATCTATCAAATTCCGGCCGACAGAACCATAAAAATAAATATGTTGGATCAAACTCATCGAAATCAGATGAAGTAAACACAGTTGAAATGGATGACAGCAAGTAACAATCTGTAGATTGATTGTGAGCAAGGCTCACCTTATCTCCACGTCGAGAAGTATCTGCTACATATGCAATATCCAAAGGGCGCATTATTTTATATGAAGTAAGAGATACGCCTTCCATATTTGCCTTTGTGGATATAATTTCTTTGGAGGTGGCAAGACCTCTAACGGATTCTATTTTGAGGTTATTGTCCGTATTTCTAACGTCATGCTGTTCAATGTACTCGCCGAGTTCAACCATTGGTGCAGACTGTTTCAGTTCGTCCATTTTGGCTTGGCAGAGTTCAAGGAGCGGTTGCGCAATTGCTTCGTTTTCCTCTTTGAGGCGTCGAAGGCCTTGCCAGATATTTACTACATCCTTTTGCCGCTCTACATCCGGTTCATCATCTTTGAATGGCACAGGAATTTGAATATTAAGAAAACGAGGCCAATCAAGATTTGAGCGTATACTGGAGTCGCTTATGAACCATCCATAACGGTCCGCTTCCTCCCGGTTAAACCATAAGAATAGGTATTCCGGTAAAATTTTCTTAATAGGATTAACAAGGAATGTAGTATACGCAGGAGAGACAAGTACAGACTTTTCATTATTCGCCAGAACAATCCGGATGCAAACATCTCGGCCTGTCTGCATTCCGCTAAATACAAATGTGCCTTTATCAACAATTTTGTATTTCGATAAATTTACGCCGTCTAAATTGGCAACAGTAGGCATCATTTGCTTGTCTTTGTTTAAGCCCATAACTGGCAAATCAAGGTTGCGAGAATTGGTTTCATCGGAAACAACGATGAAATCGCCAATTTTAATCCATTTAATCTCTTTACTCTGCGTCATATCCTATGGCTTTGAATGCGTTAATGAGTAAAGAACGATTTTCGTCTTGGCGTGCGAGAAGTTTCTTGACCTTTGCTCCTGCATCAGCAAGCACAGTATCATAATCAAGTTCGTTATCGCGGTCAATGAACTTAATATAACGACTTGGTACGAGACTCCAATTATTAGCTTCAAGAGTGTCGATGCTAACTGCTCGGTATAACTCTGGTTTCTCGTATTTGCATGGTTCGGCTTCGGTCTGCCAATCGGTGTAAATCTTATGAGCAGCCGTAATTTGTTCGTCGGAGAATTTTACATATTTCTTTTCGTAGACGTTTCCGCTCCACGAGCGCAGGTCAACGAAAAGGATTTCATTCTTGCGGTTGCGAAGTTTACGGCCATTTTCAATTCCGCCACGCTTGTTTTCGTTCAGAATCCAAAGGGTAACGGAGATGTCGGTGGCATAAAACATTTCGCGTGGCAACACTATAATTGCCTCAATCTTATCTTCTTTGATAAGATTTTCACGAATCTTAACCGTATCCTCATCGTCAAGAGCACCATTAGCAAGTAAGAAACCGGCGCGGCCTTTACCCTCTTTGAGTTTGGAGAGCATATGGAGAATCCAAGCGTAATTAGCATTACTCTCCGGCGGACGACCGTAGCCTTTCCATCGAACATCGTTTTCTAAGGATGATTCATACCACCTTTTGAGGTTGAATGGAGGATTTGCCATTATGTAGTCAAAAGTACGTCCACGGTGCATATCGTGTGTAAACGTTGAAGCATGGCGGTCGCCCAAGTTATACTCAATGCCGCGTACAGCAAGATTCATTTTGGCAAGACGGTAGGTCGTAGGATCAGATTCCTGACCGTAAACACTTACATTAAGTGAGTTCCCTCCATGTTGCTCAACGAATTTTGCACACTGCACAAACATACCTCCAGAACCACAACAAGGATCATATAGAGTGCCATCGAAAGGTTCAATAAGTGTGGCAATGAGTTCTACGATAGAATGGGGAGTATAGAACTCGCCATCCTCCTTGCTATCTTTCGCCTGAATTGCATACGCCTGCAAGAAGTATTCATAGACTCGACCAATTAAATCTTTTTCTCTGAATTTTTTGTGAGTAATCTTGTCTATTTCGTCCATTACCTCTTTGATAACATTGCCCTCAGTACCGGAGTTAACAAATAAGGCTGCAGGCAACGCATTTTTTAACTTAGGTTCGGACTCCATGAGTTTTGAAGCAGCATCATCAAGAGCTACAGCAAGTTTATTTGGCGCAGTAAGTTTTAGAGACTCCCAATCCGTTTCTGGCGTTAGCATAAAAACTCCCTTTTCTCCAAAAGCGGTGCGCTTTTGGGAGATAAGCATTTCTGCATATTCAGGGTCATCGGCATTTTCCTCTCGAATTTCCTTACAGCGGTCATGGTATCGCTCGGATATGAATTTGAGAAAAACAAGCGTAAGAACCATATCGCGCTTATCGCTGAGAGCGGCGCGACCGCGAAGTGAATCGCGGCAACTGAACAATATATCTTCGAGGACTTCCTCTTTCTGCTTTTTAGAAGTCGTTTTCTTAGCCATAACTAAATTTTAAACGCAAGTTATACCTCTTGTTATCTCCCATTTGGTAAAATAGCCGTTGCCTTTTTAAATTCAGACTTTAATAGTCCTGTAAGCGTATCTCCAACTTCTTGCATTTTGAAGTTATCAATCCGGGTTATCAATCTATTTAAAATTTTAGAGATAGCTTTGATATCACAAAATTCGTTTGCGAGGAGAAGGTCCCAAACTCGATTTGTGGTAATTTCAGGAATCAACATCTTTTCCTTTTGGGATATAATATATGTCTTGCATTCTGAGACAAATTCTTCAGGAGTAACATCAATGTCTTCCATCTTGTCTTTTAAAAGGACGGCATACAAATGAAGATAATTCATGTCAGCAAGGAGAGACAGATATTCATTTATAAACTGTTGTATTTTTTGAACCGCTGTAGTGTTCGCTATATTTTTATGATAATTAACAACAAGATGAAAATTAAAATGAGTTTCGTTCATACGAGCTATCAATTGCGTCACTCGGTTATTATAGGCCTCGGTGAGAGGATCTATATCACTTGCGATAATCACATCATTATTATCGAAAGCATTGTACAGTTTTAGGCAAACCTGTTTCAAATCATCAAACCATTTTAATTCAATCTCTTGCAATCTAAGATTTGATGATAGTTCTCTATTATAATTGTTTTCATCTGTATTTTTTTGTCTGTTTTGTGCATTTTCCTTATGGTTCTCCTTGATCTGTTTATCTAAAACATAGAGCGTTACGCCTGCCATTATAGCAGAACCTAAATATCCTCCCCAAAAACTTAACCAAGCAGAACTACCGGCCTCATTGAAAAATGGGACAGAAAAAAAGCACGCAATAACTAAGAACACAGGAATAACAGAGAAGATAATGACTAAAGGCTTATATCTCCTCAAAAAATTCTTTATAGATTTAACGTCAATATAATTATCAGTATTCATATAGTGTTTTATATCTATTTATAGCGACTATTTACAATCAAGCCTTATTGCTTACGATTAAGTCTTTAACATCAATATCAAGTAACTCAGAAATCCTCACAAGTGTATCAAGGGAGGGCTG
>JAIDUH010000074.1 GCA_029060285.1 Muribaculaceae bacterium | reverse complement strand
AAATAATTAACTTTGCATCGTCAAAAGTGTCCCAGCCTCCTCCGGCGCGCTGTCCCAGTCTGTTCCGGTTTTTCCATATTGAAGCCGTACAAGACACTATCGGAGAGATAATCTTACCGGGCTGCATAAGAATTACGAGATGTTCTCCGGATTCTCTTGTATAATCCCATCCGTTGCATTTATACCTGAAAGATCGTTCAGATATGAATTGTCCAATATAATACACTTGATTTTTAATCTTTACTGCAGTTACTTGACCTGTTCCTACATTATTAGACTTGCGGTCAAAGAAACTTATATTCTCAGTCGTTTTGGCTTGAAACTCTATGAATAGCCGTCCATCCAAATCCGTGAATGATTCTATATCAGGGAGTTCACTGCATAATGGCTCCAAGAATTCAATTCTGTATGTATTACCATTTTCAAGGACAGCTGAAAAATATTCAGAGTTCCGCGTTTCAATGACGTAGATACGCGCATCTAAAAATGTTTCAGGGTGTTCATTGAGATAGAATCTCTTCTTCCCTATAAATTCCTTATTCATTTATTTTATTCCTTTTAAAAAATCCGATAAATTATATCCCAGACGACGATTTATATCGTCCCAATCATTGAGGTCATGCTCTGAATGATTTACACCCGTTCGGTTATACTCCTCTAAGGCTTCCTCTCGCGTCATATTCGTATAATCGATATCTTCGTCTTCGTCCTCTTCGTAGTCATCATCGTCTTCGTAGTCATCATCGTAAACATCATCATCACTATGATCATCCCAATAAGCTTGAGCGTCTCCCATTGCTCCATCATAACATGACTTTTGATAGTAAAATTCGTCTTCCGTCATCCATTCATCAAGAGCTGGCACATAGACCCACTTTTCATCAAAGCCGTCTTCATCTTTACGATATTCGACATCTGTATATATGAGTTCTTCCATATTATTTGGATATTATTTGATAGTTGATTTATAATCAATTTTATATGTTATCTTGTACTTAATCGCTTTATAAAAATAATGAGAAAATTCCTATCACTGGTAAAGTACAGAGCGCTCCACCGTTTTGCATGTAATTTCTTCAAACGTCCGAGATTTCCACGCGACAATTAGGCTTACGCTTTGAATTTGGGAAAATTGACTTTTCCTATTCTTGCCCAGATAGCTTCCGATAAAATACCACAAGAGTTATCGAAATCTGACTCCACGCAATCGTCGCATTCATAATTTTCATCGTATGCTTCTTCCAAATAGTATGCAACGAATTGTGCTGAAAGATCCACCAGTGTATACCACATGATTTGTACCTCATCATCCATTGGAAATCCAGCCATATCGTTTAAAGCAAATAACTTGTTACCTGTTTCTATAGCGTCATGCAGATACTTTACTCTGGCATTAGCGTCCTTTGTTTGATCATAACATTTAAGGAGCACCTGAAGCTTTGTGTAGTAAAAAATCAAACATTCTTCGCTTTCCAGTTTTATTTTGGATGCCCATAATTCGATGAGTTCCTGGGCTGCTTCGGTATCATTCACTTCTATGGCCTTCAGTATAGCCTTTCTGATTGATTCTATCTTTGGAAATTTCATCTTGTATATATATATATTTATAAAAATGATTTTTATGAAATAATTTACATTTTAATTTGGTCTTAGGCGATAGATTTCCTTTTTCAGATTGACCCAGATATGTTCTGATATAACCAATCTCTTTGTCTTCAACACCTTTCACTTCATTCCAGATATCTCGAAACGAATTCCGATAAGTTGAGAGTGAAGAGTCATAGCTATTGAATTAGAGGTTCAACAGATCAAAGAAAAAAGGATGCAATCCATGAAAGCGATAGAAGTAAAAGTCTGATATTATTACTCCAAGGAAGCAACTTTGAATCAACCATACGATAAATCCTGTTTTCAGAGATACATTCTTAATCTTAAAAAATGGATTACGTATAATATCTTCTATGGATTCTCTCTCTAAAAGACTAAATATGCAAAAGAAGAATACACAAGGGATATAGATATAGACCATCATCTGCAGGATGGCAATCATCCATAATATTATATCCATAAGATAAATTTTAAGTTTTTTATTTTGAAAATAGAGGAGAGAGGAATGTATCAATGTCTACGACCTTTGATAGTGACTTTGCAATCGAAGTCATCGTCATCATCGTCATCATCCGAATTCCAGTTGTCATGTGGAATTTCATCGCATGGCCAGCATCGGCCACAATCGGGACACACGTATTCTACGCCGTCGCAGTAGGCATTATCCATGCCACAAAAAGGACATTCAATCATAGTCTGTTGTTATAATGGTTATAAAAATGTTATATTCATTTATTTGAGTAGTTTAGTGTTTAAACTCTGTCTTATGTATGCAATTTGTATTACAGCAGGTACAGTAACTCGAAAAGCAGGTCCGGCGATGTCGATTATTGTCCACAAAGCAGTTAGTACCCAACCAATCGGACCCATGACTATGGAGGCCATTCGGGTGAGAGCCGCATTTCCAGCTATTGATAGCCCTCGACCTATTAGGAACTTCATGACAGCGTTGACAACAGATACCAAAAGTATGTAGCTTTGGAATCCTCCGGCCTTCCATGCAAGCAAAAGTGCAGCTGTTGCTGTCTCTCGAGAAAAGTTAGTCGTCGGAAGCCCCAGCTCTTTCATCATCTTTATCAAGTCTTCGTCGGAAGCATTGTTAATTGTATCCATGAAAAGTTTCTGAAGCAGTTTCTTCTCTACTGTTTGATTAGAATCGTCAGAAGTATATTCAACATTATTCTTTCTGGCTACATCGCGAAGAATTTCGTAGTATTCCGGGCCTTCGCCACGAAAGAAGTTAGCTATGCTATTTCCTCCAAAAAGTCTAAACTCTTCTACAAGTTCTGGAAGGAATGCTTTGATGTTGTAGGGGTAATTGTCGAGAAATTTTTGGGTGCTTGACAATGATTCTGTAGCGCGGAATTCTCCTGATTTGTTCTTTACAACGATGTCGCAAAGAAGTCGAAGATCATCATTCGATGCTTGAGTTAAAAATTGTAATACCTTCATACACTGAAAAATATTATGATGTTAATAAAAATCTGCAGTCGAAACCATTTCTGATTTCGACTGCAAAATTACGATGAATAAAGCAAGCAAAAAATAGGTACCTATTATTTTCTCCTCTCTCCTTTGATTTCTATATCTGGAAACCAATTACGCAAGGACTTCTTTGCGCTTACCCATGCAGAATAGGCACTGTTCTCAGTTTTTTGCCAAGTTTTATCGTTTATCGTACGTCCATTCTTATCCAGAAAGACTTTAGAAAGCCAAGTTACTGGAGTTGACCCCGCTGCCTTACCTTTACAGTATATCCAAGTCATGGTATAAAAGAAAACCCTTAGTAGGCATACGATTCTTGTGGCAGGTTTTAGGCATATGTACATCAACTCTTCTGATTTCTTCCTTCTTACTATTCCTTCTTCTATGCAATGGTCTATTAAAGATTCAAACAACTCAATCACTTCGACACTGAAATCATCTCTTATGCATGAAAGCAACTTTTCATAATCTTTTGATGCGCGAAGGGAGTTTTCAACCTCCTCCTGAATTCTATCAAATTTTGGAGGTTCAAAGTCTTCTAATTCAAGTGTCTTTTTATAATCATCGTAAAATTTGCGTATTATCATTATCGCGTCACTGAGTTCTTCTTTACAATCCATTCCCATCCTCCACCAAAAAGGCCAAAAGGTACCGTTGTTGCCATTATTAGTATTCTTGAATCTATGGAGATGTCGTTTGTAAGCTCCTTTTTCTTTTACTTTATTCCACTGATTTATGACGAGTTGTTGAAATTGAGGAGTAGTAATCCAACTATCAGATACAGCTTTTACACCGAAATAAATCTCAACATCCGATTCAAAAATATCATACTCTATTAGGAATTCATATACTAATTTATGTTCATCATCCCTTAATGCCGCTAATTTACACATTAAATGATTGGGTTGAAACTTTCCAGCGCATCCATACTCGTGAATATATGCATGTAAATCTTTTGGGAAAGGTGATTCTTCGGGAAGAATCATATTCCAAGTTTTATCATGTGTGTGTCGAACAACATTATCCATGTATGCTTGGATGTCACTATCTAATGTTTTAAGATGTAATTCATAAGGGGTGTCTGGATCCTTCTTAGACTGAAACTCCACACTCAGCTTGAGCATTTCATGACAATATGGTAACGTGCCTTCTTTTGTCATCATTAGCCAGAATTTCTCATTGTTTTCTTTTATCTCTAATTCTTCCATATCTTAGAATTTCTTTTTTATATTGCTTATGGCATTGTATGAGCCTTAAGATCGACAATATAACTCGATGCAAAGGTATAAATTTTCTTACAATAAAAAAAGATCTAATAGCTGTTTGTTTGTTAACTTGATAATAACTTTATAATTCCAACTATAGCTTTCATCACAATTCTTTCTGACTCCTTTGATGTAAGATATTAAGCATAATATATCTCCCCTTTATTCCTGTGAATGAGATTCTGGATAAACTGCACACTTCCTTTTGATAGATTCACAGAAGACAACCT
This sequence comes from Muribaculaceae bacterium, assembly GCA_029060285.1. Classification (GTDB taxonomy): domain Bacteria; phylum Bacteroidota; class Bacteroidia; order Bacteroidales; family Muribaculaceae; genus Lepagella. Next base: position 29,648 of record JAIDUH010000074.1, on the reverse strand, counting down.
TACATATTTCAAATGAGCGTCATTCGCAATCACTATCTTCGAAAAATCCGGATTCTGCCATGAACCATCCACGTCGAGCCGTTCAAGCCTATGACAGCCGGAAAGATCGATCTCCGTCATATCGATTCCACCCTCAAATGAAAGTTGCCTCAGATTAGGACACTTACTGAGGTCTATGTCTCTCCCATTAAATATCCTTACTGAGAGTTTTTCAAGATTAGGGTTATCCAGTGTTATGTTTTGACAATTCTCAACCGATATCTCTTTGATGGAAGGAGCATTGCTGAAATCGATTACATCAATGTCGCATTCTCCTCCACAAGGATCTATGAATTCAACTTTCCCGGATATGACTGTCACCTCCACCTTGAATTGAAGAAATTCATTCTTGGGATATGTATGATATTCTTCAATTTCATTCCCATAGAAAGATTTTACACTACCGTCTCCCCAGTCTATTCTTACTTCAGGGTTCTCTCCCGAAACTCGGATCTGTAGACCATATCTCTCACCCTCCGTCCATTCCACAGGACGAATATGTATGATTATCTTATCCAAAATATTAAAATCCTCGTTAAAACATTTCCATAAAATGGATCATCTTTTCTTTTGAACTCCTCAAACCCGCTATACTATGTTGCTCAATGCATTAAAACTCATCTCCTTGGCTCTATTCAATCTTCTGAAATTTGAACCTCTTCTTTGAAGTTTACTGCAAAGATAATCATTTTTGTTTGTTCTCGCAAAGAATTTTTCATGATTAGTTTTCTCTTTATAGAAGTTGTTTTGACTTATTTTTTTATTAAGATTTCGTCAGCTTTGCGAGCATATTTCGCTTCATGAAGAAGGAGCGATGCGAGCATAGTGACTGATGAATGAAGCGGAAGATGCCGTAAAGATAGCGGAAGCTTGATAAAAAGAATTGACCCTTCAGATTATTTTGAAATTTTTTATATTCGTAAATAAGTCGAAACAACTTCATATGTCCAGTCAATTTTAATCTTCCATTTTTGTTGTCAATAAAGGATTTTTTAATTATCTTTGCAGATAAAAGTGCAAAGATAAATGAAAAAGATATTTCTTACCGGTGCCACCGGCGTGATGGGATCCAAAGGTCTTAAAGAACTGACCGATGTTCCTGGAAAATATGATGTGACTGTTCTTGCCAGAGATAGTAAAAAAAACAGGAAGAAACTGTCTCCATATATCAAGAAAGGTGTTAAGGTGATTTGGGGCGACCTGCTTGACAAAGAAGCTGTGAAGCAAGGTGTGGATAAAGCTGACATCGTCTTGCACGTCGGGGGTATGGTGTCCCCGTCAGCTGACTGGTATCCGGAAAAGACAGTCATGACCAATATAGGCGCCATGCAAAATATCATTGATGCAGCCCTGCGAAGGAAAGATGAAGTCAAGGTGGTCTATATTGGGTCTGTTTCTCAATATGGCAACCGTGCCGTTCCCGATCATTGGGGACAATGTGGCGATCCGCTTACTCCGGCTTACTTCGACGCATACGCATATTCAAAGACAATGGCTGAACGCCTGCTCCTCGATTCCGACCTCAAATGGTGGGTTTCACTGCGTCAAACCGGAATACTCCACAGTGGACTATTGATGAATGCTTCTGACCCTATCGCCTTCCATGTGCCGATTCGTGGGGTTTTGGAATGGGTGACTGCTGATGATTCCGGAAGGCTTCTTGAAAGGGTATGTCATGATGATGTGCCAGATTCCTTTTGGAATAAATGCTATAATATAGGTGGGGGAGCAGCTTATCGAATGACAAACTATGAGTTTGAATGCGAATTGCTGAAAGGAATGGGATGTCCTCCTCCTGAAAAAATCTTCAATGCGAATTGGTTTGCAACCGGAAATTTCCATGGTTTTTGGTTTTCTGATTCTGATGAATTGGATGATATTCTTCATTTCAGAAGTGGTGTCACTCCAAAGGAATACTTCAAGCAAATGAAGAGAGAGCTGCCTTGGTACTTCTCCCTTGCGCCTGTCGCTCCTTCATTTGCTCTCAAAATGTTTATGGGTAAAGTGGCAAAAACTCCCAAACTTGGACCTATGTGGTGGATAGCTAACGACGTGACAGATCGCATTCAAGCTTCTTGGGGCGGTCGTGAGGCCTGGGAGGCTATTCCTGACTGGCAAGGTATTGACGTTTCCCGCCCTTCCGATGTCAATCCGGGTGTGAAAAATATGGATGCCGACATCTCCGATGATGATCAAAATGCTTTCAAGACTTATAGATGTGATGTCTGCGGACACGAGTATACAATGAAAATACGAACAAAGGCAGCCGGACACGGATGCCCGAGCTGCCTGAAGTCAAGAGTTATGAAATAGATCACTTGTTTTCAATTCTTGCATAGCTTGATTCTCCTGCAGCTTCAAGGAAGTTGCAGACTGCATATACGATCAAGGCTATACCCGTGACGAGAACGATTGCATTCATCATTTTCACCGGCCCGAGTACAAATATCACGACTCCCGTAGCTACAAGCAGAATAGGTAGGATGTAAAAGGCAAATGGGAATCTTGCATTGCGGAATCCAAACCCGAGCATGCTGATGTGGTAAAGACCTGCCAAGAGTATTATCGCTGCAAAAACATACACGAGCAGTGAACTGAAACTTGCCGGACTAAGTAGCATCCAAAGTCCCAAGGCCCCTGTCGCAACAGCTGTCAGCGTGGATATTATAGAAATGGATGTGCCTGATTTCTTCTCGCCGTTCACTTCCAAAGTAGCTTTGCTGCGGAATACGACTATCAAATCTATTAACGCTGACAGGAGGAATGCTCCGCCCACTACCATCACCACAATATTGATTGCGGTAGCCTGCATAAACAGCAAGGCTATGCCCAATATAAGGGTCACAATACCTGTATAAGTCAAATTCTTGCTTTTCATAATATTATATTTAAAGATTTATTATGATACTATAACAATTGAATCCCCCTGTTGGTGCGAAAATAATAAATTTTTATCTTAGGAAAGTTGGATTTTCAAGTTTTTTTTAATAATTTTGTGAATAAAAACAATAGATAAAAATATGAACGCCAAATCAATCGTATCATTCGGGCTCATGCTTTCTATGTCGGCTACAGCTTTCGGCTGGGGTCAGAAAGGACATGACGTCACTGCTTTTATCGCAGAAAAGCATCTTACTCCGGCTGCAAAAGCTGCTTGCGACTCAATCTTGGGCGGCAAGTCGATAGTATATTGGGCAAACTGGGCTGACAACGCTTGCCACACTCCACAATATGACTACACTAAGACTTGGCATTATCGTAATATAGATGCAGGGCATGACTACGATAAATTCCCTCGCAATGAGAATGGAGATGTCACAACAGCCATCAAAGCCCAGTATGCGGTGCTTGAAGATCCAAAGTCAAGCATTGAGGAAAAGCAGCTTGCGCTTAAGCTTCTCGTCCATTTCTTAGGTGACATCCATCAGCCTATGCACATGGGACATCTTTCCGACCGTGGGGGCAACAGCGTCAAGGTTAAGTATTTCAACAGCGACAGGAATCTCCATGGCATTTGGGACAGCAGTGTGGTGGAATCAGCCCATAACTGGACCTATACCGAATGGCAAGACCAGATAGACCGCGCTTCTAAAAATGAAGAGGCCATGATTCTTGCCTCGACAGATCCTGATGATTGGGGTAAGGAAACTTTTGCTTATGCCACTCAAATCTACGAGAAGACCCCGGAAGGCACCAACATCAGTTATGACTATATCGCTGAATGGACTCCGGTGATCGAACAGCAACTTCTCAAGGGTGGCCTTCGTCTTGCCCATCTTCTGAATACTCTTTTTGACCCTCATTATAAGTAAGTGACAGAACAGCCACCCCTTAACCTTCCTTTGGTAGATTTAAGGCTACGAATGGACGGAAAGATTCTCAAGGTGTTTGACCCGCTGCGAAAAAAATATGTGGCTTTGACACCGGAAGAATACGTAAGACAACATTTTATTGCCTGGATGACCGACAAGTTCGGTTATCCGGCTTCTCTTATGCGCAATGAAGTGTCTTTGAAACTTAATGATACACGCCGTCGTTGCGATACTGTCGTGTTCAGAAGCGACGGCTCTCCTTCAGTAGTGGTAGAATATAAGGCCCCGACCGTTGCAATCACGCAAGGTGTGTTCGACCAGGTTGCCCGATACAATATGGTGCTTCGTTCCCGTTACTTAATCGTCAGCAATGGAATGAGGCATTTCTGTTGTGAGATGGACTATGACAATGACTCCTATGCTTTCCTGCCTGAGATTCCAGTCTGGACTCCAAGCTTGTGAAATTAACCCATAGCCACTTCCTCTGAAGTGGAACAGCAATGATTTATGTCTGAAATTAACTATAATTATCTTGATCTTCTCAATGAGCAGCAGCGTGATGCTGTCGTATATAAAGACGGACCTTCTTTGGTTATAGCCGGGGCGGGGTCTGGCAAGACACGTGTCCTGACCTATAAGATTGTAGATCTTATAAGGTCCGGCTACGAACCTTGGCGTATCCTGGCGCTTACCTTTACCAATAAGGCTGCCCGGGAGATGAAAGAGCGAATCACAGAGGCGGTAGGAGAGAGAGTTGCTTCACGGCTCAAGATGGGTACTTTCCATTCTGTGTTTTTAAGGATCTTGAGGCAACACGCCGAGGAAATAGGTTTTAAACAATCGTTTACCATATATGACACATCTGACTCCAGATCCTTGCTTAAAAGCATCATCAAGGATATGCAGCTTGATGAGAAGACCTATAAGCCTGCCGCTATTCACTCTATAATATCCAATGCAAAGAATGCTCTGATTGATCCGGACCAATATATGCAGGACTCAGACAATTACAATGCCGACAAAAAGGCAAAACGTCCGCTGACGGGACAAATCTTCAAAGCATATTGTGAGCGTTGCAAAAGGGCGGATGCGATGGATTTCGATGACATCCTCGTCTATATGAACATATTGTTAAGAGATTTTCCTGATATAAGGAGACATTATCAGGAGTTTTTCCGATATATTCTCGTCGACGAGTATCAAGACACGAATTTTGCACAGCATCTTATCATCTCCCAGCTGGCAGCCCTTCACAAAAAACTATGTGTTGTCGGCGACGATGCGCAGAGCATCTACTCGTTTCGAGGTGCCAACATAGCGAATATACTCAATATGGAGAGGCGTTATCCTGACTTGAAAATATTTAAGCTTGAAAGAAACTACAGGTCAACACAGAATATAATTAATGCTGCGGGTAGCCTTATCGACAAGAATACCCGGCAGATGAAGAAGCATGTCTATAGCGAGAATGATGAGGGTGAACGGGTCAAGATCCTTTCTACCTATTCTGACATTGAAGAGGCATACCTTGTGGCTAATATGATAGCAAAATCCAGGCTAAGCTGTCATGATTCATATGAAGATTATGCTGTGCTGTATCGCACCAATGCCCAGAGCCGCGCACTTGAGGAATCCCTTCGTAAGCGCAATATTGCTTATAGGATTTATGGAGGTCTGTCTTTTTATCAGCGTAAGGAGATCAAGGATGCCGTTTGCTATTTCCGTCTTGCCATCAATCCTGATGATGATGAGGCTTTGCGCCGAATCATAAATTATCCGGCAAGGGGAATTGGAGACACCACCATGAAGAAACTCTCGGACGCTGCCACTGCTGCCAACGTCAGCATATGGCAGGTGCTTCAGGATCCTCTTGCAAAAGGAGTTTCGGTCAATGCCGGCACTCTGAAAAAACTGGCTGCCTTCAGGGACATGGCGCAGGAATTTGTTGATGATAATGCCAAGGGCTCTGATGCTTATTCCCTCGGGCAACTCGTGTTCAACCGAAGCGGTATACTTACAGTATTGAATCATGATAATACTCCTGAATCTATAAGCAAGCAAGAAAACCTCAAGGAGTTGCTTGCCGGCCTCAAGGATTTTGTAGATTCTCGGCAGGAAGAGGGAGATCAGCGCACAGGCATGCAAGAATTCCTCTCCGACGTTATGCTCGCTACTGATCAGGATTCATCAGACGAAACGTCTGATGAGAAGGTGACGCTCATGACTTGCCATGCTGCCAAAGGCCTTGAATTCAAACATGTGTTTGTGGTCGGAGTAGAAGAAGAACTGCTTCCTTCAGCAATGTCAATGAATTCTACCGATGAAGTGGAAGAGGAGAGAAGGCTACTGTATGTGGCTATGACTCGTGCAAAGGAAACTTGCGCCTTGACTTATGCAAAGACAAGGTTTCGCAATGGACAGACAGTACAGACTCGTCCATCACGCTTCCTTTCTGAAATAGGCAAGAAATATGTTCAGCTGGAGACATCTTCGGATCTCTCCGACACTTCCGGACACACTTCCTCCTTTGTAAACCCATTGGAACGCTATAATTCATATCGTTCCGTAGGTAAGAAGTCTTTCGCATCCACTTATGACACTCCTCGGTCTAATTCTTATGGTAGAAATGCATCCGGGCATTCTGACTCTTCGGCGGCCGGCATCATCAGTAAGCCCGGCGATCTGAAAAGAAAAACTCCGGGTACCCATAATCCTGAAGAAGTTCCTGTCGGCACCCGCATAGTGCATTCTAAGCTCGGCGAAGGGGTTGTCACTAAACTCGATTTCGTAATGGGAGAGGGGGTGATAACTGTCAGATTCACACAGGCTGGAGAGAAGAAACTTTATCTAAGGTTCGCACAATTCAATATAATTTGATGAAATGATTTGACTTTAAAGAACAATGCCGCATCGAGGGATGCGGCATTGTTCACGATATGGTAAATATTTTGAAAATCAATTCGCGTTGTAGATCATATTCGTTTTGGAGTGACCCTATTCCTTTACTTTTGCAGTCAAATTCGCGCAAGGCTGATATTGCTGCCAGCGACTGCCGTGGGGTATACATGCTTATGCCATCCCTGATCTCTTTCAAGGCATAAGAGGTCTTGAGTTGCAATGCCTCCATCAATCCTCTGTCAGTTTTATCCTGGGTATAGTGTGCCACTACAAGTTGACTGAAAAATTTCTGAAGAATTGAAGTTGTCATCACGGTAGGATTATTCTTCGGATTCTTCCTGAAATAGTCGAGAATACGCAATGTCTTTGGATAATCTTTGGTAGATAGCGCTTTAGTCAGCTCGAAATTATTGAATTCCTTTGATATCCCAATATTTTCTTCCACCATTGATGCTGTGATGCGTTGTGCTCCCTGTCCTGCACCGACAATTAGTTTGTCAATTTCTCCAAACAGTTTCTGAAGAGAGTTCCCGATATATTCAATAAGAATTTGCACAGCCTGTTCTTCGATGCCTATCTTTTTGGTGCGGCAATAATCCTTTATTGGACCGGCAAGCTGGTAGTCTTTAATCTTAGGACTTTTAAATACCACAACCTTGTCCCCTGCCTTTGATGCTGCCTTCATCAAGGCGGAAGTGGCCGACAGGTTGTCCCCTTTGTAGACGAGCACAAATACACCGTGCGAATTGGGTTGCGATATATAGGCTGCAAGTTTGTCAAGTTGTGTTTTATTTCCCGGGTAGGTTTGGGCCTCCTTAAAGATGACAAGTTGTCGGTCTCCCATGACTGGATATTGGCGGGCATTGGCAATCACAACATCAAGATCTGAATCTGCTCCGTAAAATATGAGCTGGTCAAAAGCCTTGTTTTCTTCCAAGACCGCATTCCTTTCAATTGCATCTGCAATGAGATCGATATAATATGTCTCTTCACCCATAAGGATATAGACTTGGGCGAACTCCTTCTTCTTGATACTGTCTAATATGTCGCGATAGGAGAGGTCTTTATTTGCTTTCGGTGGCATTCTCTAAACTGTTGGATGGAATCTCCGCTGGCAATTTTGCTTTTCCCGAGAGAACTCCACGTTGATGTAAGATGTAAATTATAGCTGCGACTAATACACAACTAATTATTGCCGAGACGGGCAATCCTCCTTCTGAAACTCCCATCATGTCAAATTCTTCTGATAGAAATCCTTTGTTTATGCACCATGTCGATACAATGACAAGGCTGTTGTTTAGCGCATGAGCAAATGCATTTATCCAAATATTGCCGCTCCACCAATATATGTAACCGAAGAATGCGCCAAGAAGCAAACGTGGAATAAATCCAAAAAATTGAAAATGAAGGGCACTGAAGACTGTGGCTGCTATCCATATAGCAGCATGATGATTCACTCTACACCATATGAGCATTCTTTGGAATGCACCCCTGAAGAAGAACTCCTCTCCGATACCGGTCAGAACCCCTATCAAGAGAATGTTTATGATGGTGGGCAAAAGATTGGTGGAACCTAAAAGGTCCTTTGTAAGTGCTTCAGCTTGATCCTCCATATTGCGGCACCACTCTTCAAAACCTGAAAACACCTCAGGCAGTGACATCTCCTGATTCCAATATACTATCTGGTTGAGTGCGGGCATCCCGACGATATAAATCAGCAACGTGATTCCTATCATTTTGACTGAAGGGTACTTGTCTGACTCTATTGCCTTGAATGGATTGACCTTGAAGCACATCTTCCATGTTAGCAGGGCCGGAAAGATGAAAGCAAGGATGTTCTGGGCGGATATGATGCCCCATTGCATTGCATTTCCGTGTAGTGGCAAGAGTCCGATGAGCGACGTGACAAAAAGTCCGCATATCATCAGCCCCATAAGCACCAATACAAATTGGCAAATATCGATGAATTTTTTCATGTCAATCGAACTTTTTGCGTCGGAAAATGAAGTTACGTCCAAGATATTTCTCCCTCACTATTGGATTTTCAGCCAATTCCTCACTTGTGCCCCGGAAAAGTATGCGACCCTCAAAGAGCAGATATGCACGGTCGGTGATGCTGAGTGTCTCTGGAGCGTTGTGGTCGGTGATGAGTATCCCTATGTTCTTTTCCTTAAGCTTGTAGACTACACTCTGGATATCTTCCACTGCAATAGGGTCCACTCCGGCAAAGGGTTCATCAAGCATGATGAATTTTGGATTTATGGCAAGGCAACGGGCTATCTCCGTGCGTCGTCGTTCGCCGCCTGACAATTGGTCGCCAAGATTCTTACGCACTTTATGGAGATTGAATTCATCGATGAGTTCCTCAAGCTTCTCTTTCTGCTGTTCTTTGGTCATCTTGGTCATCTCAAGCACTGCGCGGATATTATTTTCGACAGTGAGCTTGCGGAATACGGATGCTTCCTGGGCAAGATAGCCTATGCCAAGTTGGGCACGCTTATAGACAGGATATCCCGTTATGTCTTGGTTGTCAAGAAATATCTTTCCGGAATTAGCTGTGATCAAGCCTGTCGTCATGTAGAAGGTAGTGGTCCTTCCTGCGCCATTCGGACCAAGCAGACCTACTATTTCACCTTGCTTGACATAAATCGAAACTTTATTCGCCACAGTGCGCTTGCCATATTTCTTTACGAGATCCTTGGTGCGGAGAATTCCTTTCTCAGATTCAGCCTCGATTATCTCTTCTTCAAGTGAACCTTCCGGAGTGTCTATAAAGATGTCATCCTCATTCTCCTTTATCATGGTGTCGGGCATCACACCGGTCTCGATCATATCTTCTGCAATTTCCGATTCCGGCACTTCCAATGTTGACTTGATATGATCGTCTACCCCCTCGATACCATCCCCGTCAAAGATAGGGATTTCGGTTTCAGATTCAGACGTCACTTTGGGTTCATCTGTCCGTTTCTTTGGGAATAATGGGAAAATCTTCATTTCTTATTCTTACTTATTCTTATATGATGGAAGAAGTGTTCTGATGTAATCGGTGAGAAGTTTGATGGCCACTTGGTTGTTGCCCCCTTGGGGTATGATCAGGTCGGCATATCTCTTTGATGGCTCGATGTGGAGTTCATGCATTGGTTTTAGGGTTTCCTGATAGCGGTCTATGACCATTTTGGGTGTGCGCCCACGCTCTATGCAGTCGCGATGAATCACGCGGATGAGCCTTTCGTCTGCATCTGCGTCTACAAATACCTTGACATCCATTCTGTCTCGGAGCTCTTTTTCACAAAGCACAAGGATTCCTTCCACCACTACGACTTCTCTTGGCTCGATGCGGACTGTCTCATTCATACGCGAGCAGGTGAGGAAGTCATATGTGGGCCTCTCTATGGCTTTCCCTGCCTTGAGTTCATCCAATTGCTTGGTCAATAGAGTCCAGTCTATGGCTCTCGGCTCATCGTAATTCATCTTGAGGCGCGTCTCAAGTGGTATGTGATGGTTGTCGTTGTAGTAACAATCTTGCGGAAGCACTGCGACCTCATCTTTAGGCAAGGATTCGATTATCTTTCTTACTACCGTGGATTTTCCAGATCCGGTGCCTCCGGCTATGCCAATTACTAACATAAAAAAATCTGTTTTTTGAAGGTATACCGCAAAACTTCGCCCAAAAAGCGAAAATTTTGGTGGATATTACCATAATTTTAAACTTTTCAGGACAAAATTAATAAAAATGATTGTTGTAAACAAATAGATAGGGCTCAACTTTGAATTTTTTTATTAATTTTGCAGTTGAATTTGGTTCCTTTAGCGTTTTCCTAAAGTGTAAAGGTTGTTTAAAAGACTATATTGTGGTAACAAAATCGATAAAGACATTCGGACGTTACTGTCTGTTCTTGACGCAGGTCTTCCGTAGTCCTGATAAGTGGAAAGTATTCTTCAAGCAGCTCGTGACTGAAATCTCACAGCTGGGTGTTGATTCTATTCCTCTGGTGGTGATCATCTCCATTTTCATTGGTGCTGTGATCGCAATCCAGATGACCATCAACATTGTTTCTCCGTTGATTCCAAGCTATTCTACGGGTCTTGCCACCCGTGAAATCCTTCTGCTTGAATTCTCTTCGACAATGATGTGTCTCATTCTTGCCGGAAAGGTCGGTTCGAATATCGCTTCGGAAATCGGCACTATGCGCGTGACTGAACAGATAGATGCAATGGAGATTATGGGCATCAATTCAGCCAATTTCATAGTGCTGCCAAAAGTCATAGGATTTGTGCTGTTCGTTCCGGTTCTTTGTGTCCTTTCTATGTTTGTCGGACTCTGGGGAGGATGGCTCGTGGCTGAATTCACGGATATGTTGACTGTGGAAAACTATGTTTTTGGCATCCAGTCGTTCTTCAATGAATGGTATGTTTGGTATGGAATAATAAAGACTGTCGTGTTTGCTTATATCATATCTACTGTTGCTGCTTTCTATGGCTATTATGTAAAGGGTGGTGCGCTGGAAGTGGGAAAGGCAAGTACAAATGCAGTCGTTTCAAGTTCCATACTCATCCTGCTTGCGGATGTAATCCTCACTAAACTGTTGTTGCAATGATCGAAGTTAAGAATATCAGCAAATGGTTTGACGGAGTACAGGTGCTCCATGACATAACCGCCACTTTTGAGACCGGAAAGACAAATCTGATCATTGGTCAGTCCGGTTCAGGAAAGACCGTCCTTCTGAAGTGTCTTGTTGGTCTTTTGCGCCCGGAGGAAGGTGAGATCTTTTATGATGGCCGCTGTCTCAACACGATGAGTGCGGAGCAACGCAAGGAGCTGAGAATGGACATAGGTATGCTTTTTCAGGGATCGGCTTTGTTTGACAATGAGACTGTGCTTGGCAACGTGATGTTCCCGCTGAAGATGTTTTCGCCGTTGAGCTACAAGGATCAGCTCGAACGTGCTCACTTCTGTATCGAACGTGTAGGGTTGAAAAATGCCGACGGTAAGTATCCTTCTGAGATCTCGGGAGGTATGCAAAAACGTGTTGCTATAGCAAGGGCAATAGCGCTCAATCCGAAATATCTGTTTTGCGATGAGCCCAACTCGGGTCTTGATCCGCGGACATCGCTCATGATAGATGATTTGCTCAGCGACATCACCCATGAATATGAGATTACTACCGTGATCAATACCCACGATATGAACTCCGTGCTTGGAATAGGGGAGCACATTATATTCATCAATAAGGGATATTGTGATTGGTCTGGCAACGATAAGACCATCTACAAAAGTGATAATAAAGACCTTAATGATCTGGTGTTCGCATCCGCTCTTTTCAAGCAAGTGAAGGGATATATGGAAAAGAATGCCAACAGGCAAAGCTGATGACTTTAGTCTGTCATGGGTTAAATCAAGATAATCAAGCAACATTCAAAAGTATGGAAGAAAAGGGTCTGAAGGTAGCCAATAAGGAGAAGGATTACTCCGCTGAGATTGAAAGAAGAGCTAACGTGGTGTTTGACTCCATGCGCCCTCGTGTGTCGGAGGAAGACTATCGCCGGTTGGTAGATTCCTTCGAAGTTGCTCGTGAAGCGCATAAGAAGCAAAAGAGAAAAACCGGAGAACCCTATATATTCCATCCTATTGCAGTAGCCACAATAGCTGCCCAAGAATTGAATCTTGATGTGGAGTCTGTGATCGCAGCTTTCCTTCATGACGTCGTGGAGGATACCGATTGGACTGTAGATCAGATCCAAAAGCGTTTTGGCAACGATGTGGCATTCCTTGTTCGTGTAGTCACTAAGCAGAAGAAGGAAAAATACGAGATGTCGAAGCAGCTTGACAATTTCAAGCAGATGTTGACTGCTGTGCAATATGATATTCGGGCGCTCCTCGTGAAACTTGCCGACCGCCTTCATAATATGCGGACCTTGTCATCCATGCGTCCTGATAAGCAGATGAAAATTGCCGGCGAGACTGATTATTTCTATGCTCCTCTTGCTACAAGGCTTGGTCTTTACAATGTGAAGACGGAGCTTGAAAACCTCTCGCTTCGATTCCGGTGTCCGCATGAGTATGCCGAATTGACATCGAGAATTGTCGCCGACCAAAAGTCAAATTATGCCAGGCTGAAGATTTTTACTGATGAGATTTCCAATATTCTCAAGCGTGGAGGCATTAAAGCAAGAGTTTTTGTTGAGTATCGTCAGCCATATTCACTTTGGAGAAAGATGAATAAGTATGGCGATGATTTCGACCATCTGAAATACCGTCATTTTGTAGAGATCGTTTTCAAGAATGAGGAAGGGATTTCTGAAAAGAATCTCGCGTTGAGAATATATTCTCTCCTTACTGATAGGTTCAAGGAAAAACCTGGTGGTATATCAAATTATATCGACAATCCTAAGGAAAATGGATATCAGAGTTTCCATGTCAAACTGCTTGCAGACTTTGGCAGATGGCAGGAAGTGCATATCAGCAGTGAGCGTATGGTGACTAATTCCCAATATGGTTTCCTGAGTGATAGCTCTGAGGGTAATATCAAGAGATGGATTAATAAATTCCGTTCGAATCTTAGGGAAATTTCCAAAAATGCTCACGATGGTGGAAGCACTTTTATTGAGAATGTTGTTTCATCGTTTTATAATGATGACATAATGACCTTTACTCCGCAAGGAAAACCAATTATTCTTCCTCAAAAATCCACTGTTCTTGATTTTGCTTACGAGGTTCACTCTAAACTTGGGGAGAAAGCCAAATTTGCTCGCATCAATGGACGCCTGGCTTCAATAAAGACACCCTTGCATCGTGGCGATATTGTAGAGGTGTTTCCTGATGCGGAGTGTCATCCTACTAAAGATTGGCTTGATGCCACTGTGACTTATAAGGCAAGAAAGGCTATCCGCTCATATTTGTCAAAACTCCCTAAACCGAAATATGACAGATGCCCGATTTGTATGCCGATGCCGGGGGAGGAAGTTATAGGGTTCCATAATGCGGGTTCCCGAATAATGGTGCATAAGCGCGACTGCCCTGAGGTCATCAAGATGTCTTCTCAGCTTGGTGATAATATAGTAAGCGTCGATTTTGAAGCTAATGATACTCTATATCCTGTAGAGATCGAGGTGATTTGCGTCGATCGCCCTCATATGGTGATTGACCTTGTTGACTGCATTTCGAATAGCCTTAACCTGTCTATCGGTAGCATCAACACAAAGACTGTGGATGCTATAGCAACAATCCTCATCACTTTCTCCGTCCATAGCTACGACGAACTCCACATGGTGATGGAGCAAATCACTAATCTGCCCGACATCGATTCCGTACGCGAGATAGTCTGATCCCCATCACCTGCATGGGCATAAAAGAGCATGCAGGGTTACTTTGACATAAAAACTATAGATAATTTGGAGAAATATTTGCATATTCCGGATATTTTTTGTAATTTTGTGCCGTTTTTGAGACAGCTTGAGTAAAAGCTATAATCAAAGCAGTGAAAAATAACCAATTAATTATTTTTAAACGTATGAATCGTTACGAAACCGTTTTCATTTTAACTCCCGTTTTGTCTGACGAACAGATGAAGGAAGCGGTAGAAAAATTCAAAGGCGTATTGACAGCTAATGGAGCTACAATCGTCAATGAAGAGGAATGGGGTCTGCGCAAGCTTGCTTATCCTATTCAGAAGAAATCCACAGGCTTCTATTGCCTTCTCGAATTTGAAGGCGCTCCTACTATCGTTAAGCAGCTTGAGATCGCATATCGCCGCGATGAGAAAGTGCTCCGTTTCCTCACTTTCCGTCTTGACAAGTATGCAGCTGAATACGCAGAAAAGCGTCGCAACCTGAGAGCAAACAAAGCAAGTGAAACCGCAGCAGCTCCGGCTGAAGCAGAAAATAAGGAGGCATAATCATGGCAGCAAACAGCGAAATCCGTTATCTTACTCCTCTTACAGTTGACACTCGTAAGAAAAAATACTGCCGTTTCAAACGCAGCGGTATCAAGTATATCGACTATAAGGATCCTGAATTCCTCAAGAAGTTCCTCAACGAGCAGGGCAAGATCCTTCCTCGTCGCATCACTGGCACTTCTTTGAAATTCCAGCGTCGTGTGGCTCAGGCTGTTAAGCGCGCTCGCCACCTCGCCCTTCTTCCTTATGTGACTGATTTAATGAAATAATAACCATTTTAACGAAAGCTATATATGAAACTTATTCTTAAAGAAAACGTGGTCGAACTCGGCTACAAGGATGATGTAGTGGAAGTGAAAGATGGTTATGGTCGTAACTATCTGATTCCACAGGGTAAGGCTGTCATCGCTTCTGACGCTAACCTCAAAGAACTTCAGGAAAACCTCCGTCAGCGTGCTCATAAGATCGCTGCAATTCTCGCTGATGCTCAGGCTCAGGCTGAGGCTATCAAGGATGTTAAGCTCGTGATCGAAGCTAAGACCGGTGCTAACGGTGTTATCTACGGAAGCGTCGGAGCCGCTCAGATTGCTGATGCTTTTGCTAAACTTGGTCATAACGTTGATCGCAAGCTTATTTCACTTAAGAATCCTATCAAGATCGTTGGTGACTATGTTTGCACCGTAAAGTTCCATCGCGACGTGAACGCAGAAGTTCCTGTTTGTGTCGTTGCAGAGGCTGAAGAAGAATAATCATTTCGGATATCTATAAAAAGGTTCCATGCAGAGCAATGCATGGAACTTTTTTTTGCATATCCCAATTTTTTTTGCTATCTTTGTCTTTTAAGAATCAGCGCACTTCAGGCAAAATTGGAGCGTGCAGGTAATGTGTTGAAAAATAAAATAATAGCCATATATGAAATTTAATGTTCACGGAAAGACTCTTCAGCAGCAGCTTGCAGCTGTCAGCAAGGTGATCAATGCAAAAAATGCGCTTTCCATTCTCGACAACTTCCTTCTTGTAGTGAAGGGAGATTCTCTCTTTATCGCGGGCTCCGACCAGGAGACGGTTATGACCGCCAAGCTTGAGATAACCAACCAGGGACTTGACGGCAAGATTGCCATCAATGCCAAAAGACTGATGGATGTGGTGAAGGAAGTTTCGAATTTTCCGCTCACTTTTGAGATTGAGGAGTCTACGTGCGTCGTAGACATTATCTTCCCCGGTGGTCACTTTGAATTTATGGGCGTTGATGCCGCTGAATACCCTCAAAGTTTTGAGACTGACGATCTTTCTATCGAAATGTCGATCCCGGCAGAGGTGATTCAAAGAGGTCTCGACTTCACCCTTTTCGCTATAAGCACGGATACAATACGTCCGATGATGACCGGTGTGTATTGGGATTTCCATGAAGGAGACATTACTTTCGTAGGCTCGGATACCCACAAACTCGTGCGCTACATCAACTCAAGTTATCAACCCAACAGGGAGACTTCTTTCATACTTCCGGGCAAACCTGCCGGTATTCTTCGCTCTTTAATTGGAAAAGATGTTGAAAGTGTCAAGATAAGAAAAGACGAGAAGAGTGCAATATTTAGTTTTGGCGACTATAGGCTCGGATGCAGGTTTGTGAAAGGTAATTATCCTAACTATAATAGGGTAATTCCTCAAGATAATCCTAATGAGATGACGGTAGATCGCACTGTCCTGTTGGCTGCCATGAGAAGGGTTTCATTGTTTGCGAGCAAAGCTTCAAGCTTGGTGAAGATGAGTATGGATGATAATTCTGTGATTCTTCAGTCTCAAGACCTTGACTATGCTACAAGAGCTGACGAAAAAGTGACATGTTCTTACGAAGGAAGTCCCCTCTCTATCGGATTCAATAGCGTCTATATGCTTGAAGTGCTTAATAATCTTCCCGGTGACTCTATTATAGTGAAACTTTCAGATCCCGGGCGTCCCGGACTTTTTATGCCGTTTGAGCAGAAGGAGAATGAAAATATCGTTATGCTCCAGATGCCTATGCAAGTAATAGAATAATTTCAACTCACACCATGCAATTAAATCTGAATCGCCCGATAATTTTCTTTGATCTCGAGACTACCGGCACAAGCGTCACTTCCGACAGGATCATTGAGATTTCTCTCATAAAGGTTTTTCCCGACGGACATACCGAAGAGAAAACACGCCGTATCAACCCGGAATGCCATATCCCGGAAGAAAGCACGGCAGTCCATCATATCACGGATGAGGATGTGAAGGATGCGCCTACTTTCCGCCAGATTGCAAAATCGCTCCACGAACTCTTCGCCGACAGTGACATAGCTGGGTTCAATTCTAATAAATTTGATGTGCCCCTTTTAATAGAGGAATTCGGAAGGGTAGGACTGCCATTTGATGTGGCTGGACGAAACTTTGTGGATGTCCAAGGAATTTTCCACAAGATGGAGCAGCGCACTCTCGTTGCTGCTTATCGATTCTATTGCGGTAAGGATCTGACAGACGCTCATTCAGCAAGTGCTGACACAAGGGCTACCTATGAAGTGCTTTTGAGTCAGCTCGACAGATATCCCGAACTCAAAAACGATGTGAAAGCCCTCGCTGAATTTTCAAGCGGAGGCAGGAACGTCGACCTTGCCGGACGCATGATATATGATGACAATCATGAGCCAATCTTTAATTTTGGCAAGAACAAAGGCCGCAAGGTGAAAGACATTGTGCGCCACGAGCCGGGATTTATACAATGGATCATGCAGGGCGACTTCCCGAAGGAAACAAAAGATCAGCTACGCAGACTTCAATACGAGTTTCTAAAGAAATAGTGAGGTATGCAGACATTGAAAGGGAAACATATCGTCCTTGGCATCACTGGTGGCATAGCTGCTTATAAAAGTGCTTTTCTTCTGCGCCTTCTCATTAAGGCTGGCGCGGAAGTGCAAGTTGTCATTACTCCGAATGGCAAGCAATTTATAACTCCGGCCACTCTGGCTGCTCTGAGCGGTAAACCGGTGGTCTCGGAATTTTTCGCCGCCAATACAGGGGAGTGGCATTCACATGTTGATTTAGGTCTTTGGTCAGACCTTATGGTTATTGCCCCCGCTACAGCTTCCTCTATTGGGAAAATGGCTAATGGCATTGCCGACAACATGCTGATCACTACCTATCTGTCTGCAAAAAGCCATGTTATGGTTGCTCCTGCCATGGACCTGGATATGTGGGCTCACCCTTCTACGCAGAGGAATATCTCGTCGTTGATAAAAGATGGAGTCGAGATTATCCAACCTGCCTCTGGAGAACTCGCGAGTCATCTGTCTGGAAAAGGCAGGATGGAAGAGCCCGAAGAGATATTGAGAAGGGTAGAAAAATATTTTTCTCGCAGGGAAAGTCTGACTGGGAAAAAGATTCTTGTGACTGCCGGACCTACTTATGAGGATATCGACCCGGTGAGGTTCATTGGAAATTACTCAAGTGGGAAAATGGGATTCTCTATTGCTGAAGAAGCTGCTGAAAGAGGTGCTGAAGTTACGTTGGTGACTGGTCCTGTTGCTCTTCAGACATCTCATGAAAATATTACAAGAATTGATGTCAGGAGTGCCCGTCAGATGCTTGAGGCAGCCAAAAAGGCTTTTGATGGCTGTGATGCTGCCATTCTTTCTGCAGCCGTTGCTGACTACGCTCCGGAGGAAAGACATGACACAAAAATAAAGCGGGAGAAAACAGACGGGCTTATACTGAAACTTGTAAAAAATCCTGATATAGCAGCTCATTTGGGAGAGAATAAAGGCAGCCGCGTACTCGTTGGTTTTGCACTTGAGACCGACAATGAGCATGAGAATGCTATAGAGAAGATGAAAAGAAAATCTTTGGATATGATTGTGCTCAATTCTCTCAAAAATCCTCTTGCCGGATTCAACAAGGATACCAACCAGGTCTGCATTATTAAATTTAATGGTGAAGAAAAGGAATATCCCGCCAAAAGCAAGAAGGAAGTGGCTGGTGACATCATTGATGAGCTTGAAAGTTTATTAAGGAAAGAATAAAGGAAGTTGTTTTAAGAAATGAAAGTAAGAAGTGGTTTTAAATATTTGGTGGCTTCTGCTGCTTTTATGGCGTCATCTTTTGCATCTGCACAGGAACTTAACTGCACAGTTGAGGTGAACGCACAGAAAATAGAAGGAGGTTCTAAGTCAGTGTTCCAGACCTTGCAGGAGGCTATGACTGAGTATATGAATGAGACCAGATTTTCTAATGCCACCTTTTCAAATAATGAAAAAATTGATTGCCGTCTGTTTCTTACTGTCAGTGAATATGCAGATGACAGGATAACGGGCGATTTGCAGGTGCAGCTTTCACGTCCCGTATATAATTCCACATATACCACTACACTTTTCAATTTCAAAGACAATAGGATCAGTTTTGAATATAGGGAAGGAGAGCCTTTGATATTCAATTCCACTACTATCGACAACAACCTTACTGCCATACTTAATTATTACGCTTATCTCTTCTTGGCACTTGACTTTGACAGTTTCTCGCCTATGGGCGGAGAGCCATATTACGAAAGGGCTGCTTCAATTGTTCAAGCTGCCCAAAGTCTTGGTGAGATTGGATGGAAGGCTTTTGAGGATCCAAAAAATAGAAGCGGTGTTCTTACTTCTTTCACTTCTCCTTCCACTTCTTCTTATCGTCAGATGCTCTATGACTATCATCGTAAGGGGCTCGACGAGAT
Source organism: Muribaculaceae bacterium (assembly GCA_029060285.1). GTDB lineage: Bacteria > Bacteroidota > Bacteroidia > Bacteroidales > Muribaculaceae > Lepagella. The sequence goes on along the minus strand of JAIDUH010000074.1, from coordinate 10,278 downwards.
GGTGACTTCTCCCGACAAAGGTCGGGCCTCGATCACTTCGTCGTTGAGTGCGTTGGAGAATGTATATAAAGCGGATGCGATGTCGGCGGCCCTGTCAATATTCAGGGATTCAAAATTAGATGAACTTGTCAACGTATATTCAAAAGCACCCCAAACCGAAAGGGAACTCGTCTATAAATTGTTGCAACCGATCTATCCATCGGAAAATGAGCGTCTCGACAAAATCAGAAAGGGTGATGAGAATAATTAATGAAATTAGAAGCAGCTACAGATGATCAGACAACTCTCAATTTATAATTACGCGTTGATCGACAGCGTAGAATTAAATCTCTGTGAGGGATTGACTATACTTACCGGCGAGACTGGAGCGGGAAAATCAGTCATGATGGGTGCCATTTCCTTGCTGATGGGCGAACGTGTTGACAGTAAGGTCCTTGCCAACCGCGAAGGAAAGGCTGTGATTGAGGGTGTCTTTGACTCTGTTGCTCCCGGATTAAAGGCTGTGTTTGATGCCAACGACCTTGATTGGAACGACGGCCAGATTATTGTGCGCCGGGAGATTGGCGCAAATGGCCGCAGTCGTGCATTCATCAATGACACTCCTGTCACTCTTCCACTCCTTACGGAAGTGGCTGGGGGCTTGGTCGACATACATTCCCAACATTCCAACAGGCTTCTTTCTAAGCCCGATTATCAGCTTAGCGTTATAGATTCTATAGCTGACAATGCAGATTTGGTGATCGACTACAAGAATGATTTTGCAAGGTTTGTCTCGTTGCGCAACAAGATCAAGAAACTCCGTGACTCTATGGAACGCAATAGAGAAAATCGCGAACTCAGGGCTTTTCAGCTTGAGCAACTGACAAAGATCAATCCGAAGAAGGGTGAACTTGAGGAGGTGGAGAGAGATTATGACATCCTTTCAGATGCCGATGACTTGAGAAGTAGAATCAATCAAGCTGCAAGCTTGCTCTCCATGTCTGACACCTCAGCCATTTCACTGATTGGCGATGCAGGGGCAAGTATCGACGGTATTGATTTTTCTCTTTTTGAAAGTCAAGGGGATGCCTCTCAACCCTCTCTGATGGATAGACTCAGGAATGCTTATATCGAACTTAAGGATATTGGCGACACTCTTGCTCGAATAGCTTCAGGCATTGAGTCAGATCCGGTAAGGCTTTCCATTGCTGATGCCCGTCTTAAAGAACTTTATGAAGCGGTCAAACGATTTAAGGCGGCTGACTATGAAGCTCTCGTGGATCTCTATGACTCTTTGAAAAAAGAGAATACCGGGGGATTTGAGAAGGTTGAAGAGCTCAATGCTCTTGAATCAGAGGCAAGGAAGCTTGGCGAGACTCTTAAGGAAAAGGCTGAAAAGATAAGCATTTCAAGAGCGGTGGCTGCTAAAAAATTCGAAGAGACCCTTACTGCCGACGCTCGGCCGCTTGGGCTGAGAAACTTGCGTTTTAATGTAAATATTTCAAAAGGCAAGCTTACCCCTGACGGAAAAGATAGTGTGGAGTTCATGTGTGCTTTCAATAAGAACCAGCCTTTGATGCCGCTTTCGCAGACGGCTTCCGGCGGTGAAATGGCTCGTCTTACGCTTTGCATCAAAGCTATTACAGCCAATAAGCTTAAGCTCCCCACTGTGATTTTTGATGAAATTGACACCGGTGTGTCAGGAGACATTGCTGACAGAATGGGTTCCATGATGGCGGATATTGCTTCAGGAATGCAGGTGTTTGCCATCACACACTTACCTCAGGTGGCAGTGAAGGGTAAGTGGCACTTCCTTGTCTATAAGCATGATGAAGGAGAACGCACGGTGAGCCACGTCAGGTCGCTGGGCAGCGATGAAAGAATTAGAGAAATTGCAAGGATGCTGTCTGGAAAAGAGATAAATGAGGCTGCTCTTACTAATGCAAGGGCCTTGTTGGAAGGATAAATTAGAAAGATATATGGAAAAAAGTGATTATATATTTGGACTTAGAGCCATTATTGAAGCAATTGAAGCTGGGAAAGACATCGACAAGATTCTTGTCAAGACAGATATAAACGGCGACTTGTCAAGAGAACTTCTTGGGAAGGCTAAAGCATATGGCATTCTGGTGAAAAGAGTTCCGCAAGAGAAGCTCAACCGCATTACTATGAAAAATCATCAAGGAGCCATCGCAATTCTTGCAGCAGTGCCATATCATAAGCTCGACAATATGATTCCTATGCTTTATGAAGAAGGGAAAAATCCATTGATGGTGGTGCTCGATGGAGTGACTGATATAAGGAATTTTGGTGCCATTGCCCGTACTGCATGCTGTGCTGGAGCTGATGCCATTGTAATTCCATCTCACAATTCTGTGTCAATCACAGCAGATGCTATCAAGACTTCTGCCGGTGCCCTGTTCCATATTCCAGTTTGTCGCGAAAGGACTACGCTCGAGGCTGTAAAGCAACTTAAGGAGAATGGGTATAAGATAGTGGCTGCTACAGAAAAAGGGGCTAAGGGTTATACACAGACTGATTTTACAGTCCCTGTAGCCATTGTCATGGGTGCTGAGGAGACAGGCATATCCGATGAGGTTCTCAGGGTTGCTGATGATTTGGCTGCAATTCCAATTGTCGGTGAGATTAGTTCCCTCAATGTTTCAGTGGCTGCCGGCGTTATTATTTATGAAGCTGTAAGGCAGAGAAATGTGGGAAAAAGTTTGGAATAATCAAATGAAAATATTAATTTTGCATTCTATTTGAAACGTTTGCCGGCAAGAGTGTTGGCATGGTTGATATTATAAATCAAATATTTATGATAAATAGAGTTCTCATAAGAATTAAAGTTGTGCAGCTGCTTTATTCGTATTTTCTTGTGCAAAACAATTTTTCGGTGCAGTCTCCGCCTTCAGCGCCTACTAAGGAAAAACGTTTTGCCTACTCACTCTATCTTGACTACCTCTATCTGATGGTATCTATTGCAGAGTCTATAAATCCGCGCAGCAGAATCTCACCTTTGTATGAAACTCGTTTTATACAGAGAATTATTGGTGATAACATCATGAAGTCTCTGATGAGTAAGTATTCAGGTGGTAGATGTCCTCTTGAGAGATGCGTAGATGGACTGTGTGAGCGAATCAAGGAATCTGCAATTTATAAGAATTTCTTGAAAGATCCAAAGTCTGATTCTAAGATTTGGCCTGAGATTTTCCGCCATTTTATCTCTATTGATCCTCAGATTTCCGCTATTGCCGAAAGATATGACAACTATTCCCTGAGAGGTATAGACAGGGCGAAGGAGATGGTATCAAGCACTTTTGTGGACTTTGCATCAAGTCAAGACAATATCACTGATGGCTTGGCAGACCTTAATGCAAGTCTCTCGAAAGCAAGGGAACTATATTTTAGACTTCTTTTGTTGCCGATTGACATCACTTATCAGAGAGAAGTGGATCTTGATGAACGTCGCCACCGCTATCTGAAAAGTGATGAAGACATGAATCCCAACCCTAAGTTCATTGACAATGAGTTGGTGAAACTCCTCAATGAGGATGAGGAGATTAAGGAGTTCATTCAAAAGAATAAGTTGTCATGGCTTGAACAGAATCGAGATGTCATTCGTCATCTCCTCAAGAAAATCATAGAGTCTGAACTTTACAAGGAATACATGGCTGATCCGATCAGTGATCTTCATGAGGACTGTGAGTTTTGGAAAAAGGCTATGCGCAACATTATCCTTACAGATTCAGAATTTCTTGAAACCCTTGAAAATATGTCGGTGTTTTGGAATGATGACCTTGAAATCATGAGTGAGTTTGTCTTGAAGACTTTCAGGAGATTTGAGGAAAAGGCATCTGATCCGGCGTGCAAGATAAAGGAAGCCGTCCTTCCTATGTATAAGGATAGTGAAGATGCAAAATTTGGCAGAGAACTCTTTGAAGTTACTGTCAAGAAGCATTCCATCTACAGAGGATACATTGACGAAGCCCTTAACACCAAACATTGGGAATCTGACCGTCTTGCATACATGGATGTGGTAATTATGGTGACTGCGATAGCGGAAATCTTAAACTTCCCGAAAATTCCTATTCAGGCATCACTTAATGAGTATATTGAAATAGCAAAGAGCTACTCTTCTTCAAAGAGCGGATCATTCGTCAATGGACTTCTTGCATGTGTGATTACCAATTTGAAAGAAAGTGGAAAACTAAGGAAATAATCATAAAAAATAATCGAATATGAATTCAATTCTTCTTCAGCAAGCAGCCGGTGGCGGTGGCTTCAGCAGCCTGCTTATGATTGTGGCAATGATCGTGATATTCTATTTCTTCATGATTCGCCCGCAACAAAAAAAACAGAAAGAAATCAAAAAGGCCCGTGAGGCTATGAAAAACGGTGATCGCGTTGTGACAGCCGGTGGTATTCACGGAAAATTGAAGGAAATTTCTGATTCTACTGTGATGATCGAGGTGGCTCCCGGTGTGCAGATTAAGGTTGACAAGGCCTCGGTGTTTCCCGCTGGTGTAGAAAATCCTAACAATCAGTAATTTTCTGCTTTCGGTCCGCGAATCTGCAGCATGCATAAGAATTTTCTGAATTCAATCGTAGAAGTTATCAGCAAACTCCGGAAATCTTCAAGATTCCGGGGTATGCTGACTTTTGCAGTCTTTGTAGGCATTGCAGCTTTGTTCTGGATAATACTGACTCTCAACGACTCCGTTCAGGAAGGATGCATTGTTAATGTTAAGATAAATAACAAGCCTGATACGATAACCTTCATTTCAAACGTACCGAAGACGATACATGTCGAGGTAAAAGACAAGGGTTCAAGTCTTATGCGTACGATTTGGATGAAGAAACCAACTGTCAATCTGAATTTCCGAGAATTGGCTGAACATGGACAGTTCATTTGCTCACGCTCAGATATGATGTCCGCTTTGAAAGAAACTTTTGGAAGCACTGCTACTATAATTTCAAGCAGTATTGACTCTCTTAGGCTCGTTTATACTGATAACCCTGGAAAGTCTATACCTGTTGTCGCAATGGTGAAGGCAAGTGCAAGAGCGGGATATATTGTATATGGCAATCCGGTTTCAGATCCCCCGAGAGTGACAGCTTTTGGTCCGAGAGAAATAATTGACACCATCCATAGGGTGATGACAAAGTCTTACGTTGAGAAAGATCTTTCAGAAACAAAGAGTTTTGTGTCGGAGTTGAAGTCTATTCCCGGAGTCAGGCTTATTCCCGGTGTTGTCAACGTTAAAGTCAATGTCGAGCCTTTGGTAGCTAAGGAGGATGTGGTGATGGTCGTTGCTGAGAATGTCCCGCAAGATGAAAACCTTCTTCTTTTCCCTTCCAAAGTGAGGGTAAGCTATTACGTGCCTTTGAGTGAATTTTCAGATGATAAGAAAGCTGTAAGGGTAGTTGTCGATTACAATGACTTGTCGGAGCATAGAGGCGAACGGCTTCCTTTGCGCATTGAGCCTATTAAGGGGATTCCTGCCGTTAACCCTAAACTTCACGCAGATTCAGTAGAATATACACTCGTCAGATAAGAATTAAATGTAAATAATTTTATTAGAATATCAATATGCTAAAAGAAATACTTTCAATCACAGGAAAACCCGGGCTTTTCAAAATCATCACACCCGGAAAGAGAACACTTCTTGTAGAAGACATTGTAAGCAAAAAAAGATTTCCTCTTGGTGCCCGTGACAGAGTAGTCTGTCTTGGAGACATTGCAATGTATACAGTAGGAGAGGACCTTCCTCTCGATAAGATCCTTGATCGCGTATATGCAGTTGAGGAGGGTAAGAAAATTGACGTGAAGGCAATGGACAATGATATGCTCCGTGAGGAATTCGCCAAAGCGGTGGAGGATTTCGACCGAGACCGTGTATATCCTTCAGACATAAAGAAACTTTTCAACTGGTATAATCTCCTTATCTCAGAAGGCTACACTAAATTCACAGAGGAAGAAGCAGAAGAGCCTGCAGAGACAACCCCTGAAGAGTCTGAAAAATAAATTTGTCAGCTCGGAGAGCTGTTATCCAGTCTGATATCCCGATTATCATAACAGTATTAACAGCTCGGAGAGCTGTTATTATGCAAAAACCCCAGACTTCAGTCTGGGGCAACTAAAACAAAAGCACAGTAGCCTCGGAGAGGCGCTTTATGATATTGTCATTTAAGGTGATCTGTACAAAGGATCACCTTATTTTATAAATAATGTTAATTGAAAATCCTGTCTCTATTTGGTTTGTTTTATTTTTGGCACGATAATTGTTACGTACCATATAGAAATATAAAATTAAAATAAGATATAGAAATGGCTAACGGAAAAATTGGGGTAACTACTGAAAACATTTTCCCCGTAATCAAGAAATTTCTTTACAGCGATCATGAGATATTCCTTCGCGAACTTGTAAGTAATGCGGTGGATGCAACTCAGAAGATTCGTACCCTCGCTTCTTTTGGAGACTTCAAGGGTGAACTTGGCACGCTCGATGTCCACGTTGACATCGACAAGGAAAAAGGTACTCTGACTGTGACTGACCGAGGTATCGGTATGGATGCAGAAGACGTTGATAAATATATCAATCAGATCGCATTCTCCGGAGCTGAAGAGTTCCTGCAGAAATATAAGGATACAGCCAATAATATTATCGGTCACTTCGGACTCGGTTTCTATAGCGCCTTTATGGTGTCTAAGAAAGTTGAGATTCGTTCACTCTCTTATAAGGAAGGTGCCAAGGCTGTGCTTTGGACTTGCGACGGTAGTCCTGAATACACCATGGAAGAGTGTGACAAATCTGACCGGGGCACATCGATCACTCTTTATATAGATGATGAAAGCAAAGAGTTCCTGGAGCAAGCTCGCATCGATTCTCTTTTAAAGAAATATTGTCGTTTTCTCCCTGTTCCTGTAATCTCAGGAAAGAAGCAGGAATGGAAAGATGGAAAGATGGTCGATACTGACGAAGATAATGTAGTCAATGCTACCGAACCTCTCTGGACTAAGAAACCGGCTGATCTTACTGATGATGACTATCTGAAATTCTATCACGAACTGATGCCCGGTCAGGATGATCCAATGTTCTGGATTCATCTGAATGTAGACTATCCGTTCACCCTTACCGGTATCCTCTACTTCCCTAAGATCAAGAATGAATTTGATGTAAGGAAAGACAGGATTCAGCTTTACAGCAATCAGGTATATGTGACGGATCAGGTGGAAGGTGTTGTGCCTGAATTCATGACTCTTATGCAAGGTGTTATTGATTCTCCTGACATTCCTCTTAACGTAAGCCGTAGCTATCTTCAGGCCGACACTGCCGTCAAGAAGATTTCCGGCTACATTTCGAAGAAGGTTGCTGAAAAACTTGATTCAATGTTCAAGGCTGACAGAAAGGCGTTTGAGGAAAAGTGGGATGATATCAAGGTTTTCATCGAATACGGTATGTTGACAGATGAGAAATTCTTTGAATCTGCAAAGAAGTTCTATCTCTTGAAAGATGTTAATGGCAAATACTTTACTCTCGATGAGTACCATACTCTCGTGGAAGGTGAGCAGAAAGACAAAGACGGCAGACTCGTCTACCTCTATGCAACCGACAAGACTGCTCAGCACAGCTATATTCAGGCAGCCGAAGACAAAGGCTACAGCGTTTTGCTCCTTGACGGTCAACTCGAGCCTCATATGGTAGGGCTTCTCGAACAAAAACTTGACGGTGTAAGCTTTGTGCGTGTCGACAGTGACACTCCTGAGAAGCTTATCAGAAAGACTGATGATAAGGGGTCCGGACTCACTTCCGATCAGACAGAGGTAATGACCATTCTCTTCAAATCCCAGATCCCTGATGTGGAAAAAGCTCAGTTCATGGTAGGTTTTGAAGAAATTTCAGCTGAAGCAGCTCCTGCTACTGTTACTCAGAATGAGTTCATGCGTCGTATGAAAGATATGGCAGCCATGCAACCCGGTATGAGCTTCTACGGCGATATGCCCGCAAGCTATTCGTTCACTGTAAATACTGACCAGCCTGCAGTAAAGACCATCATTGAAGAGACAGAAAAGGCAATCGGGACTAAGACTTCCAATATCCTGAAACAGATATCAGACCTCAACGAGGAAATTGCCAAAGCGTCCAAAGAGGCTCAAGACAAGAAGGAAAGTGTTCCTGACATGAAGGAGCAGAATGATAAGATTTCAGCGCTCCGTGCCGAACTCGACAAGGAAGTAAGCGATTATGCTGCAGGACTTCCAAAGGTAAAGCAGATCATCGACCTTGCCATTCTTCAAAGCGGACTTCTGAAAGGCGCAGCCCTTTCAGAATTCATCAAACGAACTGCAAAACTTCTCTGACGAAACTACTACAGATAAAAAAGCCGACTTGAAAAAGTCGGCTTTTTGCTTTTTAGGATATTGATTCAATTTTCGCTTGTTCTCGCGTATATATTCGCAATCCCTTAGCACAGGTACTGCGCTTGTTATCGATCGTTAATCCCTTAGGCCTCTCCTCGGAAGATGCGTTCAAATACATCTGTCACTTTATTAACTTCAACGATTTTTATATTGAATTTATCGTGTATTCCTTTTAGATTTCCGGAAGGAATGAAGATAGTCTCAAATCCAAGTTTTGCGGCTTCTGATACCCTCTGGTCAATTCTTGTCACTGTCCTGATCTCTCCGGAGAGTCCAACTTCTCCGGCAAAGGCAGCGTGTCTGGGAACAGCAACATCAAAATTGGAGGACATCACAGCTGCCACCACTGCAAGGTCGAGAGCAGGATCTGTCACCTTAAGACCTCCGGCTATGTTAAGGAATACGTCTTTTTGCCCAAGTTTGAAGCGAGCCCGCTTTTCAAGAACCGCGAGCAGCATATTCAAACGGCGCTGGTCAAATCCTGTCACACTTCTCTGAGGAGTACCATATGCGGCAGACGAAACCAATGCCTGCACTTCCACCAAAAAAGGACGAGCACCATCTATAGTAACTCCGATCGCCATTCCGCTCATCTCATCCTCTTGATTGTCACTCAGTAGCATTTCAGATGGATTCTTGACCTCGCGCAGTCCTTTCGCCACCATCTCATAGATTCCAATCTCGTTGGTCGACCCAAAGCGATTTTTTATTGCCCTAAGTATCCTGTAAAGATATTGCCGGTCTCCCTCAAACTGAATGACTGTATCGACGATATGTTCGAGCACTTTAGGACCTGCAATAGCCCCATCCTTATTGATATGCCCCACGAGAATCACCGGAACCCCCGACTCCTTGGCGTAGCGAAGTAGGGCAGCGGCACATTCACGGACCTGGCTCACACTTCCTGCAGCAGACTCGATATCGGCTGATGCTATGGTCTGTATTGAATCTACCACTACAAGCTGTGGCTTGACATTTTCGATCTGTGTGAAAATTTTGTCGAGTTGAGTCTCCGTAAGAATAAATGTATTATCAGATACTTTACCAAGACGGTCAGCACGCAGCTTCAGCTGAGAAGCAGACTCCTCACCGCTGACATACAGTATGCGTCTGTTTCGAATGGAAAGTATATTTTGCAGTAGGAGAGTGGACTTACCTATGCCCGGTTCTCCACCAAGCAATGTCAAGCTTCCGGCAACGAGTCCACCACCAAGTACACGGTTTAGTTCTTCTGACGGCATGTGAATACGTGGCTCATCGAGAGGCTGAATTTCAGAAAGTTTTACCGGACGTGCACCCTCAGTAGCAATAAAACCTTTGCTGCGTGAAGACTGTTTGGTAGATACCTTCTCCTCAACAAAAGTATTCCACTCGCCACAAGCCGGACACCGCCCCATCCACTTAGGCGACTCATACCCGCAAGAATTGCAAAAATATACTGATTTTATAGTAGACTTAGCCATTTTTATTCAAAATTCATCGAAATCATCGAGATTTAACATATCTTGTTCAAACTCTAAATCCTCAAGTTCATCTCGGAAATCTTCAATCTCATCGCATAAATCCTCATACTCATCTGCATCATAATCCCTGTTATGAAGTCTGCTTTCAAGATCGTCAATCCTGCTTGAAAGAACAGAATAACGTCTATCAAGCTCCTCATGGGAATAATTACCCAAGGAGAAGTCTCGCTGAGTATTAACTGAAGGATTCTTTTTGCCAAAGACCTGTTTGAAGATAAAAGCCAAACCAAGATAATTCCAAAATCCCATAATTCACAATTTATTTTGCAAAAATCGCAAAATATTTTGATATTTTTGCCGAAATAACCATATGAAGTTGTTTAAACTTATTTTTTATTAAGATTTCGTCAG
>JAIDUH010000073.1:11259-22384 GCA_029060285.1 Muribaculaceae bacterium | reverse complement strand
CTTTTCCCATAAAATCCCACATTATCCCATCTCCATTAGACCAAAATAGTAAGAGATAGCAGTAACTCATGCACAATCTGTCCACCTTTCCTCCTCGCTATTTAGACAATCTTATTTTGAGAGCTTTGATTTCTCGCAACATTCTCGTAGTAAAAGCTGTAGATACACTCTAATAAGGTTGTGTATCTCCCATCTTTTTTATAATTTTGCAACTTGAGGAATTATACATCGTAATGAACAGACCAGCATCATATAACGAACCACAAAATAGCTATTGTTGAGAAGTCGCTCCTCTGCAAGGTTTGGTCTACCTATTTCGAGGTTACTTCGAGACTTGGCTTTGCAGACTTTTGAAACAAGGCGCAGAAATAACATATCGTAAATCTATCTTATACAGGTTTACATTGGAGATATTGATAACGATTCTTGTCGCTATCGTTCCTTTTAACGCAGATGCTGCTGAGAAGCGTGCATTGCTTATTGGCATATCAGATTATCCTACGGTAAAGGGGCATCCGGAATTGGAATGGTGCGATATTCATGGAGCTAATGATATTGTAACGCTTACGCCTACGCTAAAAAAACAAGGGTTTAAAATAACATCTTTGACAGACTCGAAGGCAACTGCTGTAAACATTCGAAAGGCATTTCACCAACTTGAAGCATCTGCCACCACCGGTGACCTTATCTATATTCATTTTTCAGGACATGGACAAGCCGTAGAGGATAAGAATGGTGACGAAGTTGACGGCTGGGATGAGGCAATCATACCTTATGATGCTCGCATAAAGTATGCTAAAGGCACTTATGAAGGCGAAAATCATATCCTTGATGATGAACTGGAATCTTATTTCACCGCAATAAGGAATAAAATCGGACGCGGTGGATATCTTTATATCGTACTCGACGCTTGCCACATGGGTGGTGCAAGCCGTGGAGATGAGGAGGATGAATACGAAATATTTATCAGAGGAACTGACAACGGATTTTCGCCATCAGGCAAACGTTATATTCCTAAGATTGACCGTAGAGGAAATATGAAAGTTTCGTCAAGTGGAGGCAATCTGTCCGGAATATGTATTCTTGAAGCTTGCCGAGCATATCAGACTAATGCGGAAATCAAACAGAATGGCAAATATTATGGTCCGCTGTCTTACTATATCAGCCAATATCTGACCGATAAAGACCTAACTTCAAATAATTCGTGGGTAGAATCCGTTAGAGCGTTGATGAATAAGGACAAACGATTGATAAAACAAAACATGGTAATTGAAAGCAACCAATGAGTGACATTGCCCCCAAATATACCGAACGAGAGTTGAATACATTTGCCGCAAAGGAGTGGCCGAAGGTTCTCAACTTTCTCAAAAATAGGTTCGGGATCCATGAGGACGACTGTAAGGACATTTTCCAGGAGTCGTTCATCATCCTCTACACGAATATCCAAAGTGGCAAGTTGCAGGATATGAAAGCATCGTTGTCAACCTACTTTACCTCCATCTGCAAGAACAAGGCATTGGAATTTCTACGCGGTTCTGCCCGATCTGTTAACGTTGACAGCGAAATGTCATTAAGTTTGATGGATGGTGAAGTAAAGAACGAGAAGATTGAGGCTCTGCTTGCTCTTGATGAAGGAGATTCAGCTCTTGAGGCTCAGAAAGAAGAACTCGTGCAATCTATTGTAAAAGATTTACCTTCGCCATGCAATGAACTTCTTTGGGGTTTCTACCGTGATAATCTGTCAATGAAGGCATTGGCTGAAATGTTCAACTACAGTAGTGAAAGTTCTGCAAAAGTCACTAAGCATCGTTGTTGTGAGAAGTTTCGAGCAAGATATATCGAATTGTGTAACAAACTATTTTGAACTCTATGGAATCAAATAACAATACAACCGCAATCCAATTTGAGAATAAGCTTAACTGTTTCCTGAAAGGAGAGATGACTTCTGCGGAAGAACGGGAGTTCAAGGCATTTTTGGAATCGCATCCGGAGCAAAAACAAAAAGCCATCGCTATTGCACGTCTTGCAAAGGCTATGCAGCAGGTAGGCGAAGAACACGACCGAGCAGTAATTGATGATATTAAAGTAGCATCAAAGCAAGATGTTGAGGATGCTGTTAATAATCTAACCAGCAATGTTGAAAGAAAGCCCAAGATTTTACCACTCCATAGATTTATAGTCTCATTTTCAGCAGCAGCGTCTATTCTGCTCTGTGTCTTCGGAGGTTACAAATATTACAAATATGACCAGACCACTACTCTCGGGAAGGAATATATTGCGTACTTCCCGGCATCAGAATTTTCTCGTGGCGAGGGCGATAATGTCAGTGAGCAGCTACAAATTCTGTATGGCAACGTTACTGATAAGAAAGACATGGATGCAACCATTGAAGAATTGTCTCGGATGTGGGAAGCATCTAGGGCGGATGAGTATAACGATTACACCGAATACATGCCGGAACTCGGTTGGATGTTGGCCAATGCTTATCTGAGAGATAACAATAAAGATCAAGCATTGAAAGTGCTTGATCAACTTATCGAGGGATATCCGGAAGATACAGTAATCGGCGAAAAAGCTCGTGAGTTAAAACAAAAAGTGGAGGATTTATGAAAATTATCTGAGAGTTTGTTAACCTTTTGACGTATGTCGGCATAAAGGTCAAAACAACTTAAAAACCGACAAGAATGAAAACGTTACTTAAAGTTCTCGGATGGATTTTCATATTCATCGCAGTAGTAGGTGGTCCGCAGACCATCGTCCGCAACCACTATCATTGGACAATGTTTATTGCCTTAGGAATATATGTACTCCTCGCATGGCTCTGCTTCTGTGGCGCCAAACGCCTAAAAAAGAAAGAAAATGATATACCTAAACAAACGTAAACATACAAATAGGTGTAGATTATTAAGTTGCATAATATTACTTTGTAATGGCGTATCTGCTTTTGCTGATGCGCCAACACTGTTTGAACGGCTCGCAAAAGCAAAAAATGCCATACACAATAGCAATTATGCAGCAGCGGATAGCATCTGCGACATTATAGAGTCAGACTGCTGGACATCAGACAACGATTCTATACAAGTACTTTTTAATGAGTGCAGGAGCCAATCGTTGTTTTTTCAGAGCAAGTACCGGGAATGCATACCATATTTTCAACTCACGATTGCAGGATATGAGAAATTGGACATCAGAGTTATAAATTACTTGGAGGCATTCTTGGCATTAGGAATTGCCTCGCAGAAATGCGGTAATCATGATGATGCCGAAAGATACTATAGAAAGGGCCTTTTGAAGAGTGTTCTCATTAACAATCCGAAGGATTATAGAGCTAACTGTTACCTCAATCTCGGTAACCTGTTTAAGGAAAAGAGCGACTCCATTTTGGCGCAGGAATGCTATCGGAGGATTGACTCAGAGTCCCCATCGGGACTTATGGATGCGTCACTTTCTGGCGATGAGTGGCTTGATGCCTCAGAATTGGAGGCTATTCATCTTAGGGAAGATGGTCGTTTTGAAGATGCGGTTGTGATTTATGATTGTTTGTTGACTAAATTTAAAGAGCGCTATGGCACGAGGTCAGATGACTATGCTCGTTTACTATATTCAAAGGCAATTGTCGTAGGGAATAATTTGGGCAAGCCAGAAGAGGCTGTTCCAATATGTGAGGAATGTATTGCTCTTAAAGAATTTCTGCCGAATAATGAGAACGTGGAAGGTTGCTATGTACGTCTTTCTCAGTATTTGGCATATTTGGGTAAAAAAGATCGGTTAGCTGCTGTTGAGTCCGAGGCAATGGATTATTTGGATAATTATAACGACATACATGAGCGCAAAGCACTGTATTTAAGGCAGACGGGCAACGGAGCTTATTGGAATAAGCATTTTGACATAGCCATTCCATATTATGAACGCTACTTAAAACTTGGCATCAGGGAGGAAGGTTTGTCTTATATAGAGATACCAAATATGTTGGCTGTAGCGTATATATTATCAGAAGAGCCGAATAAGGCCAAAACACTGCTTTCAAAATTTATCAAAGATAACAAGAATGAATTAGACCAACAAATAGATTTGAAAAGTCAAGTATATCACAACTATGGACGGTCATTAATGTTGACGGGAGAAAAGAGTGCTGCGAAAATGTATTTTCAGCAAGCCAATGAACTTTATAAGAATGTTACTGGCGAAGATAACTCCAGAACCTTACAATATCTATCAGAATGCGACGAATAACGCTATATATCATCATCTGCTTAATTTCGATTTTCTGTTCACCGATTACTAAAGCGCAGGGATATTCACCTACTTCATGGGATGAAGTGGCGAATGACATTGCCCAAGGAAGAGAAGATGCCGTTCTTTTTCTTTTGGACTTGAAGTCGGATGCTGAAAATACACCGTCATGGGATGATAATAGTCGAAGGAATTATCTCATGGCAATCAGTTTGCTTCAGGAATTTACTGGAAGGAAGGGCTTTATAAAAGATCAGGAGACATTTTTACGTGATGCCATAAGGCAATACAACAAACGAGACAGTGTGGCGAATAATCCTTATACGCGCCGTCTATGGGTGATGATGACTCGGTTACAGAAAGATTTAGGCGATGCCGGTGCTTTGTTGAACTATGGACATGAGGCATTGAAAATGTACGAAGAGGCTCATGATTATAGTTATGATTATGTGGTATTGCTCCATAATATAGCTTTGGGCTATGTCTTAAATCGTGATTGGCTATCTGCTAAACTTTATTTGGACGAAGCTATAGAACTTTCCGATGCCATGTTGGCTGAAGGATCTATTCCTAAGGAATGGTCAAATTGTGATTTCAGGAATACTCGTGGATTGATTGAGACGGAGTTGGGGCAATATGACAAGGCCGTCAGTGATTTCACTATAGTAATCAGACATTCTGATCCCAATTATTTAGCATCGGCTTATTGGCTCGCGCTCAATAATCTTTCTGTTGCCTATACGAAGCAAGGCCAATACCGAAAAGCACGCGAAGTATTGAACCAGACAAACACTACTTCTTTAGAGCTTTCGATATTCAAGAATCAGAACCTTGGTGTATTAGATTATCTGACTAATGAGCCTGATAGCGTTTCTATTCACTTGAAAGACTACAACCGAGATGTGGCAATTCAGTCAATGAATATAGTAAAAGCATTCTCAGATACAGAAAGTGAGACATACCTCAAAAAAACGGGGCAAGAGATTGTGTTTATCAATAATTTACTCGGATATCGATTCCCCAATCTAACCGAAGATTGTTTCGATGCAAACTTGTATAGCCGCAATATCAGTATGGCTGTTCATCGTGTTTTAAGTTCCGGCGTCCGCAGTCTATCAGAAGACTCAACTTATAGGCATCTAAATGCACTTAGAAGTGAGGCTATCCGTAAAGGTCTGAGCAGGGAAGACCGAGACTCATTGAATAGAGAAATTATTGAATTGCAAAAAGGTTTGCTACGAAATAATACCGAGATTACGAATGCAATCTTGTCCAACATTGGTTTTTGGAAACGTGTGCGTGATAATTTAAATGAAAATGAAGCATCTGTGATGTTCTGTTATGTTCCTGAGTTATCTGACGCAAATACAGTTACTGGATTTTTTGGAGCTTTCATAACTATGCCAGAAGATACGGTTCCACGATTAGTAAAATTGGGTAATATCGATGATGTGGAAGACCTTTTCTATAATCTTAATCCTTCTACAGAATTCATTAGCCAGCTTTATTCGGATGAAACTGCCAAAAGATTGTATGAAATGTTATGGGCACCTTTACAACCTTATCTTAGCAGTGCAGATCGAATCTATTATTCCACATGTGGAACTTTAGGAATGATCAATCATGAGGCATTGGTCAACAATGAGGGAACACGGATCGGCTTTGAAAAAGAGATGATTTACCTATCTTCTCCGACATTGATCGATCAATTCAATATATATGATGATATTGAAGTAGACATGGCTGCATTGTTCGGTGCTCCTTCATTCAATCTCAATGTTGGCGACATGGAGCGTCTTTCCTCCCAATTTCTTGCATATAGCGGAGAAGAAAGAGAAGACTTTTCTTTCTTGAGAGGGGAGCTTATGAGAGACGGATGGTCACAATTGCCGGGAACTAAAAAGGAAATCCAAAACATTGTAGATATCTTGAACACCAATGGAATAATCTCACATAGTTATATTGGTGAATCGGCAACCGAGGAATCTATCAAAGCTCTTAGTGGCCAATCTCCGTCCATACTCCATTTTGCCACGCATGGTTTTGTGATTTTAAATCAGTCGCAATACGATGCAAGCGCGTTTGTGCAGTCAATGACAGGACTTAACGAGAGGAGTGCTTATATGCTGCGCAGTGGTCTTGTACTTTCAGGAGGTAATAATGCTTGGATGGGAGTAGATATTCCGGAAGGTGTTGAAGATGGCATTCTTACGGCCGAAGAAATTTCACGCCTTGATTTGTCGAATACCAAGTTGGTGGTACTCTCTGCTTGCGACACTGGTCGTGGACATGTTGATCCGGTAGAAGGAGTCTGGGGGTTACAACGCGCTTTTAAACAAGCCGGGGTGGAATCCATTCTGATGACTTTGTGGAAAATTCCTGACCAAACTACAGCATTGTTTATGGAGAAGTTTTATGAGCAATTGTTGGCAGGTCGAGGCCTCAGACAGTCCGTTAAAGATGCTCAGCTATACCTAATTGAAAATGGCGCGATAGATCCATTCTATTGGGCTCCTTTTATCTGCATTGATTGAGATGAAAACTATTACCCAAGTCCTTTGTGGGAAGATGAATTTTCCTATCCTGTTAGCACTCCTTACTACTTTAGTCTTCGACGCGAACGCATCAAAAAATACAGGAGAAGAAGGTTTGAATCGCGTTTCACATTTACTGGAGTTACAAGACTGCGTATCTGCTATAGCTGTCTTAGACACTCTGACTTTCGATGACAATACGGCTCCACACTACTTATATTTCAGAGGGGTCGCTGAGGATATGTGTGGCAATAGGCATATGGCAGAATCCCATCTAGAGAAGTGCCTTTACGAATTTGACAAATATGGCTATAAGGATGAAACATATCTGGATGCGTCTTTGAGACTCATAGATTTTTGCAGAAGCAATGACAATAGTAGTCAACGCATGGCAGAATTGGCAAGAAATGCACTTTCTGCTCCAAAAGAAGTTTTGGACAACTATTCTAATACTTATGCCATCTACGAATGTTATGTCCAAGCATTAAATGATTTGTGGAAGACATCGGAAGTTGAAAGTATTGTAAAGGAGGGGCTTCCTTATGTTGAAAAGGCTCTAAATCCGACAAATCAGGAGTATTATAATCTTAGATTTATGGAGATAGTAGCTTTGATTCTTATGAACCGCTGGGATAGGGCCGAGTCAAGGCTGGTTGACATGAATAGGATTAACTGTGAACTGGGCAATCATGTCATAGATGAAGAAGTGGCCAGACTAACTGAAACCATTAATAGGTATAAATCGACCATGGATTGGCGTAAAAATGCGGACCAACATATCGATAAGGCATACGATGCTGCCACTACAATGCTAATTTTAAATCCGGCGAATACAGAAGAGGGTGCCGAAAAATGGATGAATTTCTTCAATGTCTTGATTGATGATTTAGAATTAAATCATTATGATATATCAAACCCACAAGATGAACGCTACTGGAGCCGTTTGCTGACGTGTGCAATCGTATATTTCGGGAGTTGCTGTCACGAAATGCCCGAACGAGAGCAGGTGGCATATGACCTAATTCTGTTACGAAAGAATTTTTTGGATTATCATACTGGACTTCTTCACAAAGTTCCCAAGCGTTGGCAGGATGTACGAGAATCTCTTTTCGAAGGCGAACTTGCCATTGAGATAACGAGATACCCAGATGAGATCCTGATTTTATGTAAAGACTTCAATAAGCCAATTTCGATTCCAATCCCAGAAGAATTGTCAGAACGAATCTCAGGCTATTCATCAACAGACGCAATTACAGTTAATCAATACTACTCAGGTGATAGTCCGTTGTCAAGTGTTATCGAGTTGATTTCCCCATATATTGATGGGATTACCACACTTTATCTTTCTCCTACTAATATGTACGCCCAATTCAATTACGGTGCAGTTCCGTTTAATGGGGGTAGATTGGAACATTTTGTAAATGTTGTGCAAATGACAACTACGGCTGACATACCGCACCTAAAAAAATCAAAAGGGATTCATCCATCGTCGAACTCATCAGTTTTGATAGGAGGCATTGATTACGATGCTGAGATTCAGTCAATCCAAAGAATAGATAGTATACGCACATCACAACTACCGGACGATTTGAGAAGTGGATTCGGCTATCTTCCATATTCTCGGATTGAGGTTGAAAATATTTCTACAATTCTCGGGGAAAATAATAGTGTCATATTGACGGGGAAGGATGCCACGGAGGAGGCGTTTCACAACCTATCGGGGACAACTAGTCCTATTCTACACATAGCTACTCATGGATATAGCATTCCGAAACAAGCGGACGCTGAGAATGATGCGGTATCTAATATTGGATCTACGCTAACGCGGACAGGGTTGCTCTTGGCTGGAGCAAACAAAAATTTACATGACAGTTCATCGCTCTTATACGATGGTATCCTTACATCTGAAGAAATCGCCCATCTTGATCTTAGTCATATCCAATTGGCTGTGCTATCATTCTGTTCAAGCGGTCTTGGTGATTTGACTAACACTACAGGAGTTGTGTACGGGGTAGCAAATGCTATGAAAACAAGTGGTATTCCGGAAATATTAATGTCATTATGGGATATTCCAGATGAAGCCACGTCAGAGGCAATGAATTCGTTTTATAAAAATCTTATGACCGGCATAACAACTCGCGAAGCCTTGGCGTTGACTCGAAAGGATATGATTTCCAAAGGTTATGTTGATCCATATTACTGGGCATCTTTTGTGGTGCTAAACTAACAATAACGACTCTAAGAAATTTTATTGAGCTTGTTGTTAACCTTTGACCCTTGACGGGCATAAAGGTAAAACTAAAACAAGTTCAATAAAATGACACTCTTCAACTTTTTCAAAAGCCGTAAGGATATTGCTGAAGTTCCTTCGCTTCCGGCACTGCAGACAACTCCGGTTGTTGACAATCTGATTCAAAAATCAGAGTCTGAATCGGTTGATACCTCAACACCTGCATCCGCTCCGCTTACAGTTTCCTATGCTACAGGTTGGCCCATTGATTTAATCTATGGCTACCTACATAAAAATTACGAGGAGAAAGGTTACTCGGACGCAATGCTCAACAGCAACCTTACATTCCGTGACATGAATATGTCAATCATCCGAAATAAGATTCTGATGATTTTCCGTGAGGTTAACCTCAAATACAGTTCAATGAAGAGAGATCTTGATACAAGGATTGAGACTTGCAACGCAGCCGGTCTTCTTACGACGGTAGCCGAACTGGAAAAGCAGCTGTCTGTTATCGTATCTCACAAAAACGAACTGGCAAAACTCGAAGAGGATTTTCGTATCAATGCTAATGAAGCATCCGTGCCTCTAATGTCGTATGAATGTGGTTTCCTTCGCGGCGTGTCTGCGATTGCAATGTCAACTCCATCGAAAGCACCTGCTGTCCCAGAAGTGTCTATGCCTTCCTTTTTTACGGCAAACAGAGAGACTGCATAATAAGTAACACCGTTTCACTATAAAAAATTTGACTATGAGCCTTTGGACTAAATTCGGATGCTTCCTTACCGGATGGAGCTATGAAACTCTTTCGCAGTGTTCTCAAGCAAGCCGCAGCCACTTAAGCAAATATACTTCTGCTTTGATAATACTTATCTTGATCTGGAGTGTTACAGGCTTCTGCTTCGCACAACGGTACATAGGACTACCTGCATGGGAATGTGCATTAGTGTCATTATTTTTCATCACAATTGTGGTAATGATTGAGCGGCAAATTATTCTTACGAGTAGTAGGTCTTTCTGGATGTTGGGATTTAGAGCTATGATTGCACTTGTTATGGCAATTGTGGGTTCGACAATCTTCGATCAAACGATGTTTGGTAAAGACATTGACAAGCAAATGACCAATATTATTGAGGCACAGGTCGCTGAACTTACTGCGCAACGAGTCCATATTATTGATGAGAAACTCATGGCCGTTCACACGGAGCTTGATTCAATTAATAAAGTTAACTCAGCACTCCAAGAAGAGGTTAACAATAATCCGTTTATTATCCAGACTTCTGTAACAAATAGTCAGAACAAGGTACTTATGCCCGATGGAACATTCCAAACAGTTATCAACCCGTCAGTAACTAAGAATCAGGTCCCTAATCCTAAGCTCTCTACTATTGAGGCTAACAACAAAACTATAGAAAGATTGCAAAATCAAGAACAAACTTGGGTCGAAAAGAAACAAAGCGTTGAAGAAGATGTTCGTCGAGAGTGTAAAGATAGTGTTGGATTCTTGGAGGAATTGGAGGCAATGTGGACAATAATAACAACACGCAGACTCGCCGGTGGATTCTATCTTGTGTTCTTCATTCTTTTGATGAGTCTTGAATTATTTGTAGTTGTTAGCAAAATGGTTGATGGGGAATGCGACTATGATGCAGCCATAAAGGGGGCACAACAGGTTAGAATGGCTCAATTCCGCCAAGCCTTCAACAGAGCCACATGTTCGGTGTAATTTTAGATAGATTTAATATGCTAAAAATAAACTACTTCCATATAATTTGATAAAAAATTCTCAGAAAGTTGTTAACCTCTAAGACTGTTCTGTCATAAAGGTCAAAGAAAACAAAATAACATCCAACAATTAAAAGACAATGAAAACTACATTTCTCACAATCGCAATCTCCTTCATCCTCGGTCTCGTATCGTTCAACGCCTCCGCTCAGACCACATATCGCGGATACAGCGATAGATACGGCAACACAACCGTAACAGGCAGCAACGGCTATCGATCAAACTCCTATACCGATAGCTATGGTAATACTACCACTCGCACCAGCAATGGTGTGACCTATCGCTCTTATACCGATAGTTATGGTAACACCACCACTACAGGTAGCAATGGTTATCGCTCAAC
>JAIDUH010000073.1:0-11159 GCA_029060285.1 Muribaculaceae bacterium | reverse complement strand
AATGGTGTGACCTATCGCTCTTATACCGATAGTTATGGTAACACCACCACTACAGGTAGCAATGGTTATCGCTCAACCTCCTACACAGATAACTACGGCAGCACAACTACAAGAACCAATAATGGCGTAACCTACCGCTCCTACACCGATAACTATGGTAACACCACCACTACAGGTAGCAATGGTTATCGCTCAACATCCTATACCGATAGCTACGGCAACACAACTATTAGAACTTGGTAATAGAAACTTGCAGGAGAATAGCTTAACGCTTGGTTATGTCGAGAAAATTAGCTAATTTTGCACTATCACAAGAGTGTGACTTTACTAAGATTAACTTCTCCGGAAGCGTTTCGCAAAAGCTTGAGATAGAAAACGTAGGAAATTTTCTTTTGACGCAAGCAGAGCAGAACGGTTCCCATGCCGTATATGCGTGGGCTGTTTTCCTGCATCTTTTCGTCAATTGGTTTCCTACGACCATCTATCAAAAGTTGCAGCGAGTTCAGGCCACGCTTCTTATTTAAAAACTTCCATTCATGCCTGAAAATGGGAAAATAATCAAACGGTATAAATCATGAAAAAGCTTCTTTCTTTCGCTTTAGTAATGCTGAGTATGCTTACAGCATCTGCTCAGTACAACGTCGGAACGTCAACGACAACCACAAATGCGTGGGGGCAGCAAGTAACAACTCACAAGGATGCCTATGGAAGAACCACAGGTACTTCAACTACCGGCACGAACGCTTGGGGTCAATCTGTAACGACTCATAAGGACGCATATGGAAGAACAGTTGGTACATCTACAACCGGAACTAATGCTTGGGGACAACAGCAGACACAGCACAAGGATGCTTATGGCCGCTCAACCGGTACATCTACAACCGGGACTAATGCTTGGGGACAGCAACAAACCCAGCATAAAGACGCCTATGGTCGTTCAACCGGAACATCCACAACGGGGACTAATGCATTGGGACAACAGCAGACACAGCATAAAGATGCTTATGGACGCTCTGTTGGCACATCGACAACTGGGACTAACGCTTGGGGACAACAGCAGACACAGCAAAACGCCACCAATTCAAATACAACAATTTGGACATGGTAAATTGGAAAACTATTCTCATCGCACTGATGCTGTCAATGGCTGTTGGATTTTCAGCTTATGCAGATTCGGTAACAAAACTTGGAAAATCCCTTTCAATGGTTCAATCAGAAGTGGAGGGGTTACGCCATCTAAGAAACTGGCCTTCACAAGGAGACCAATACGTTGTTTACCATGAAACAAATGCGAACACTTCATATTACTTCAAAAATAATCGAGTAATAAAAGAGGAGTTTACTTGTAAAGGAGATGAAAACAACGCTGAGTATTATTTCCATCGTTTCGTATCTGATTACGGCAATCAGAATTATAATCGAGTGTCGGAGGGGCAAAACAGTGTGACGTTTTATTTCTCCAGTGTGATAGTTACAGTATCAATCTCTCATTTTATAGGAAATGAGTATTTATGTAAAGTAACTTATACTCGTTAAAAAATGATTGCAGTTCTCATTCTTGCTGCCATCTTCTATGGCATACTAAAACTAATTCTATCTTCAAAAAATGGAAAATAACGATCAGAAAAATAATCAGGATAATAAGGAGTCGCAACCCAGAAAATCTTGGATTGAGCGCAACCTATGGTGGATTGCAGTAGGACTTGCAATTTTCTGTCTTCGTATGTGTCACGACTTAGCAAGATAACAAAGATGAGAAAAGCACTAATTGTTTTAATCACGCTGATAAGTTCTGTGTTCGGAGCTTCAGCACAGATTGTTATCAATAGTAAATTCAGACCTTTCAGTTATGAAGAATTGATGATGCAGGCTCAAGCGGAAGCCGCTTATAATGCCCGCATGAGACAGCTTTTTGACCAATATTCGGAAGAGGCTTATCGCCGATATAATAATCAAGACCTGTATGGCTTTTTGACTTATTCTAACTATGCGCTTGAAACTGGCTGGCACAATTCAAAACTATATTTCGATAGAGGTGTAGTGTTTGAACGTCTTAATGACTTTAAGAATGCCAAAAAGGAATACAAGAAAGCTAAGAAAGCAGGCTATGCTTATGCGTCAAGTGCTTTAGAGACATGTAAGCAACATGAAAAAGAATATAAACGACATCAAAAAGAGACAAATAAAAGACGAAACTGAAAATGAATAAACTAATTACTATACTTGTTCTGCTTATTAACGTTTGTGTGGTATATGCACAGGATAAACCGGGGAACAACCTTGGCAAGAGCCTTTCTACAATGAGACAGGAATTCCCTGAACTCCGTTATCTTGGAAGTGACTATGCTGGAGATAGGTATCAAGATGGATATACTGAGGATGGCATTTCCTTCTACTTTCTCTTAAAGAATAATGCCGTCACTGAAGAGTGTATGATATGCGACTCTAATGATGGATTCTCGCAAATGTGGTTCAACGAAATGTGGAAATCATTCTCGGCAAAATGGCCTTATGCTGTAAAGGTAAATAAGCCTTATTCTAAGATGTTTGACTTCGGTACATTCAAGATACTTATGACCTTTAGCTCTGACAGAGGGGTTAACCGTGCGACAATACTGTATTCACGATAGGAGCGTGTTGGAAAATTTTTAGGCTCTTTTTGTTAACCTACATTGAACAACCGTCATTAAGGATAAAGAAACAATAAAATTCATAATAATGAAATCTAAAACGTTATCCCTAATGGCGGTTGTCGGCATCCTGTTGATTTCAACAAGCTGCTCGAACAGCGACAATATTGAAAAATCCGCTTACACTTTCGATGAATTTTCGCAAGGATGCGATTACGAATCCGGACACTATAACTCATATTATGATTGTGAGTGTGAAGAGGACTCCGAAGAAGATATCAATAGGTATGATATGTCTGCCAACATCACCTATTATCAATCAGAAGGCGGAATCGTATATATCAGCCGTGATGAGTACGGTAACATCTCCGGACATGATCTGAATGGAAACTACATCAGTGGCTACTCTGATCAATGTGGGAACACTATTATAAATGACATGAATGGGAATTACGTATATTCATATTCTGACGATTATGGTAATACAGCCACCTATGACATGAACGGTAACTACGCATACTCATATACTGATAGCTATGGGAATACTACCGGTCATGACATGAATGGGAACTATTACAGTGCCTACACTGACGATTATGGATACACGACCGTCACTACTTACTGATAACAGCTATGAAGACAGCAATAAAGATAATTGGTGGAATTTTTCTTGCCTTGATGGTTGTCGGCAATCTTGCAAAGACGATTGCAAAAACGTCCTATGAAAATTCCATTGAGGCTCAGGTTAAAAGAGTAAACAGTGATTGTCCGATTCCGGTCGCAAATGGTGTAGGACAAGTTTCATCCATCAAGTTAGAAAATGAATTTCTGACATATTACATTGACTATAAACCGGGATTTGCCAATATAAATGCTTTAAAATCAAATCCGGATGCAACACGAGATATGTTTTATTTATCATTTGTAGCGTTGCAGGCACAAGGTAGTTATGTAAAGAAAATGATGTCTGAACTTCTGAAAAAGAATATTGGTATTCGCATAGTAATCTCAGATGGCAGAGGCTCTCGTTTTCAGTCAGATCTCACTCCTGCCTATATATCTGAAATGAGTCACCGTATTACCATAAATCCATCTGAGGCCCTGCATGAAGCCCTCAAGCTAAAGATTCAAATAGAGAGCAGTGGATTCCCAATACAAGCTGATGAAGGAATGATTATAACCGGTATGTCTTTGGAAGATAACAACATTATTGTTATAGCAGAATTAGATGAAAACATCTATGATATCAACCTTCTTAAAGATGCATCAGATGATTTTGGCAACACTCTTTTAGATGAAGCAAATAATGGAGATCCGGAACTTGGTGCGTTGCTTGACCTTTGCAAAATATCCCATACGGGATTGACATATAGGATGATAGGCTCCAATAGCAGAAACTACTGCGATATGAACATATCAAGTAATATAATCAGACAAAACCGAGTCGTTCCACCACAAGTTAATATTCATTGATATGGACTCCATTTACTCCGAAATAATCAATGAGATACAGAGACTCAGACGATTGAAGCAATCAGTCATTGAAGAAGATTTCAAACAGTGCGATATAAATGCATCAAATATATGCTTGTCTGCAGATATACTTCTTATTCCATTGTACTGGTACATCACTTCCTCTCAACATGAACGGATTCAATCAATGGAAGAATATATACGTTCCTCAGTATCAAACTTTGATAAAAAGGCTCATCTGCTAATCCCACGTATTATTGAGCGCACAAAGGAACTGGACAACCTCTATATATCTAAGCCATTCGAACAATACAGAGATTTATTGAAAAAATGTTTTCCTCAATACACTATTAACTTCATGCAAAAATGAAACTTACCAGTATCTTGACAATTATTATTGTCGCCATCACAATTGTTCTTCCTTTTGAAACTTTTGGTCAAAACAATAGTGAATATTCTTTCAATAGGGGGATGGAAGAATATCGTGCAGAAAACTATTCATCAGCTCTTGAATGGTTTCAAAAAGCGGTATCTCAAAATCCTCACAATGCTTTGGCCAATATGTACGTTTCGATATTGAAACAGGCTGACGAACAATATGGAATGGCCCTTTCAGCTATAAATCGAGCCATCAAAAGTATTCCCAAGAAAGACAAAGAACT
The DNA here is from genome assembly GCA_029060285.1 of Muribaculaceae bacterium. Lineage (GTDB taxonomy): Bacteria > Bacteroidota > Bacteroidia > Bacteroidales > Muribaculaceae > Lepagella. Next base: position 6,394 of record JAIDUH010000073.1, on the reverse strand, counting down.
GCTCGCCTCGGCTTATGCTATACGCGGAGACATATATGTCGAAATGGGGGACACAATTAAAGGATTAGATGATTTTGCATTTGCAGTAAAGTCAGACCCAACAAACCGTGCGATTTATAAAAATCGTGGACAAATATATTATGAGCAAGGCAAATATGACCTTTCAGACGCGGACTATAAGAAGATGTCCGAATTAGATCCCGGTGACGTTTTGGGATATATGGGAATTGCACGTAATGCCATTGACCAAAAGAAGTGGAATGACGCGATTACTCTTTTGGACTATGTGATAAAACTTTCTCCGGACTATTCTTCAGGTTATTCATTCCGTGCAGATGCTTATGTCAATATCGGTAAAAATAGTGAAGCCGCTGACGATATCGTTAAGGCACTATCAATTAACGGAGATCGCAAGGCACATTATCTTATGGTTAATGCTGATGAAACATTATATCCAACATTGAAAGCAAAACTTCAAATTCAAGCGAATAAGGATAAAAACGATGGTTCGTGGTATTATTATCTCGGCCAACTTGCCGAAGTAAATAATCGTTATAAAGAAGCTGTCAATTATTATACTAAGGGATACGACATAGATGCAAACTCAATCTTCCTTGAAAAGATAGCCGACTGTTACTTCGCGCTTGGCGACTATCATACGGCTCTTAACTTTGTAGACAGAGGTCTAGCAATGGCTGCTGACGATGATGATCTAATAATGTCTAAAGGTGATATACTTAACGAAATGGGTCGTCATGACGAGGCTATCCGTATGCTTGATTCATTCATTGATAAGAACCCTGAGTTTGGATATGGCTATTATCGCCGTGGCTGGTATAAGGATGAAAAAGGAGATCGGGAAGGTGCTATCGATGATTATACCATGGCAATCTCTCTTGATCCATCTTATGCCTACTCGTACATTGGTCGCGGTCGCGATTACGAAATGCTGGGTCAAAAGGAATTAGCGGTAGCTGATTACCGAAAGGTAATTAAACTCGATACAATTCCAAACGACAACTCATGTGCTCAATACGCTTTCCTTTTTTTAGGAGAAAAAGACAAAGCCATTGATTTTATGAGTCGTTATTTGGAGAACTCCAATAGTAGAACTGGCGGAACATACGACGCCGCATGTTTATACGCCCTTATGGGTGAAAGTGAAAAGGCATTGAAGTACCTCGAACAAGCTTTAGAACGTGGATACCGTCGATTCGCGCATATGGAAGTTGACCGAGACTTGGAAAATATTAGAGGATTGTCAAAATATAAGGAACTAATTGACAAATACAAAAGAATTCAAGAGTCTGAAAATACAATCATCGATGAGATTGTCTCTTCATCTATGACATTTTCTAAAGTCGATGAGATAATCGAAATCCCCTTCACTAAGGATATGGGAGTAACCAAGGTTAAATGTAACATCAATGAGCTTCCGTTGCATTTTGTTTTCGATACAGGGGCTTCTGACGTTACAATGTCGCTTGTTGAGGCATCCTTTATGCTAAAGAATGAATATCTTAAACCGGATGACTTTATTGGATCTGCTCGATATATGGATGCAAATGGAGACATTAGTGAAGGCGCAGTTATCAATCTTCGCCACGTTAATTTTGGAGGTGTTGAACTAACCAATGTCCGTGCTTCTGTTGTCCGTAACCAGAAGGCCCCGCTCTTGTTGGGTCAATCCGTTTTAGGGAGATTGGGGAGCATTGAGATAGATAACAATAAGTCTGTCCTGAGAATTACCGGTGTTAAATAAGTCTGTATATGTCTGATTATTCCAAGTGGGCTTTAGATAAGATTAGTTGTCTTACCCTATTCATTATGGTAGTCATACCATTTTGGGTGATATGGCTGCCTTTTTATCTCATATTAAAAGTTATTGTGTCAATAGGGCAACCTTACTTTTATAGAAAACAATCGGAGACGTGGAACAAACATTACCAAGAATGTCTAAGAAAAGGAATGTACATTGACTACCCCCTGAGAGAGGGCACTCTATTAGGAGTAAGACCTTGGGGGAGTAAGGTTGATGATTAGGATGATGAATTTGAGGCTGACAATTACGACGTGCCATATAAATCTTACGACAGACATGAGGATGATACCGATTGGCACGAAGAAACATGGCATGCAAATACCGATGGCCAATATGATGATATGCCTAAAGGATTCGATGGCGTTTTTGACTTTCCTGGATTCTCATTTATCAAATTTATTGTTAACCTTCAGATAATAGTTGGCATTAAAGTAAAACAAAAGACAATTCATACTATGACAACTATCTCACTTCACAATCTCACCGAGAAGATAAAATACGGCTACATGACACTTATCGGAGAATATGGTCGCCAGTATCGCAATCCGGCTCTTCATATCCCCGGCTATGGTTGGGTACCTTGTTCTCGAAAGTTACAGAATAACTTCACTACCAATCCTTCAGATCTCATGTTGGTCATTTCTGACGATGATGACGCTTATCGTCCCGTGACGTCTGACATATGGGTAACAAGATCCAATATTGTCAAATCCTTTAGTTTATAATTATACGTTACAGAACTTATACAATGTCCGTATAGCAACGAAAAACGATGTTAACGGTTATAAGTTGAATTCATTTGGAGGCTGTCTACGAAGCATCATACGAAGTCGATATCCAATGTATCCTCGTTTATCAGCAATTTTGAAATCTCCACTGCTTAATAGTAACGCAAATTGACTCAGCTAAAAACTCTTTAGTAGAGCGAGCTAATGTCGATTTCTTACAGGCATCCGAAATGAAATCGTCGCCTAATGTTGACTCTCCGATAATATTACGGAATTTTTTGATGCTTTTAACTAGGGAATCAATTACCCTATCAATTCCCTCATCATCAAGTTTCCATATCCAACAGCATAGGGTTCGTTCCGGACAATCTTCTATACTGCGCTGAATTATCTTGCCGTTTACTACATCTGTTAGATATATGCCAGTTATAGACTCCGCCATGCTCAATTATTCTTGTTGATAAGATTGACGATAACTTTTACCATTGTATCCTTCTCTTCGGTGCGACTTTCGGCTATCATCAGAGTGAGGGCTACAAGGGTATTATCAGCTAGCCGCTTAGTTCCATCCTCGTTGTATAGGATGCCGTTGCCATTGAGAAACCACAAGAATAGAGTGGCGGCGATACGTTTATTGCCGTCACTGAATGAGTGGTTCTTTGTGACAAGATACAGCAACATGGCTGCTTTCTCTTCAACTGAAGGGTAAAGATCAACTCCTCCAAAGGTTTGATAGATTTGACCGATGGAGCTTTTGAAGGAGTCGTCTTTCTCATTTCCGAAGAGAGTGCTTCCACCGAATTTCTCATGCAATTCGCATATGACTTCCATTGCATTCTCATATGTAGCATGAAAAGACTCTTTACCGGTTGTATCTTCAATCTTCAACTCCTGATAGTCGTAACGATCAAGTGTGTCGAGGGCGTATGTGTAATCTACCACGACATCAAGCAGCGAGCGACTATCTTCGGTAAGTTTTTCTTGATTCTGGATGGTTCGCCCAAGAACCTTTACCAATTGACTCAGCTCATCGTACTTTTGGGATGCTATTCGCTCATTGATAGCATAGCCTTGCAAAAGATACTGTTTCAATATTTTGTTAGCCCAGATACGGAACTGAGTACCGCGTTTTGACTTTACTCTATAGCCCACAGAGATAATCACATCAAGATTATAAAGAGTGGTTTCAGTTTTCTGAGTAAAGCCTTCTCTACGACCGTAGTCCTTGGTGTGTGCAAATTTTGCACATACCAACGATTCTTCAAGTTCTCCTTCCTTGAAAATATTATTAATGTGACGAGATATGACAGATCTATCCTTTTGGAATAATTCTGCCATCTGAGCCTGTGAGAGCCATACTGTCTCATCCTTGAATTTTACATCAATACTTGTTTCGCCATCACTTGTTTGGTAAATGACAATGCTATTGGTGGATTCTATGTCGTTCATATTACAAAATTACTAAATATTTCCTGAATATCAGGCTTCTACTTCAATAATTCTATCAGAATACTTCCGATTTGGTACCGTTGGCGATGGCGTCTATCTCGTCGGCTATTTCATCGGAGGATAGTTTTATATAATCCATGAAGGTCTTTTGGGTCTTGTGGCCGCTGACGTGCATCATCTGGACGATGGTGTATTTGTGGGTAAGGTACATATTGGTGATACCACTGCGGCGCGCCGTGTGGGTGGTCACACAGTTATAGCGTGGCATAATCACTTCTCCTTTATCGTTGCGCTCGACAACGAGTTTGCCATCTTCCTCCAGTTTCTTTTGCTTCATGGTGAGTTTGGTCGTTACCATCTTGCCAAGCGAAGGAACGGTCTCGGAAAGTCTCTTGAGAATATCCTTTATATAGCGGTTCAATATCACGTCAACAACAGAGGGGAGATTGTAGGCATATTTCTCACAGATGGCTCGAAGGTTAGGATTCATTATCGGTATCTTTACCTCATTGCGGGTTTTCTTCTGAACAAGACGGATAACCGGTGTTCCTTTAGCCGTTGTCGTGAAGCAGTCTTTATCTATGTCGTTGTAGTCGCTTACTCGTTGGCATGTGTAGCAACCGACAAGGAATATGTCACGCACTTCGTCCTGTTTGCCTGTCAGCGGCATATCATACAATGCCTTCAATTCGGCTTCGGTAAGATAGATTTCAATAGCCTTGTCTCCCTCCTCAATTTTCTTCTTGGCGAAATATTGCATAGCCCGGTCGTTGTCGTGTATGCCGTCAAGATAGGCGTAATTGACAATAGCGCGAAGATCGACCAGATATTTATTCTGCGCCGATACCATATAGTCGTTCTTCTCCATGAAGGCAAGAAACTTGGTGACGAATGCGCGGTCAACCATATTCCATGTATAGCGATGCTTTTTGTCGAACTGATCATAGAGTTTCCGGAAACTGAACCACGCCTTAACCGTTCCCGGTGCATATCGGCTATGTCCGTTCAATCTGGCACCGGTCTTTATCTCCTCGCAAAAGCGGTCAAGGAAATTCCATATCTTCGCGCGTTCAGCGTCGATACCCTCTTTTATCAGTCGCGCCTGTTCTTCCTTTATGCGCTCTTCTTCATGCTTGGCTGCCTCTGCAGCTTCTCTCTGCTTGCGCAAGATTTCAGATTTTTCAGGGTCGGATATTGATAAGATTTCTGCCTTTATTCTTTCTCGGTCAAATTCCGGTGCAGACATCTCGCGGTCAAGCATAACTTCGATACGACCGAGGGTATCGTGAAGTTTTGGATTATTCTTGCGATGACGTGCCAAAGAGTCTTCATTTGCAACGGCAGCTTTCCATTCAGGTACGCTTGTTTTTACGCGTGTCGTAAACTGCACATCTATCTTCCGGGATGGATCCTGCACCCTTACGAACAGAGTTGCCTTATCTTTATTCTCATCCTTTTTCAAGAAATAAAACCGTGAAAGAGTTCTTGCCATAATAGGAAACTTTATAGGTAACTTTCATAATTTAGTCGGAATCATCATCAGTCCGATTCCCAATGCAAAGTTAGTAAACTTTTCAAAAGTTACCTATAAAGTTACCTATAAAATTGCAATTCAGTCATTGCTGACTAAATTGAAAATCATTTAATATACTTTAATATCAGCATATTAGCATTTACGTGGATTTAAGCGAATTGATAATAATTTAACATTTATATTGCTGGTGGCACCACAGAAACAAAAGAGAAATCGCTAATTCATACCGAATTGGCGATTTTTCTTTTAGTCACTCTCGCGCATAGTAACTATAGGGTCTAATTATCAAAGGTATTACCAAAAGAATCGGCAACTTTTCAAGCTGCCGATTCAACTTTTTTATTGCGGTTCTTTTCCCGAACTCGCGTATATATATGGGTACAAAAGTGCCCATTACCGTCACGGCAGAGCTTTGTGTGATAGAACCCAAACATAAGAGGGCGTGAATTGCTCCGCTATGGTCGCACGAGTTGTCACCACGATTTCTACAACCAAAACGAGGTTCAAAAAGTTCAACGAATTTTCATAATTTCCTCAAATGTCGGTTTTTTACCGCAAAAAGTCCGACATTTGTCTGTCCCAACCATCTTATATCCCCATCAATCTCCTGTAAAATTCAATGCCTTAATCGCAAAATTTTTACACCGGCATCGGGAATATCGGTACTCTAAAACCTAAAATGAACTTATAATCCCCCAAATCCGCCTCATTTTACCCACTTTTGGGGGATTATAACGAGGTTTTCTCAATTGTTTTTATTAACTTTGCGTCTGAAATCAGACACATTCCAAATGATAATAGGCAGAAAACCAGAACAAAAGGAACTATTAGAGGCTGCAAACTCGGAATATTCCAAGTTTG
>JAIDUH010000072.1 GCA_029060285.1 Muribaculaceae bacterium | reverse complement strand
AGCCTTATCCTCACCTGCGAGGGAAGCTGGCTTGAGATTCTCAAGGTAGGATACTTCCCATTCGCAGACATGAGTCCAGAAGAAAACGACTAACCTTAAAATCTGAAACAGATAATGAATATCAATCGCAACAATACGCCATGTGGCCGGAGACTCCATCTCCGGCTGCTGACGGCGATACTGACGCTGCTATGCTGGCATACAGCTTTCGCGCAGCGAGGCCAGGTCACCGGCACGGTGAAAGACAACACCGGAGAACCGCTGATCGGCGCCACAATTATTGAAAAAGGAACTGCCACCGGCACAGCCACCGATTTTGACGGCAACTTCGTGCTTTTCGTAAATGACCTGCAGAAGGCGGTGCTCGTAGTATCTTATGTAGGCTACAACACAGAAGAAGTAGCCGTGAAAGGTCAGAAGCATTTCGATATAGTCCTCAAGGAATCATCGGAGCTTCTTGACGAACTCGTAGTAGTAGGTTATGGCCAACAGAAGAAAGAATCTGTGATCGGCGCCATCTCCCAGGTAGGCTCAGCCGACCTCTTGGAAACCCCGTCAGCCAACCTCTCACAGGCCATCGCCGGTAAGATTCCGGGCGTGATCACATCACAGACATCAGGTGCCCCCGGTGCCGATGACGCTTCTATCTTCATCCGTGGACGTGCGACATTCGCAGGCGATGCACAGCCGCTTATCCTCGTAGACGGTATCGAGCGTTCTTTCTCCCAGATAGCACCGGATGATATCGAGACCATTTCCGTACTTAAGGATGCATCGGCAACAGCAGTATACGGTGTGCGTGGTGCAAACGGCGTCATGCTCATCACCACAAAGCGTGGTAAGGAACAGAAGCCTGTCGTAAGCCTCACTGCAAACTTTCAGTGGCAAACCCCGACCCGCAAGGACACTTACCTTGACTCTTACAACTCAGTGACTCTTCTTGAAGAAGCACTTGCAAACGATGGACTACCCTCTCAGTACTCCGCACAGGACATCGAGATGTATCGCAAGTCTTCGCGTGGAGAATTGTCAGGAGTTGACGTACTGCTCTACCCCAACGTAGACTGGTATGATGAACTTCTTCGCAGCTCAGCCCCATCACAGCGCTACAATGCGAGCGTACGCGGCGGCACAAAGAGAATGCGCTACTATGCTTCTTTGGAATACTACAATCAGGGTTCACTCTACAAGGAACTCTCACGCGACACTTACGGCAACGGATCATCACAACACTACCGCCGCTACAGCTTCCGTGCAAATGCCGACTTTTTCCTCACGAAAGACCTTACTCTTTCAGTGAACTTCGGCACTCGCTTCGAGGAGCGCAAACTTCCCAACAGCACAGAAAGAGGCGACTACAGCAACGCATTCTACCAGATGAACCACACTCCCGGATGGCTATTCCCCGTGGCTTATCAAGTTCAGAACGGCGAAGACATGAAGACTCTTTGGGGCGGCAGCTCACAGTATCAAGACAATATCTACGGCACATTCGCTGAAGGCGGATATTTCAAGGGTATCAACACCATCAACGAGACCAACTTCATCGTTGACTACAAGATGGACTGGCTGACTCCGGGTCTCTCCGCACGCGCAATGGCATCGTTCGACTACGAGAGCTACCACCAGAACCAGTATAAGAAAAGCTTCGCCAAGTATGAGCTCAACGACAGAGAGAATTATATGTCGATCGACGCATACAACAAGTTCGGCACCGATGCCCCGATGACATCAAGCTATGACTTCAACACAATCTACAAGCTCTATATTGAAGCGCAGATCAACTATCACCGCACATTCAACAATCTGCACGACGTATCGGCAATGGTGCTTTACATGCAGAACGACTACCGCGAGAACTCAGAACTCGCCAAGAGATATCAGGGTGTAGTAGGGCGTGTCACTTATGCTTACGACAACCGCTACCTCGCTGAGTTCAACGCCGGCTACAACGGCTCCGAGAACTTCCACAAAGACCGCCGCTTCGGCTTCTTCCCCGCCTTCTCACTCGGCTGGCGCATCACTGAGGAAAGCTTCATGGAAAGCAGCACAGATTGGCTCAACAACTTGAAACTCCGTGGCAGCTACGGTCAGGTCGGTAACGACAACTACTCCGGACAGCGCTTCCTTTATGAGCAGAAATGGTCGCAGATCGGCAACGACTACTTCTTCGGCACCAACGGACAGACCGGTATCTTCGAGCAGCAGTATCCGAACTACTACGTGACATGGGAAAGGGCACACAAGTTCAACATCGGTCTTGAATTCGGCTTCCTCAACAACACCCTTACAGGTAACTTCGACTACTTCACTGAAAAGCGCGACGATATCCTTGCGGAATATCAGACACGCCCCTGGTGGTTTGGCGTGACTTCAGCAGTAGGCAACCTCGGTAAGACCAAGAACTCAGGTTTTGAACTTGAACTGCACTACAACAACAAGATCGGACCGGACTTCAGCTACAACTTAGGCTTCACTTACTCACACGCAAAGAATGAGATCACTGAGATGGATGAGCCTGCACTGAAGACAGCTTACCGTAAGCAGACAGGACACCCGATCGGACAATACTTCGGACTCCAGTGCGACGGCTTCGTGACTTCTGAAGACCTCGCAAGCGGCAAGCTTCCGCAGTCTACATTCGGCGACGTGAAGGTGGGCGACCTGAAATATCGCGACATGAACGGCGACGGCTTCATCGACGACCGCGATATCACCTATATCGGAATGAGCGACCTTCCCGAAAACACATATGCCATCACCCTCGGTGCAGACTGGAAAGGACTTGGATTCAACGTCATGTTCCAGGGTGTGAGCGGGGTAAGCCGCTACTATGACGCTGAAGCAATGTACGCTTTCGTAAATGGCGGCAAGGTGAAAGAACATCACCTTGAACGTTGGAACCCGGCCGTAAGCGAAGCCCAGAACCTCGCCAACGCCAAGTACCCGCTCCTCCACTACGACAGCTACGGCGACCACAACCAGCGCACCAACAGCTTCTTCTTGAAAGACGGTTCTTTCTGCCGCCTCAAGAACGTGGAGATCTACTACAACTTGCCGGAGAAATGGATCAAACATGCTGCAATGACGCAGTGCCGCGTCTTCGTCAATGCCAACAACCTCGTGACATGGGATAAGCTCAACGGCCTGACTGACCCGGAAAGCAACGGATCCAACCGTTATCCTATCTGCAAGACCATAAACTTTGGTGTCAACATTCAATTCTAACCTACCGACATGATTAAGAACATCAAAAACATAGCACTTACCACGGCAGCCGTAGGCATGGCTCTTGCGATGAATTCGTGTAGCGACTTCCTCGACAAGCAGGCCTCAAACGAGCTGACGGAAGACAAGACACTCGCTGACTGGCGAATGTTCGAGTACTTCCACACCGACACATACAACTTCCTTCGCCACGGTGCCAACCGACTGAGCAGCTCCTGGCTTGACGCCGCCACAGACTTGGCAGAGACTTCATTCGCAACGGGAGGCGCACGCACATCGTTCAACATCGGCAACTACTACGCCGGCGGAGGCTACAGCGAGCTTTCTGACACATGGGAATCACGCTACCGCGCAATCAGGAAATGCAACCGTGTCCTGACACAGATGCACCTTGTGCCAAAGAACATCACACTGACCGACGAAGAGGATGCACAGCAACGCGCAACAATGCGTGCAGAAGCCCGTACGTTCCGCGCATATTTCTACTGGGAGCTTTTCCTGCGTTACGGTCCTCTGCCTATTATCGAGGAAGTGCTTGATCCGGAAGAAGACATGATCACTCCATACAAGACACGCCCGTCTTATGCGGAATACACCAACTTCCTTCTCACCGAGCTCCGCGAATCACGCGCAGACCTCCTTACTTATGAGGACGCCTGGAACGGCAACCGTATCGGTCGTCTTTCACAGCCAATGTCGCTTGCCCTCGAGTCAAGGATCCTCCTATATCTTGCTTCCCCAAGATATGCGGCACTTGGCTGCAATGTAAGCTGGCAAGAGGCTGCTGACTGTGCCAAGAGCTTCATCGACACATATGGCGGCAACTTCGGGCTCTATGCAGAAGACACCAAGTCAGGAGCCGAGAACTATGCCAACGCTGTGCTTCACTCACAGTATACCGGTAACAACAACGAAGTGATCTTCTTCCGCAACGACACTCAGATTGGCTGGGGAGGCATCAGCACCGACACTCCTGTAGGAGAAGGCGGACGTGGGGGCAACTGTCCGTCACAAAATCTTGTGGACATGTATGACATGGCAGACGGCACTTCTCCTTTTGCCCAGTATGATGCCACAGGCGCTCCGGTCTACAATTCCAATGGAGTTCCCGCCATCAATCCAGCAAGCGACTACACAGAGCAGACCATGTGGCAAAACCGTGACCCACGCTTTGAAGCATCAGTGCTTTTCCACGGCACAGAATGGGGCTCAATGAACAGCACCGGATATATCGACGTACGCCGCGGCATGGCCGACAATCCAATCGGCAACGCCGATGCCACTCCGACAGGCTACTACATGCGCAAATATATCCCTGCTTCAATCCTTGCGAGCAACCATGCAGGTTCTGCATATCGACTCTGGACCATTATCCGCTACGCAGAAATCCTCATGAACTATGCAGAAGCCCTCAATGAAGTAGGAGGTCCTTCCGACGAAGTATGCTCACTTCTTGACCAGATCCGCCATCGTGCAGGAATCACAGGCTTCACTGCAGACCGCGCTGACCTGAAGACCAAAGAAGCAATGCGCAATTTCATACATAAGGAGCGTACAGTGGAATTCGCCTTTGAAGAGCACCGCTGGTGGGACGTACGCCGTTGGAATGTAGCCAAAGAGGCTCTTTCACGCGACATCTATGGCATTGAAGTGGCACAAGACGGCAGCATCTCACGCAAGGTGGCACAGAAGCGAGTGTTTGAAGACAAGATGTATCTCTATCCCATACCTGAGGCAGAGTACTGGAAAACGGAAATCGCCAACAATCCCGGTTGGGACTAATTCACTTACCTAATGATCATGAATAAGACAACAAAACATATATCAGCTTTCCGCGGCCTTGCTATAGCGACGGCACTTGGTGGACTGTCGCTGACGATGACGGCAGAAGCACGCGAACTCAAGGGACGCGTCACAGACAAGGATGGCAACCCCATCCCGGGTGCGATAGTCAACGTGGCTGAGCAAAGCGGCATCGTTGTCACCGACAACGATGGCAATTTCACCCTTAAAGATGTAACTTTCGACGACGAGGTGAACACCAAGTGTGTAGGCTATGATCCAAAGATTGTCACAGTCGAGGATCTCAACAACCCTCTCATCATAGTGCTTGACCCACAGAGTGACGCATACAACAAGCTACGCAATTTCGCATTCGCCGACAAGCCTGCCAAATATCAGACAGAAGCCACTTCTATCGTGACAGGCGAAGAACTGCAGCGCTATCCTATCACAGTGCTCCAGAATGCATTCAACTCAACCGTAACCGGTGTACAGACATATGAAGCTGCCACCGAACCGGGTTGGGCTGAGACCAAGATGTATATCCGCGGTATCCGCACCATGAACTCATCCGCCCGCAACCCGATTGTGATCGTTGACAATGTGGAGCGTGACATCTCCTTCCTTGACGCATTCCCTATCGACAACGTGACCATACTCAAGGATGCAGCAGCAACAGCCCTTTATGGTATGAGGGGCGCCAACGGCGTGGTGCTTGTCACTACCAAGCGTGGCGAAAGCGGAAAGGCAGTCATCGACTTCACTCAGGAAGTAGGCTGGCAGACCCTTACCAACACAATGGAGAACCAGAATGCCTACAACCACGCCCTTACCTCCAACCAGGTTCGCTATCTCGACGGGAAAGATCCTCTATATTCAGCAGAAGTATTGGAAAAATACCGCAGAGTGAGCAACGGCGAGACACTGGAAGGCATCGACCGTTACAAATACTTCAATACAAACTGGTTTGACGTGCTCTACAGAGAGACAGCACCGGTACTAAAGACCAACTTCCAGATATCGGGCGGTAACAAACGTGCACGCTACTATGTATCATTCTCTTATCTTCGCCATGAGGGAATGTGGAACAATAGCGCAACAAACCACAAGAATGAAGGCTACAACTCACAGCATGCGCTCAACCGCTGGAATCTTCGCTCCAACCTCGACATCACAGTCAACGACTACCTGACAGTGGGACTCGACCTTGGCGGACGTATCGACAACATCACACAGCCTACGGCATCGGTGTTCAACCTGACTACATTCGGAGCAGTTGAGACCAACGTCTTCTCTCCGGTATATTGTCCTAACGGTGAACTCTATTATGACAATAACACCAACAACCCGATCTTCCAGCTCGGATCATCCGGTCTTGAGAAGAATCGTCGCCGCCAGCTCTACTCTACCCTCAACATCAAGGGTGACCTCAGAAAGATAACCCCTGGTCTTGGGGTGGACGCAGTGGTATCATTTGACGCATATGACGGCTACGAATCAACACAGACCAACGCAATCAATGCCTACAGTTATGACTGGAACAACACTACGGTAGAAAATGTGGAAGACTTCACATACACACAGACCCAACGCTACTCAGAGCTCACCAACCCAAGCAAGAATGAACGTGACAACTCATGGACTCTCAACCTTCGCGGTGGCTTCAGCTATGAAAGGATATTCGGCAAGCACAACGTCGACGTACGAGCATTCGTACGCTCCTATATGAAGCGTAACAACCGTGGTCCTCACTCTGCCAACTGGTTCCATCTGTCATCTGACCGCTACCTCAGCTATAATGCTGTCGGAACTTATATCTTCGACAACCGCTACATCGTCAACGGAAGCATCTCCTATATGGGTAATGACAACTTCGATCCGGAAAACCGTTGGGGAACATTCTGGGGTGTAGGTGCAGGCTGGCTTATCAACAACGAGGCATTCCTGCAGAATGAAAACATCAACCTCCTTAAGCTTCGCGCTACCTATGGAAAGACCGGTATGAGCGATACAGGCGCAGGCCGCTATCCATATCAGTCAATCTTCCAGCAGAACAATGGCTACAGCTTCGGTACTGGTGCCGTATGGGTTCCGGGCTATCAGGAAGCACAGGCAGGTAACCCCAACTCCAAGTGGGAAATTTCAAAGATGGTCAACCTCGGTCTTGACTGGGGCTTCTTCAGCAACAGACTCTACGGAAGCGTAGACTTCTGGAAAGAATGGCGCAGCAATATCCTTATCGACCGTTCCACCAACCCTGACATCCTCGGTATCAGCTTCGCCAAGGACTCTTACGGTAAAGTTGAGTCAAAAGGTTTTGAACTGACAATCGGACACCAAAACAAAATCGGAAAGGTAGAATACACCATCGAAGGAATGCTTTCTTACAATACAAACAAGATCACCGAAATGGACGAAGTTGAGCCTGCAGTAGAATGGCAGCGCAAGACCGGCGGCCGTATCCGTGGCTATGAATCAGTAGCAGGTATCTACGAAAGTGAAAATTCCGGAGTAATCGGCGGCTGGAACATGTATCAGTTCAACGGCTGGGCAAGTGATCCCGCCCTCATCTCGACTTCACAGCAGGACGCAATCGATCACCCTGAGAAGTACCCGTACAACTCCTTCTCCGGCGGTGGCCAGAAACTCGGAACCGCAGTATTCAAGGATCTCAACGGCGACCGCATCATTGACTCACGCGACATGAAGCCTCTCGGCTACACTATGCTTCCCGACCTTACACCATCGCTTGCTGTAACTGTAAAATACGCAGGATTTGACCTGAAGGTGGTAGGCACAGCATATCTCAACCGCTCAGTGTTCTTGTCTCCTGCAATGACATTCTCAGAATGGGGCTCCAACAACTCCACTCACGCTGTTACTGACGCATGGGGCTACTACACAGACGACCCGAATGACCCACGCAACATCAACGCAAAATATCCTCGTCTCTCCTACTCCTACAACTCAGAGGATTCATCACGCGACAACGGCTCTTATCAGAACGATATTTGGATCACAAACGGCGACTACTTCTCACTCCGCAACATCGAGTTTGGATATTCACTTCCGACAAGATTGATCTCTAAAATCTGCATGACAAAATGCCGCTTCTACTTCAGCGCATATAACGTTGCCACAGTCAGCCATCTTCCAAAGGGCATGGACCCCGAACGTCCGATGGGTTACTGCTGGTGGTATCCAAAGACAAAAATCTTCTCGTTTGGAGTCAACGTAGCATTCTAACCACATAACCGAAACAATCATGAAAATATATAAATCAGCAATATTCGCAGCCGCACTGCTCACTTTTGGCGCCACTTCCTGCGACTCCTACCTCGACAAGGAGGTAGACCTCACACTGCAGTCTGAAATGGTCTTCGGCGACTATGACATGACACGCGGTGCGCTTGCAAAGCTTTACGAATATCTTCCTGATGCATTCCAAGGCTACAGCGATACTCAATATCGCCTTAGCCAGGACTGTATGACAGATAATGCCATCGATTTCTGGGGCGTAGCCCGCTACCATTCAATCATGGACGACGCCTATGACGCGACCAACCACTGGTTTTCATCGCATTATTGGACAAATGACTACAGAGGTATCCGCGCCTGCAACCAGTTTATCGCCAATGCAAAGGAAAGCGTAGTCGGCAATGCCGAAAAGAAAGGTGACGACAACAGGCTCTATGACCGCTGGATAGCAGAAGCTCGTGTGATCCGTGCTCTTCTCCACTTCGAACTCATCGGCTACTTCGGCGACATTCCAATCGTAGCTGACGATGAGAACGGCAATCCTATCATCCTTTCGCCGGGCATGACGATTCCTGACCGTACACCTGCAGCCGAAGCTCTTCAATGGGTGGCAGACGAGATGGACAAGTATAAAGACAACCTTCCCTTCCGCTACCAGAACGAAGATGAAAACTGGGGTCGCGTGAATGGAGCAGCCGCATACGCGCTGAAATCCCGCGCCCTGCTTTACAAGGCTTCTCCTCTTCATAACCCCTCGGGCGACAAATCTCTTTGGACCGCTGCTGCAAAGGCGGCCACTGACTTCCTTGCAAAGAATGCCACCATCAGCAATCCCTATCGCCTGCACACAACATCGGCAAACGATCCTGAAGAGAACTACTATGCCATCTTCACTTCCAATCCTGTGATGAGCAACGAGTATATCCTCAGCCGCTCGGTATGGACAACTCTCAACCTCGTTTACTTCAACGCTCCATGCGGCTTCTCCGGCGCTATCTCCAACACAGGCTACTGCAATCCTACCCAGAACCTCGTGGATGCATACGAGACAAAGAACGGTCTGCCTATTGATCAGGATCCAAGCTATGATCCCCAGAATCCTTATGCAAACCGTGACCCACGCTTGGCTCAGACCATCTTCTATCATGACATGGTATGGGGCGACGGCGATGAAGCGCGTCCTCTCGATATGAACCACGTCAGCGACGACGAAGGTCAGGGTGTGGATTATGCACGTGGTAACGGTGGCACTTGTACAGGATATTACTGTAAGAAATATGTACATAACATCCGCTACGACGGCACAATCGGAAACCAGCGCGTAGCATGTCCGATCTTCCGCTTCGGAGAGATCCTTCTTAATGCAGCTGAAGCCCTCAACGAGGCAGGACAGACTTCAGAAGCTATCCAATATATCGATCAGCTTCGTGCAAGAGTAGGAATGCCAAGCTATGCAGGCAAGAACCAGGATCAACTTCGCGAAAGACTTCAAAACGAACGCCGCATCGAGCTTTGCTTCGAAGACCACCGCTTCTATGATTGCCGCCGTTGGAAACTCTTTGAAGGCCAGACATTAGACTCCGAGAAGAATTTGCCATACTACAAGCAGCTCTACCATCTATATGGCGTGACCATTCACAAGAGCGATGCCACGAAGTATGTATATGGCGAATCAGAGAAATATTCAAGGCAGACCTTTACTGCTCCCAAGAACTATTTCTTCCCGATCCCATTCTCAGAAATTCAGCGTATCGGACTCACTCAGACACCGGGCTGGGAACTCTGATAAACAAATGCATAATGCATAATGCATAATTGTTTGTCGCTGAAAATTCGAATAATGATTCGCTTATGATATTATGCTTATAATTTGAGTAAATACTTAATAATAAAAATGGCAGTCTTCGAGAGGACTGCCATTTTTATTTAACATCGTTATTTAATTCTTTTTCGAAATAGTGTCGGATAAAAGTTTTGAGAATTTTGCTGCCCCTACATCAGAAAGATGGTCGGGGTCATAGAAATCTGAGTCCGAAAAACGGGGGTCGCTCATGAAGTCATAATAAGCAACGTCATGATCTCTCACTAATTCTTCAATCCCCTTTTTCATTTCAGCCAACTGCATTCTGTCAAGAGCCTCAATGTAAGCCTCAGACGCAGGCGTTGTGATAAAAATTATTTCCAGGCCATGACGGCGTGCCAACATCATAAGGCTATCCTGAGTTTCCCTCACTTCGTCATATCGTCCGGGAGTAGACAGGGTATGTTTTTCCGCCCTTTGGCGTCCGATATCTTTCCACCGCGGATCACGGGAAGCGAGATCGAAACCAAGTCCAAAACCGAGAGAATCGCATATGTTCCCCCTACCTTTTACAATCATATTTTTCAATTTACCCTTGTACGCATCGAAATCCGAAATCTCAAGATTATAAATGGAAATGTCGGAATGCATAGGTAGACCCATGTGAATCTTATACCTGACAGCCAGCATCCACTCATCCCCCTTTTCGAGCATAGGATCGCGATACGTGAAATATGATATAGGGATGATCACGCGTTTGACATTTGGCATCGAGGGCAAATAATGACTAAGGAGAGCCAAATCATATTCAGGAGTCTGCGAGATATTGGCAAGGTTGAAAGTGCTGTCGCCCAACAGCTCCGGACGCAAACCATAATAAGTATGAGATGAGCCCAACACAAGCGTACGCACCTTACTACCGTTCTCCACTATCCAATTATTTTTGTATGAATAGGAAGTGGGCAAGGAACGCACTATAACTTCACCAAGAGCAAGAATCACTATGATGATTGATGAAAAAATGACTATACGTCGGAGAAATTTTCTCATAATAATCAGAATCTGAAGTAAATGAACTCCTGAGGAGAACCGGCGAAAAACAGACAAATCAGAAAGATAGCCACATAGCATGCCCATCTGACGAAGGAGACCTTCCATATACCCTTATCAGAAAAGGCAAGAGGGTTATCCTTAAAGCGGGCATTCCACTCAATGACAACCAAAACAGCACACCATAACAAAGGTATTTTTCCGACAATAGAGGGGGCATGATTGTAATGGCTAAACATATAGGCAATGTATGACAGAGCATGTGTAGAGGAGTCGGCACGAAAGATGACCCAACCTACCATCACGAGAAAAAATGTGATTCCCATCCAAAAAGCATCTTTATAGAATGGAGTTCTACCGGCATTATCATCATCTTTTTTCCCTTTCTTTCTGAAGAATTTGACGGGGATGTGCAAAAGAGCATGGTAGGCACCCCAAAGAATGTAAGTAAAATTGGCGCCATGCCAAAGTCCGCTCACGAGAAAGACTATAAAAGTATTTCGTATAGCCTTAGATTTACCCTTTCTGTTTCCACCTAAAGGGATATACAGATAATCACGAAACCAAGAAGTGAGCGATATATGCCATCTTTTCCAAAACTCCACAATATCCCTCGAGAAATATGGAAGATTGAAATTTTTCATCAGATCGATGCCAAACAAGCGGGAAGATCCGATAGCGATATCTGAATATCCTGAGAAATCGCCATAAATCTGGAAAGAAAAGAGAATTGCGCCAATCCAAAGGTTGATGGTCCCGATACTTTCCCATTGGGGGAAAATTACATTTACCGCCTCCGCAGCATTGTCTGCCACCACCATCTTTTTGAATAGTCCCCACAATATCAATTGCATCCCACCGACTCCCCTCTTATATGAAAAAGGACGTCTGTCGCGCAAAAACTGAGGCAAAATGTTGGAAGCACGTTCTATAGGACCTGCCACCAACTGGGGGAAAAAGGCTATGTAGACTAAAAAAGCCCAGATATCGGTAGTAGCCGGCGACTTGCCACGATATACGTCAATGACATAGCTTATCGCTTGGAAAGAATAGAACGAAATGCCGACCGGGAGAATAAGATCAAGGGTCGGGATATCGGGTGTGAACCCAAAGACACTAAGCACCCTGACAAAACTCGATGCAAAAAAGCCATAATATTTAAAGGCGACGAGTGTCGCTATATTCGATATGATGACGAAGGCAAGCATCACACGTCTTCCAACTGTCGAAACCTTTTTTGAAGCCACCACCAAACCTCCAACGTATGCAACTAAAGACACCAGGAAAATCAGCCAAAGGAGACGGACATTCCACCACCCATAGAACACATAGCTTGCGGCAATCAGCAAAATATTCTTGCTTCTTCCTGATCTACATATATTCCAATACAAGAGGAAGACAACAGGAAGAAATATCAGGTATGCAAACGAGTTGAAAAGCATAAAGATTTAAAGATTTATTTCGTATCTGTCGTAGCAAACGGCACGTCCTCCAAAACCCTCTTTCTGGTAGGCCAGAGACTCATTAAGGAACTGCCCGTCATGCTCTGTAGAAATCCCAAAATCAAAATATCTTGAACCAGAAAAGACATTATGGATCAGATGATCGAAAATAAGATCGAGAGCACCCAGATCGCGACCTTCGGGAGATGCTGCTATATATTGGGAATGGGCTACAGTCCTGGTATCATATACCACTACCCCACCGATGACTTCCTGATCAACTTTCGCAACAAAAAGTTTAATCTCATCGGGAAATCGGGAAGCGAGAAGTTCAATTTCTTCGACAGTATGGACAGGCGACAATCCATGACGCACAGACAAATTGGCAGACAATATCTTCCAGAAAGCCGAGAAATCGGAGCTTTGCTCTACATATACACCATTTTTTAGCGCCTTTCTTATGCCATATTTGCGAATGTTCCTGAATTTAAGACGATCTTCCTGAAGAATGGAAGAAGACAATCCCCTGGCAGACAAAGAGGCATTATATCTGAAAAGAGCATAAAGGTCTTCTTCTGCAGGGATCAGATGATAAATATGAGGAATTGGTTTATAAACAAATGTCGAAAAACAATTATCACTCAAATAACTGACAATCATTTTAAAAATTTCAAGTACTTCGACAGCTGTGATGCCCTTAGCCATGACAAGTCCGCCATAAGTCAATCCGGCATGGGATGAAAACACGTGTCCGGCTTCAGTGGCAGGCAGAACGGCAAGAATTGAATTTTTAGACAAGAAAATAAGGGAATGGTCACAAAACCGGTCGGAATGATAGTCCATATAGTCTCTTTTGAAGAGGAAAGTGCCGTTTTTTGAGCTGTCGACAAAGGCATCCCATTTATCTTTCCAGTCTTCAGCATAACGAATCAATTGCAGATCAGCCATTCAGTTCTTAAGATTTAAAAAGGAACCATAATCACGGATATAATCTTCTTCGTCATATTCAGAGGATGCAAGCACCATGCAGACAGCCCCTGAAGAAAAATCCTCAATCGTTCTCCATAAGCCAGGCACCACAAGAAGCCCCCTGTTAGGGCGATTCAGAAAGACAGTCCTCTTCAGCTTTCCATCATCAAGAGTGACAGAAAAACTTCCGCTGACGGCAATTATAAGCTGATAGAGTGACCTATGGGCATGGCCACCACGTTCCACTCCACCGGGCACATCATAAAGATAATATACCCTCCGGACATCAAACGGAATAGACTTGCCATTTTCCACCACCGACATATTGCCTCTCCTGTCGCTTGAATGACAGTCAAGCTCTATCACCGAGCAATCATATACTGAAGAACGATTCATTTTGATGATAATAATTGAGAATAATCAAATATATAATCTGCCTTATCGTATGGAGTAGAGGATAAAATCAGGGCTACGGAATTAGTGGAGAAGTTGGAAAGTTCTCTCCAACATCCGGAAGGAATATACAGTCCATAATATGATCGATTTAAAGAAAAGATGCGTCGAGACTTCAGATCATCGACGAGCACATCAAAACTTCCGGACAAGGCTATGATGAATTCTTGAGATTCATGGTAGGCATGCCCTTCCCTGCATTCACCGCCGGGAACATCGTAGATCCAATACACACGGGCAATATCGAAGGGTATGTCCTTACGCTGCTCCACCACAGAAAGATTGCCCCTATGGTCGAGATGACGAGAAAGATTGATCAGATGAGGAGGATATTCATTTTTATTTGTCATTCCGATTGAAAATCATTGATTAAAAAACCAATCAACACGGAAAGCCGATGATTGATTTTTGAGAAAACCATTTGTAAAATTAGCGAATAAACCGCAAACATCAAAAATAATATTAAAAAAAAACATATAAAGTGCATAAATTTAAGAAAAAGCCATAAAGATATAGGCCCATATTAGGAAAATCCGATAATTTTTACTATCTTTGCAGACTGAACGCAGAAAGGGCATTGAGCAGCAACTTTGCGGCTTAATGCCTTTCTTGCCAACAAGCGACAAAGTAAACGAAAAACAAGAAAGAACTTTATTAGAATGAAACCACAGCCAATCAAGAAAACCATTGAGCTGGGCGACGGCCGCACTATTACGATAGAAACCGGCAAACTCGCCAAACAGGCAGATGGTGCGGTGGAAGTGCGCATGGGCAACACCATGCTTCTCGCTACCGTCTGCTCCGCGCAGGAAGCTAACGAGGGAGTTGACTTTATGCCCCTCACAGTAGAGTACAAGGAAAAATACTCATCCATCGGTCGCTATCCCGGCGGTTTTCTGAAACGCGAAGGACGCGCCAGCGACTATGAAATCCTCACGTCGCGTCTCGTAGACCGCGTGCTCCGCCCTCTCTTCCCTGACAACTACCATGCTGAAACTTTTGTAAATGTGACTCTTTTCTCAGCTGACGAGAATGATGCTCCGGACGCACTCGCCGGCATCGCAGCTTCAGCAGCCCTCGCCTGCAGTGACATACCTTTCAACGGCCCGATCTCTGAAGTCCGTGTGGCACGAGTAAAAGGGGAATGGGTGATCAACCCGACATTCTCCCAGATAGAGGAAGCCGACATCGAATTGATGGTAGGTGCGACCTACGACAACATCATGATGGTGGAAGGCGAGATGAACGAAGTCAGCGAGGCAGAACTGCTCGAAGCCCTAAAAGTGGCTCATGAGGAGATCAAGAAGCATTGTCTTGCCCAGATGGAACTCATGAAAGAAGCAGGCAAAGAGACAAAACGCGAATACTGCCACGAAGTGAATGACGACGCTCTCCGCGCTGACGTCCATGAGAAATGCTACGACAAAGCATACGCCATAGCCAAGACAGGAAGCGCCGACAAGCAGTGGCGCAACGAATCATTCAAGGCTATCCGCGACGAATATATTGAGTCGCTTCCGGAAATGACCGAGGAGCAACTTGCCAACTACACCGAAGAGCAGCGCATCGCAATGGTGAAGCGCTACTACCACGACGTCGAGAAAGAGGCCATGCGCCGTTGCGTGCTCGACGAGGGTATACGCCTTGACGGCCGCAAGACCACTGAAATACGTCCTATCTGGATTGAAACCGACTATATCCCGGGACCTCACGGATCGGCGATATTCACACGTGGCGAGACGCAGGCCCTCGTGACAGCTACCCTCGGAACGACTCTCGACGAAAAGATAGTAGACGACGTGCTCAACCAGAGCAAGGAGCGTTTCCTCCTTCACTACAACTTCCCTCCCTTCTCAACAGGCGAGGCACGCGCACAGCGTGGAGTAGGACGACGCGAGATCGGCCATGGCAATCTTGCCCACAGAGCGCTCAAGCGAATGTTCCCGGACGGATTCCCCTACACTTGCCGCATCGTGAGCGACATACTTGAGTCAAACGGCAGTTCATCTATGGCAACCGTCTGCGGCGGCACCCTTGCCCTTCTTGACGCCGGCGTCAAGATGAAGCGTCCGGTGGCCGGAGTCGCAATGGGACTTATATCTGATCCAGGAGCCACAAAATATGCCGTATTATCTGATATCCTCGGCGATGAAGACCACCTCGGCGACATGGACTTCAAGGTGACCGGCACTGAAAACGGCATCACAGCCACACAGATGGACATCAAGTGTGACGGACTCAGCTATGAGATCCTTGCCAAAGCTCTCGACCAGGCCCGCCAGGGTCGTCTCCATATCCTCGGAAAGATCGCAGAGGCAATTCCAGAGCCACGCGAAGACTACAAGCCTCACGTGCCACGCCTCGTGACCATCGAAATCCCGAAGGATATGATAGGCGCAGTGATCGGCCCGCAAGGCAAGATAATCCAAGGCATCCAGGAAGAGACCGGCGCCACAATCTCCATCGATGAAGATGAAAAGCTCGGCATCGGCAAGGTGGAGATCGCTTCCAAAGACAAAGCCAGCATCGACGCAGCCCTTGCAAAGATCAAAGCAATCGTGGCTATGCCTGAAGAGGGTGAGACCTACGAAGGTAAAGT
Source organism: Muribaculaceae bacterium (assembly GCA_029060285.1). Classification (GTDB taxonomy): domain Bacteria; phylum Bacteroidota; class Bacteroidia; order Bacteroidales; family Muribaculaceae; genus Lepagella. The sequence goes on along the minus strand of JAIDUH010000072.1, from coordinate 18,256 downwards.
TCGTTCGATCCTTGATTTCGGGGCATTCGTAGAGTTCATGCCGGGACGTGACGGACTTCTGCACATCAGTGAGATTTCTTGGGACCGTCTTGAAAACATGGAGGCTTCCGGCTTGAAGGAAGGCGACACTATCAAGGTCAAGCTCATCGAAATTGACAAGAAGACCGGCAAATACCGTCTCTCCATGCGTGCGCTTACAGAAAAACCGGAGGGCTACGTAGAGAGAGAAGCTCGTCCGAGAGGCGAACGTGGCGATCGCCCACGTCGCGATGGTGACCGTCCGAGACGCGACAACAATGACCGCGGACCGAGAGGTCCACGTCGCGAAGGGGGAAATGACCGCGGACCCAGAGGTCCAAGACATGAATGATCAAATTTAAAATGAATGACCCCGCAATCCTTATGAAAAGGATTGCGGGGTCATTCATTTTAAGGGTTATGGGTTAAGGGTGATAATTAAAACAGATCAAAAGCGAATTCCCCCTGAAAGGACGGCACTCTCCACGGCGTTGAAAAGGGAGATGCGTTTCGACTGATACCAATGCCCGCGAATCCTCCCCTGCAGTCCGGCAAACCAATTTCCGCTGTTGAATGTAAAGGATGTCATGGCCCGTCCGCTGATAGAAAGAAGCTTGGCACTTCCGGTTTCAGAATCTGCATAACAGTGGTTAAATCCTATGCCGGGAAGAACAGAGATATTGTATAGCCAATGAGGACTTATCACGCAATTATATCCGTAGCCGAGGAGTAAATTGTAGTCGTTATAATGAAATTTATAATACAGCTGCTCGAACTTAAGGAAAGGGACCAGATCAGCAGGGAGTTTTGCAAAGTCAAAGGCTATATTCTGATTGCAATAGGCGAATCCTGCCATCAGGCATCCTTGACTTCTCTTCTGAATCTTCGAGAAGTTATATGCCGCCCCCTGGGAATATTTATAACCGTTGAAAAAATAATATGCATCAACTCCAAAATTAGTCATGTTTATTCCTGAAAAAGGTTCTCTCATATGCCCTTCATGATCGCCAAAGGTCCTGATATTGGATCCTACGCTTGAATAATAGTATCCGTCAGCACTAAAACGGGCACAGTTGAATCCGAATTCCTGTTTTTTATAATTGATAGGGCTTCCGGTGATAATATGCGACAAATCAAGCGAATAAGTGTAGCTAACAGCCATATATTGCACCGATGCACCAAAAAGGACGTGAAATGGAGTGGACATGATGGAATTGAACTGCGGATTTATTTTCATATAGTATGAATTAGCCCAATTGTCGTTGATCAGCCGCGCTCTCCATTTCTTTCCGGTGCCTACCACATAGTCATGGTCAGTAGAGCTGAAAACACGGTCGCCCCAATTATAGACCTTGACGCAGAAGCCAAGGAATTTGGGCCACTTCACCGTAGGGTCGCTCATGCTCAGTTTACCTTTTTTGAATAGATACCACCAATTGCGGTTTTCATCTTCCGCCAACTGTATTGAGTCAGGATGCACCGACGAATCCCATCGAGACAACTCCGGAGCGACAGGAATAATGGAGTCAATCTTCGGAATCTCGACAATCTCGACAGGAGTCCAACGCAATTCATCAGGCAGACCGTCACCATAAGATGCAAAAGGCGATATTGCCGCCAAAAGCAGCAACAGAGTAAAAAAACTGATCTTAAGTCGTGCGTCACGCATGGCTTGACTAATTGTAGATAACTTTTGTATACTTAATATTTACAAGCAAATAGCCTGTCAATAAATACCTCTTCTATCAAGTTCGCGCTTGTATCTGCGTGCATTTGCCTGATGCTCAGAATAAGTAGAGGCAAAATTATGATAGCCGGAAAAATCCTCTTTCGCACACATGAATATATAATTGTGAGGGGCACTATTTAAAATGGCGTCGACAGTCTCCACTGAAGTAGTGCGGATAGGACCAGGAGGAAGCCCGGCATGGAGGTAAGTGTTGTATGGGCTTTCTATTTCCTTTGGCTTAGTGATCCTCTTCACAGTAAAGTCGCCCCCGGCATAACGCACAGTAGGATCAGCTTCAAGACGCATACCTCTTTGCAGACGATTTATGTAGAGACGGCCAATCGCACCTTTTTCGTCAAGCTTATTGGACTCCTCATCTACAATCGAAGCCAATATCATTATATCTGCCGGCGAGAGACCAAGCTCCTTTGCCTTGGCTTTTCTTTCAGCAGTCCAGACTTCATTATAATGGGCGCCAACTTTCTTAATGACGTCAGAAGGAGACGCGTCCCAATAAAATTCATATGAATCATTTAAGAACAATGCGAGAGCCTGCCCAGGAGCCAGTCCATACTCCTTCAACACATCAGCATCAGAAAGAGCAGCGGCAATGGAATCTTGGGTGAAATCAAATCTTGCAGCCACTTTTTCTTCAAGGACGGGGAGAAGTCGGAAACCGTTGATTGTAATGGTCAGCGGTTCCTGAGGTCCGCTGGTGAGACGTCGCATAGCGTCAAACGGACTCATGCCGGCTTCAATGAGATAGGCACCGTGACGCTGTCGGAGATCAGTGCCACGAAGACCGACAAGCCGAGTTACTTTCTTTGCATAAGGCTCACCAAGATATTTCCGTATGGAATCCCTAAGCTGCTCATTCGAAGCATTGGATGGAATACGCACTACAGCACTTGATGAAGCCATACCTGAAAAAAGAATTGACCATGTGGCAAGTACCGCTATTGCGAGAAAGCACACTACCGACAATATTACGGCTATCCACTTCATCCGCTTCTTTTTTTCTTGATCAGCAGATGATGTCTTTTTCCGTTTTTTCTTATTATCTGTCATAAATTGAAGTCATTAATAATTCGGGCAACCTCTCTTGCCTGCTCCTGAGAGACATTTGCAATCGGAAGGCTTATGCAACTTTTAGCCAACCGAGTGGCTACCGTAGCTTCCTTCGGAAGATAATCCTCAGAATAACAAGGCTGGAGATAGGGAGGGACAGGATAGTGGATGTCGGTCTGCACACCATTTTTATCAAGATACTCCCTCATAACATCACGGATCTCAGGAGGCACACAAATGACATATTGATGCCACACTTGCACCATATCAGGAAATATCTTCGGAAGAGTGACAACAGGGTTGTCGATTTCTTCAGCATAAACGGATGCTGTCTGATTGCGACGCATCACCTCATCGTGAAGATGACGAAGTTTCACATGCAACATCGCAGCCTGGATCTCATCAAGACGGCAGTTATAGCCGGCATAAACGTTATGATAGCGCCTGTCGGTGCCATAGTTAGCCAGAGCCTTGACAGTGTCAGCGAGAGCAACATCGTTTGTCACCACCGCTCCTGCATCTCCAAGAGCCCCTACATTTTTTGTGGGATAAAAACTGATTGCGGAAGCATCGGCAAGATTGCCCGTAGCACGAACACCATTGAAACCTTCTTCTGCCGCCTGCGCCCCGATGGCCTGAGCATTATCTTCTACAATGATTATGCCTCGCCTTCTCATTTCCTCTGCTGCCTGACGATCCCAACAAGGAGTCCCGTAGAGATGCGTTATCATGGCGCAACGAATATTAAGTTTTGACCCGGCCTTGTCATTTTCTTCGAGAATACGCAATGCCTCACTCCAGCTGAAATTCATGGTATCGGCATCCGGCTCCACAAAGAGGGGAACGAGACCGAATTCTGTGACAGGAAGCACCGTAGCGATAAACGTATTGGCTGCGACCATAACCACATCCCCTTTTTTAAGGAGACCAAGTTCGATATATGCACGCAAGATCAATCGCAATGCATCCAGACCATTGCTTACACCTATGGCATAAGCAGCCCCAGACTGAGCAGCAAGTTCCTTTTCAAAAGCCAACGTTTCAGAACCATGAAGATAGCAGCCGCTTCTAATCACCTTAGAAGCGGCTGCTTCAAGCTCCGCCATAAATGGCGCGTTTGTATCTGCAAGATTTAAAAAATTCATAATACCCGTCAGGATAACGAATACAGGAGACAAGAGAGTGTCTTACTTCTTTTCTTTGTTGCGTTCAAGACGGTTTTCGAGGGCTACCAAAGCGAGGTCGAGAGCCTCTTCGAAAGAGTCGGCGGTCTTTGAAGCAAAGATAGAGGCAGATCCGGGGATGATAAGCTCTACACCGGCTTCCTTATTATTATTGGTTTCCGGCTTAACGAGGGTATAATTGACGTTCACGCCGCCGATGGCATCGAACCTGCGGACGAGTTTATCGATTTTTTTATTGGTGAATGCTTCGAGTTTGTCACTGATGTCGAAGTGAATTGCTTTGATCTTAACGTCCATAGTCAATGAGATTTAAAGGTGGTTTAACAATACCGGAGAGTCTTTCCCCTACCATCGAAATTATCCTCCTCTACTTTTATAACACATGTAGCCGACAAAAGTTGCCCATATAATTCATAATTCATAATGCATAATTCATAATCAAGATGCTTATAAAGAGATATTATATAACTTTTCAGCATACTGTTGTGTTATAACTATGTGACAATAACCAAAATTTATCAAGACATGAAAACTTTAAAATTTTTAGGTCTCTGCGGACTTGCCTTTATCATGGCATCTTGCGGAGGCAATGCCAACAAAGAAAAAGAAGCAGAGGCTGAAGCAGCCAACGAAGCATTCTATGCAGAGCAACCTGTAGAAAGCGGTATGTATGACGCCACCTATTTCGACATCAAGGGAAAGGATTCTCGTAAAGGACAGTTTGACGGGCGCGTGATCTACGCTCTCAGCCCTGACCAGTCGGCTGTATTCGTATATGAAAACGGCAACCGCACAAAAATCAAACATATCCTTATGCTTGACAAGCCATTCCAGAAGACCGACAGTGTCTTTACTGCCACTGACAAGACAGGAATACCGGTAGTAGTAGGCAATGACAGCACCAACATGTATGTCAACTACGTAGCAAGCGGAGACACAGTGACCATCACTTTCAATCCCAAAGCACGAAACACTTATACTGCGATAGAAGCGCTCACCAAGATAAAGGAAGAGGCAAGCAAATAACCTACTTGGCTCTACCGGATATCAGGATGGAGGCTTCATAAAGAAGCCAGATAGGGAGAGACACAATAAGTAAGGTAAAGGCGTCGGAGGTGGGGGTTATGATCGCGCAGACCACCAATATCACCAATATGGCATGACGCCTATAACGCTTCAGGAAGCCGGAATCAATGATTCCGGCTTTCGTGGCTATATAGGAGAGCACAGGCAGCTCGCACATTATGCCCATAAAAAGACAAAGCATTATCAGAACGCTCATGTAAGACTCTAAAGAGATCAAATTGGTGACTTCAGAGGAAACTTGATACGTACCGAGGAAACGAAATGTCAGAGGGAATATCAGGAAATAGCTAAGCGCCACCCCAAACAGGAACATGACATATCCTCCGACCAACAGACGCACGGAATATTTGCGTTCGTTGGCATAAAGGGCAGGAGAAACAAAACCAAAAAGCTGATGAAGTATATAAGGGGAAGCCACAATAAGAGCAACGCAGAAAGCCGTCTTCATGTGTATCATAAACTGCTGTGCCAGCCCCGTATTGATCAGTTCTACATCAAACGTGTCGACTACATTGAATCCCAGCTTAGCTGAAATAACGGAAAGCCACCGATATAACACAAAATCGGGGGACTTAGGGGCCAATACAATTCCAAAGACCTCATCCTTGAACACGAAAGCCACGACAGTAAGCAAGAGCACAACTATCAAGACTCTTATCAGCACTCCCCGCAATACGTCAAGATGATCCCAGAAAGTCTGCCCGGAATCATCCTTAAGATTTTCTGACGATTTTTCTGTCGCCATATATCACTTTTTATCCTTATCTTCGGCTTTCTTCACATCTACTTTCTTCTCCGGCTCCTTATCCTCGTCGTCAAGGCCGGATTCCACTTCCTTCATGCCATCCTTAAAAGAACGGACACCTTTGCCAAGACCTTTCATAAGTTCCGGAATTTTCTTGCCTCCAAAGAAGAGAAGGACTACGAGTGCTATCACCAATATCTCAGAAAGACCGAGACCGCCAATGAAGTTTAATGTTGTCATCGTTTTCGTCGTTTTCGTCGTTGTTGTGTTTGTCGTTAATCTTGAGGGATTACTTCCTGCATATATATGGCATCGAGGCTCCAAAGGGCAGCATCATTAGTGCTGATTGGGGATGCCTCATGCATCGGGGCAGGCACATCACTGCCATCTATCATAATAACGGACATGCGGGGTGCTTCCGTATGCTCGGCGGTGGTCAAAAGATCATGCCAAGCCTCTGCAGCCAACTCCTTGTCGCCCCGCTTCCAGGCTGAATATGCCTGAAGACGCGACACCCGGAATTTATTGCGCTTTATTTCTCGCGCCTTCTTCTTGTAGTGTGTGGCGTGTTCGAGCCATGCATCCTCCCACTCTTCATCTGGAAGCAATTCCATCATTTCATTCATTATCTCAAACCCACCCATAATGGTCATCAAGTGATTTGTATCCTGGAGGGAAGGATCACATTCTGTAGTGATAATTCCGGTAGCCGGATCATAGCCAAGTGCCAGCGGACCGGTAAAAAGGCGGCTGGGGAGTGCACAGATACTCTTCATTCCGGCCTTAATCTTATCGCGGTAGGAAGTGTTTTCGGTCCTCTCCCACTCCGTCATCCAGTTTCCGGCATATGCAAGCCAGTCGGGACCGAAGCGAAGACGTGCAGGTGCTGTGCAAGGATATTTCTCGCGAGGCTGTGCAAGACGCATCGGATCGATAGTATAAAGCTTTTGATCCGAGTCTGTCACGTCGCTCATCAGGTCGCCAAGGCGCTCGTCGGCAGTGAGATAATACATTATTCTATTGAATCCTGCCTGACTGATACGGGCTTCTTTGGCTCCACATCCCCAATGGCTTACGTTGTGACGGCTTCCGAGACCGGCATTCGGACCGATATGGTAGACATCCACTTCAGATGCATGACGCGTCATGGCGGTAGCCATACGCCAGAGTTCGGGATCGGCTGTACGCAGGAACTGATACCATAGCCATAGATTGCTGCCAAGTTCAGTGTTATCCCATGCATAGCCCCCAACATCATACTTCCATGAATGGCGCACCGGATCATAAGCGTGCATCACGTCTCCATAGTGCCAAAAACCATACCAGCGATTTTCCTCAACAGCATGTTTATAGAAATCGGCATAATCGTCAAGACGATCTTCCACTACTGCACGGGCAGGAGTGGAACGGTCGGGCAGACTCCAAATGCCAAACGCCTTATGGCGACGCAGATAATCAGGCGTGGGCAACAACACGCTTTCAAGTCCCGCAGCTGCAGCCTTGTCTGCAAAGTTGGCTTTACCTCGATATCCACCGTCGGGACAAATAGTCAGACTTGAAGTGCGGGCGATGCCATAGGGGGTGCTCATACCTTCCTGCACATCCTCATAGCTGGAGTTCAGGCCATGAGGACGGTCATCATAGTGACGCAGATCCATAGGTTCAGCATCCGGATTCCAAAGCCACGCGGTAACCGTAGCCTTTGGAGAGCGAGCTCCGCACACTTCAAGCCCGGATGGGCAGGATTGCCAGAAATCTTTCATAGAAATTGTCAATCCACCGGTGACATCACCGGCATATACAGATCCCTGAGCACGATGACCGCCGAAAGTGCCTATCCATGGGGAATCGGGAGTGGCTTTCTTTCTTATCGTATAGCCGTCGGGACCATTCTGAGATAGACGAAAACCATCCCACTCTGCCCATTCGTCAATAAGTTTTTGACCGGCTTCATCAAATTCTGTATAGTCGAAGACTTTCTCTCCTCTCATCTGCATTTCTTGGACAGAGGGCGTGAACTGCCCGGATGCCGGATTGCGTAAGACCCGTCTGCCGACGAGAGGTTGGACAGGTTCGCTCCAGACTCCACCTTCTGCTGTAGCGAAAGCAATATGGCGATTGTAAGTCCGCTCACGCATCGGGACATCAAATGCCACACCAAGGGATGAAATAAAATCTTTTTCTTGGTCTCCATCGAATATGAATGAGTGGGTCATCTTTATCTCAGGGCTTGTACCATATGCGCTTAACCGGATAGTCCATGGCAGCCATTCGCGACCATCATCCGAACGATGTACTCCTTTTAGATAAATCACTGCTCGTTCAGCACCGTTACGTTCTATTCCTGAATAAAGGAGTCGGCTATTCATATCGGAAGATTTGACTGATCCAACATAAGGAGAGTCTTTTACAGAGCCTACAAGCCGACCATCCACAGCTGTTTTCACCCCATCGGTCACGATAGAGTCTATGATATTTTCAATTATTTGGTTTGGAGAAGTAACTTTAGGAATGTAGATTTCTGAATTACCGGCTCTCACAACGATTCGATTTCCATCATCCTCTGCAAGCATTTTCTTCTTGTCCTTGATGTTGGATTTCTTTCCCTGTTGACCGATTCGGACTGTGAGATTTTCGGAGCCTGCGGGGACGGTACCCGAGACTGCAGCCCATTTCACACTGCCATCGGGCCAGAACGCCAAAGGCCAACTTTCGGTAGGAATTTCCAATGTGTTTGAAGCGAGAGTAAGCGGGGTAGTCTTGGAGACAGCACCTGCGTCAAAGGGCACACCAAAAGTCACCGGGACATCAGATTTGGGAGCATCCCCTACCCATGAGAGAGGCACCTCTGTTTCCTGCAGAGGTTCGCAGGAATAAGAAAAATTAGTCAATCGCGTACGGCTGAGAGTAGTGCGGAATGCAAACCATCCTTCTGTCAGAGGAGCTGGGTCACGGAAGTCGACGATACGTTCTCCGTCTATGAAATATTGCGTGCGCAGTCCGTCGTGCGTTATCTTGATATGATACCATTTTCCGGGCTTCAGGAGATGGTCTGCATCTGTGTATTCTTTGATTATGGCAGGACGATATTCAGCATTCTCCACTCCCCTTTCATCGCCATTGTAGCGACGGAAACGCGTAGTGGAATTATGGTTGCCGCCATAGCCGAGATAATAGAGCTGAAGAGCGTAAGAGTTTACAAATTTACCGCCTCTCTTATTAAGATTCTTAAAAGGGTCAGGGGCATTAGGGTCTGAAGCCATCCAGAAGCAGTTGAGATCACTGAGACGGTCGTCGGGACCTTCCGTGACTACCTGCGCATCGTATTCGATGACAGTACGGCCACTCATCTTGTCTTTACGCCATACGCTGAGACCCTTCGGTGCTACAAATTCAGCGGTATCTCCCTTAAAGGTCACCTTGCAAGGACCTTCGGACTCCACCACCCAATATTTCTTAAAGTCTTTGGCATTCAGTCCGGAGACACATTTAGCAGCGGCAAAAGATGTAGGACTCAAAGCCAACATAGAGAGAAGAGAGAGAAGCTTAATGTAATTTCGTTTCATGTCAGGTCAAAAGGTAGTTTCCGCAAAGATAATAAAAGAATCTGACATATGAAAATTACAAAAAGCTTTTGCTTAAAATTTTGTTATCAATTACTGACTGAAGCCTTGAAGTTGAAGATGGGACGGATGATGGCATCCATTCGGACGGTATCGCCGATGTTGGCGATTGAAAGCCAGGATTTCATCTGTTCTGTTGTATATGTGGAAAGAATTTGCTAATTTTGTGGGTGTAAACACTGCTATGTAGATAGCAAATCTTAAATCATACCATATCAATATCTATCATGAAAAGACTTTTTATTGCGACGCTCCTTGCCATGGCAGGAGCATGCCTGAACAGTGCCTATGCGCAGTTTCATCAGATGCCTGACGAGTCCGGGCTACCCGGGAAACGCGGAACCCTTAACGTGCGCAACGCACAGTATCCACGTCTGCTTCCAGACAATCGTATGGAGTTTAAAGTGAAAGCTCCAAATGCTCAGAAGGTCCAGATCGACCTTGGCAAGAAATATGATCTTACGAAAAATGCCGAAGGAGAATGGCACGGCATTACCGAGCCTCTAACGCCGGGATTCCATTACTATTTCCTCGTGATCGATGATGTACAGGTTGCCGACCCCGCGAGTGAGTCTTTCTATGGTTGCAGCATGCACTCAAGCGGCGTGGAAATTCCATACCCGGAAGGAGACAGCCGTTTCTATATGGCGGATGTGCCGCATGGCGACGTGAGGATGAAGCGTTACTATTCCACTACTGCAGGCGATTGGCGCCGTGCATACGTATACTGTCCTCCGGGCTATGACTCATCGAATGAATCCTATCCGGTGCTCTATCTCCAGCATGGCGGTGGAGAGGACGAAAGAGGCTGGGCTACCCAGGGACGCACCGACATCATCATGGACAATCTCATCGCACAAGGCAAGGCAACCCCGATGATCATAGTGATGGGAGACGGAAATTCCTCTGATTTTGAGAAAGAGTTGCTCAATGATATAATTCCAATGACTGAGAAGAAATTCCGCGTGAAACCGGGACGAGAGAACCGTGCTCTTGCAGGTCTGTCGATGGGTGGAATCCAGACACTCAACACCGGTATACCGAATCTCGACAAGTTTGCCTACTTAGGAGTATTCAGCTCGGGATGGTTTGCCAATCCCAATCCATTTGGAGTCATGATGGACTCGGAAAAGTATTACGATATGCTGAAGGAGAATAAGGACAAATACAACGATCAGCTTAAGGTGTTCTGGCTTTCAATGGGTGGCAAAGAGGACATCGCGTATGAGAACTGCCGGGTGATGCGCGACAGATTCGACAAGATCGGCATCAAGTATGATTACTTCGAGACTCCCGGCGGACATACATGGCCAGTATGGCGCGAAAGCCTCTATCAGTTTGCACCACTTATTTTCAAGTGATCACAAGGAATGGATGCGTCGCAACCAGCCTGATCTAAATTTAGCATTAGCAGGACGCGATTGACATATATGATTCGTGTAAGCTATCCTTTCTTCTTTGAGAGATTCAAATAATTCTGCAGGATTGCGGGCATTGACGGCATAGAGGGTTTTCTGACCCACTATGCCGTCTGCTTTTACGCCGAGCAGTTTCTGAGGAAGTGTGATGCCATAACTGCCACTGGTCCATACCCAGTCTACGAGTATTTCGGCGACTCTTTGATCTGCTATCTGATCGGCTTGCCAACGGTCCCAGAACATAGTTTTCAGGATCTCGAGCCATTCTTCATAGTTTAGGTTGGAAAGATCGTCGGTAGAAGGGATGCTACGCCCATTTCTTAGGCAATAGTCCTTGTAGGTTCCTATCGTCACGCCGACAAGAGTTGCCCCTCCCCTATCGGCAGGATCGTTAGCGAGTCCATTCGCTTTAGCTTTAAGAAATAATTGCGCATTGGTAGACTCAGGGGCTTTTACGCCGGTTTCCCAAAAGATGAGGAAAGGAATTAGTTTTTCGAATTGAGCCATGGTTTTCAGTTTTCAGCGTTGTCGTCGTTTTCAGAGTTCTCGTCGCCGAGATTAATTGAAAACGCGTTTAAGACCGGAGCGTATTGATAGGATAAAAACAATTATTAGTCCAATAAAAAGGGTAAGTTTTATCCCTATTAAGGAGACATTTGGATTAGTCGCAATAGCCTTTGACATTGTATCTGTTGCTTTTAGCGACTTTTCCTGGGATTTGGCAGTTAAGCTATCGGCGGTAGCGGCAGTAATTACTGATCGTTCATGAGTGTTTTGGCGCATTAGATATGCAGACTTTAGCCCTTTGATTGATACTTCTCCAATAGAGTTTATTCGGATTTCACCTGCTCCGTCGGAGAATTCAAGATGGTCTTGGGCAATGCACGAGGATATGGATTCAGTTTTTTCGACATTGGTAAGGTGATAGGCTATAACTTCTGTTTGAATTTCACAAGAGTCTTTGTCGGAATAGTTGGATTCCTCAACTATCTTGTGGCTTCTGCATGCAGAGATGGCAACTACAGTGAATAAAATAGGGATTTTCAAAAAATTTTTCATAAGGGATTTTTTCTGCAAAGTTACGATGCAGAATCAGCATCTATCCCTTATCTTGATAAATTTGGTTCTTCTTCAATTTAGTTGAAAAAACTTTAGGATGTAGATCACACAGATGAGATGGTGCAGGAATGGTTGAAGAAGAACCATAAATTTCATGCAAATTTATTCGCCTGTATCACAAAATGGGACAGAAGGATATTAATTTTGCTGCAGAAGATACCGACAATTCGACTTTCGTAAGAATAATCAACCACTAACTTCAATGATTCCCCTTTTGTGAATATTATTTCAGGAAAGGGGAATCAAATTTAATATCGTACTTTTTTGTAAATGATGTTAAGTATGGCAACACGGACATATATGTTTTTATTTGTGCAATCCAATTTTAATCATTAAATTTGCATAATACATTCAATTTCTTAAAACAGAAGTTCATTATACTTATAAACGAATAAAAAACTACAATTAAGAGTTAACTAAAGTAATCATCAATACCAATAATTACAGTATTCTATGCTTACAAATAAAACAGAAGCCATAAAACTCTACAATAAGCTGCTGCAAGAATTTGAAGCTCTTCCGAAAGTTAATACATATCCAACATTTATGGAATTGTGTCAAATGGGAGGTGACAGGTTTGAAGAACGATGCAGTCAGATTTTGAGTTTTTATTTCAATCCTGATGCCCCACATAAACTCCATGGTCTATTAATCAAATCTCTTTTAGATGCAGTCAAAATCGATATTCCGTACTCACTTCGTGCTGTCAATGTACACACAGAAGAAATGACTCCGGACAGAAAATTTATAGACATTACGATCACAGGAGATAACTTTGTAATAGCAATAGAAAATAAAATTGGAGCTGATTTATATAATCCCCTTGATAGTTACGTTTCCCATATCAAAGAGTGTTATAAAAATAAGGAATATAAGATTTTCATTGTTCTTTCCGCAAGAAGAATCGTAGACACCACAGAGATAAAAAAAATGGAGCGTCACGGTTATCTATATATCAATTACTCAACATTGTTCGAAGCTATAAAACAAAATCTTGGCCATTATGCAATTGATGCAGACCATAATTATCTAACATTTCTTTTTGACTTCATGCGTACAATCGAAAAGCGCTACAATAACATAAATATGGAACTGAATAAATTTTTCTTCTCAAATCGAGATAACATTGAAAATCTCATATCGCAATATGATGCTTTTAAGAACAATGTTTTACAAGTACAAAAAGAACATATAGGTCAACTTAAAGGGCGTATCTGTGATTTGACAGGTGCAAACTGGTGGGCGTGGCAAGGCTGGGATCTTGGAATATCTTTCAACGACAAAGGTGCTCGCCTTGGAATTGAGAGCAGCTTCGGAGATGAATCATTCGATAATCCACTCGGAGACTTCCACATATACATAACCGTTTGGCGAAAAAAGGATTTCTATCCATACGAAGCAGATTTGAAAGCAGCTTATCCCAATTGCTATATAGATTATAATCCGGAAGGTGGCAATCGGGTATATCTCCATCTTCCTCGAATAAATGGATCTAATACTGAAGCGATTCTAAAAGCTCTTGTTGACTGCTACAATACAGTGAAAGAAATTGCTGCAAAGCATCAATAATGAATCAAGAAATTACACGGCTTAACCAACCAGACAGACAACTGTATTAGATTTACACAGCGAAACTACAAAATGAAACATTCATTTTCAAAAGTAAAGACAGATCGGAACTATAACGAAGACTTCAAGACCTATATTACTATTGGAGTTCTTCAGTATCTTCCAGCACAGATATTTTGGAATATTCTGAGAGCTTCAGTAATTGATAATCATTCATTACCGAAGTCATCGGGCGAGATAGAGCAAATTGACTTTTGGCCAAAATGGTATAAACTGCAAAATATCAAAGTGGTTACCAACAAAAAATATATAGAACCAGATATATTTATTCGTTTTGAAAAATTTGATTGTATTATAGAAGTCAAAAAGACAGATGCAATTGGACAATATGAAACCCAATGGGAGAGTCAAACTCAAGCATACAAAAATGAATATCCGGAAGGAAAACCTCTTATCTATATAGCTCTCGGTGGGAATCCAAGTCTTGATGCACTTTCACTCGATAAATTTAAGCATGTGTATAAGTCCACTTGGCTGCGTCTCCTTCGGGAGGTTGACAAAGCATTGCAAGAACGAATCTCATTCTCTTTTAAGTCAGAGGAAACCTATCAAGAATCTCGTATTCTTAAATCGACATTAGATGGCTTTGCTTGCTATAATGAATACGTAATAGAATTTATGGAAACAATGGATCTATATAAACATTCGATAAAACTACCAACAAAAAAAACTTTGACTCAATTATGGAAGATATAAAAACAACTCATGATCTTTTCGTCAACATTCGTAGATCCATCCGCTTGCTATATGAGTATCAAAAGCGAATGCAAGGAACAATGTTTCATATCAAATCTGTTTTAAAACTTTCTTATTCAGTTAAAACTGATGAGAACGGCTCTAATTCAGTCAAACCCAGTTCCAAACATTCTCGTCCGGATACAAGGATTGAAATTAATAAATTATTTTCGCTCGCACCACGCCAAAGCAAGGACTATGGTGAAACTCAACTCTGGGTAGGGAATTGGGCATGGGACTATATATATCCAATGGTAATGGAATATTATCTTGGAGAGAACAGTGATGGAAATTTCCGTCTTTCGGTCATTCAAGTCACAGATGACGGATATTATTTGGCACGTAAACAAAATATATCTCCAGATCGATGCGATACATATACTTTCTCTCTTCCTGAGGAAAGTAACAGTATTGTTTTGTTTGTAATGGAAGTCAAAACCAAAGAAGCACCTTGGGCTAAACGTTGGAAACGTGATTCTATGGAAGAAAATCTTACCAAATGGATGATTGACTCCCGGGAAGTCATCGATGACACCACTAATCGTGGCAATCATTTTATTGTAATGAAATTCCCTATATCTGATTTATTAAATGATATTTCAATTGAGAAAGTCCTCAATAATATCAGTTTGCATATTAAGAAAATAACAGGCATTCAAATCATTTGATCGGATCTGCACAGTATTGGCGACGTCCGCAGCGAGTACAGCGTACCCCTCGCCATACACTATCAAATTGCTCTACTGAAGCCTCTATTAAGTTGAAATCATTTGTAAGAATTCCGGCTTCGAAATTGCGGCGGTTACAACTTTTCATGCCGATTCCGGCTCCTGTCAGATTGGCAGAGCCGATATAGACTGTCTCAAAATCGAAAATGAGCATTTTAAAATGAACTCGTGGACAGAGCATATGCTCCAATCCCGTTTTAAGAATCGGGTATCGATCAAAATCTTTTTGGAATATCGGACCCGGTTCTTTTGCATGGATAAGGCGAATCTCAATGCCAAGTTTCAGAAGACGTGCAAGCATCCCGAGAAAAGGCTCTGACGAGTTACCTGATTTTATGTGAAGATCTTTAATATCGGCAGTTCCGATCCAAAGTGACTTCTTGACTAAGGGCACTCTCGATATTACCTTTGTATAGTGGTCTATTCCTGAGATAAACTCTACAGCCATATTAGATTTTACATAATAAATTTAACTTAAGTTCTAAATCTCAAATTAACCCTATAGATTGATGCGTTCTGTAGAGTCAACCGGCAAGTGCAAAATTAATGAATCCTTTCGTAAAATTCAAGTTTAGGGGGTTTAAAAGTCAAGTTAATATTCTCGCATCCGTGAGTTTTTCGAAACAAGGTTACGGAGCTTTTTTAGATTATTTGAAAAACGAAGATGGAATGTATCTTCTCTCAAGATAATCAATCCAATCGACTGCTCCTTGGAAATGCAAATGCTTACACATCTTTGAGAAGAGATTTTCAAATGTCAAGTACTTCAACGTTGGCTTACCTTCCTCAGTAAGTTTTTCTTTATATGCCGACCATAGATGATTCTTATCATCCTCTCGGAAATGACCGTTGCCTTCGGGAAAGACAGTTAAGGAGGTGAACTCTGATAGATCACCGTTAAGAATCATAGCAGCTCCCAACAGGTGGTTGCGCCAAATCTGCCTATACTTGTCCGCTACAAAGTGTTTCTCTATTTTTTCTTTTTCTTCGTAGGGAACATCAGACAGATATTCTGATTTGAACCAGCCTATTTCATGCGAAGGAATTTTGTAATTATCGGCAAGATGAATACCTTTCTCATCATGAGTTTCATGAAATTCTTTTGATTCCTGATTCAACCGATACTCCTTTTCAGTGTATTTGACTTCAATCCCGATACCTCCTTTTTGCCCTGGTTGACTGTGTATAGGTACATATTCCACATAAACATCAAAGGCTGTGCCATCTCCAAGCAATGGGACTTCCTTTGATGAAGCTGCCTCAAATCTAACCGGTGCGAACTCAATCCTTATATCGGTTATGCTTTCAATCCGCACCTCACCCAAAATATCATTGAAAAGAGCTACAGTTTCTTCATCTTTATGCAGGGGAAAGAAAACATTATATGGTATATGTTCGCTTCTTAGCAGATTAGTAACCATCTGGCTACAAGAAAATCTATTTTCCACCTTGGATTGTTCTATTCGAGTGCGGGACTTAACAGCATCAGAGATATGCTTCCTGAATCCTTCATAGAAGATGATATAATTCCCGAAAGCGTCCTTGCAATCTTCCCACATTAATGAGCTTTCTACAGGTATCTTGTATTCTTTCAGCTCTCCATCTTTATTTCTTCTATGCATGACGCGTGTTGGAAAACGCTCTATCCCCAAACCGCCTTTTTCTTTAGGGGCAGTTTTGAAAGCTATTTGATGTTGTCGAGCAAGCTCTTTGAAAGCAGAATGACTCAAATTCTTATTATTCTTTTTACTCATATAAGCATAATCTATTATTATACAAAATTACATAAAATCGGAAACACTTCCTTTTATATGGAAACAAATTCTATATGATTAAAAATATCACGATTATTTAATTTCCAGCATAACGGGCTTGAACAGATGCGTATAATCAGAATTCATTATAGCACCGTTGGAAAATATGGTATCACCTATGGTAGTTATTCCATGATTTGCGTGTATATGCCCGAATAAGTGGGCACCGAGATTGTGGGCCGAGAGTCGAGTCAGCAGTTCTTCCGAACCATAGTGGATATTGTCATCGAAATCAAGTATGCCAAATGCCGGAGAGTGGGTTATCAATACATCCGTGTCTATAGAGATGTTGGAATAGTTACGGTTTTGACGGTCACTAACACAATCTTCAGTAAACATGGGGATACCATAGAATTTTATTCCTTCAATCTCGATCTCCGAATTACAAAGATAGTGAACATTGGAATCAAGACCCTCTATGTTAGCTCCATAAAGACAATCATCGTGGTTGCCACAGATGAAAATCTTATGCTTATAAGGTAAGTCACAGAACCAGTTAAGAAAATCAAGGGCTTCCTGTTCGGTCCCGACCATACAGAAATCTCCGGAATGTACGACTACATCGGCTTCGGGGGAAGTCACGAAGCCTATGATGGCAATTATGAGTGTCTGATAAATGTAATATCCTCATTAGATTTCGCTTGATTCTATAGCTTTTAGGACTGACAAATCAGCATAATTGAATGCTGTTGCAAAATTTATGTCTGCGTATTTCTCCAGAAGGTCATCGTTGTGCAGAATCTTGGTTTTTACGCCATTCAATGCTTCGATAGCTTCTTTTGCCTTTGTGATTTTTTTCTCTCCCTCAAAGTAAAAAGGAGTAGTCACTATGGCCGATACATTATGGATTCCAACATTTTTGGCGAAATTTGCTAAATCTGCAATATATGCACCGCCAGCATTACCTCCGAGACCTGCAAGTATGTAGAGTTTTTCAACTCCTTTCATAATATCACGCGGAATATCAGAATCCTTCAGGTCGATAGTCTGATACCTTTTCTTTCCAAGGTCGGATAATCTTGCCTGATCGGTATCCGCAAAGATATAGGTTGCCTCACGCACCCAGTGGACAGAGGCTTCGCGCATGATAGTCTCTGACATATTGCAACCGACACCTCCAATTGCCATAATCATTGTTTTGCTCATTTTGACTATATTTATATTGATTTTGTGGCAAAGTTAGCTCTCGGATGTCTCAAATTTCGATACACATCATATATTTAATCATTCTTCAAATTTATAAAATCTCCTAACCTCATCTAGAAGAAGAGTGCTGTTATTTGCAAACACTGAATGATAGTCAAGCGGTGTAGATAATACATTGATATTTTTTTCTTGATCCACTTTTAGTTTTGGCCAA
>JAIDUH010000071.1 GCA_029060285.1 Muribaculaceae bacterium | reverse complement strand
AGAGGTGAACGGGGTGGAGAGGGGTGGATATGGTTTTTCTTCCCCTCTTAGTAGGTATCTTCTGATGGAAGATGCTTACTGAGGGAAAAATATGGAAGTCCTTGGGTATTAATACTTTGGGAGTTCATATGTTTTGCAAAATTAAGTATCTCTTGCCAAGAGATACCTAAATCCGAATGCAAAGATACAACAAAAAATCGGAATTTCCTCATTTTTAGGCAAAAAAGTTTTTTCAATTTTTTACAGCTTTCGCCGAAAATGGCGCTGAAAAGGGCATTTGTTTAGCAAATGCCCTTTTTGTCTATTGCTATATCGCTGTTATTCAATACTTTGCAAAAGTTAGGTATCTCTTGGCAAGAGATATTGATTTTTGCTAAACAAATTTGGCTTTGAAATCCCACAAAAAAATCGAGATTCAAGGCTCTTATTAACCACCCCTGCACACTCTGTGTGATCTCCCTCCGAAAGTTTTTCAACTAAATTATAGAAGAACTCATTTTACAGTTCTTCTCCAAATTAGTTGGAATTGTAGTATTCCTGTACCGTGCCAGAGTAGTTAGCACGCTTCGCGTGCTCCCATCTCCCCTGCGTCACGCGCCGAGCTCAGTGTCGAATGCGTCGATTCTTTCAAGCGTATCGGTGAAAACCTCGGCTCTTTCATTTATGATATCTTTCCGATGGTCACATCACTCTGAGTTCGCATGGAGGAGGAATGTGCTTTTGGAAGAGAGACGCTAAATGAAAGAGCCGTGGGTGACAACGCCGACAACGATGAAAACGATGACAACGCTTCCTCCGGAAGCCCGGAAAGAGTACATTTTTTGTCCGCTTTTCATGGGGCAGGGCAATTCCAAATCTCCTTATCTATGTCTTACTCAGTGACGGGACGGATCGTGCGACCGGCATAGCGTGCGTAGCGGCGCCTACCGTGAGACTTGGAACTATAGCCAAGGCTATGGGCAATCCCGCTGAGCTCATCTTCTATTGAAGAGCTCCAGTAGTCTCCGAAGTCTCCAATGTTGACTTCTGTAGTATTTTGTATGAATCCAGCGGCGGGTAAGAATATGTTTTTGTCATTTGGTCCGGTCACCAGATAGCCGTTTACTCCATTAAATGAAGCGAAATTCCATGTGCATTCGTCGATTAATTCTCCGAATTCTTCAATTGTAGGCATTCTCCAAGGTTCTCCCCAGTTGACGCTTGCTGCGTCATTTTTCTTTGTCAATATTCCGGAATCGTCGATTATTCCTGATTTCTTAAGTTTACGGGATGATACTTTGTAAGTGAGGCTGTTGATGGATGTATATTCTTCTTTGGATTCGGTTTCACCCCAGGAATAGTAGTTGCCTGACTCTTCGGGAATATTGGCTCCGACGTTGCAAGTTGCCCATTTCAGTCCGCTCGGAAGCCCCAGATCTATCCACTCATGGCCGTTAATTGTTCCGCTATGGGGACCTTCTTCCCTTGTTCCGGTAGCAGTGTTTCCTTTTTCAGCAGATTTATGCCCGCCTTGATTGCAACCGATCGCAAATGACACGACAAGAACCACCAACATGGCGATTCCTGCTATGTCAAATACCCTCATGGAATTTTTCTTCGATTTCTTTCGGGGTAAGGTGCTGGATGTTTCGGATTCAGATATATCCATTGATGCAATTCTTTGCTGTCCGCAAATGAGTCTGCAAAGTTAACAAAAATTATTCAATACCAAAAGATAAAAAAGTTAAATATGCAATCGAATCCACGGCTCTTTCATTTATGATATCTTTCCGATAGTCACATCACGATGAGACCGCAGGGGGAGGAGGAATGTGCTTTTGGAAGAGAGACGCTAAATGAAAGAGCCGTGGTCCGGAGCTATATTTTTTTTCTAAATAAGGTTATTTTATCAGATTTTATCATTATCTTTGCCCTTTCAAAGATTCAAACAACTTCATATCATGAAAAAAAGCTTTCTTATATTCCCGTTGATGGCAGCGGCTTTCATTGAGTCTGACGCAAAGGTGACTCCGGGATCAATGATCACCGACAATATGGTGCTTCAGCAAAATGGTAAGGCACGGCTTTATGGCACGGCTGATCCTAACAAGACTGTAACGGTCACTCCTTCTTGGGACAATAAGCCATATCAGACAAAATCTGATTCTAAAGGAAAGTGGGAGATTGCTATCGATACTCCCGCTGGCGGATATACACCGTATTCTATCACTATCTCTGACGGCACGCCTACAACTCTTGATAATGTGCTGATAGGGGAGGTCTGGCTCGCTTCCGGGCAGTCAAACATGGAGATGCCCTTGAAGGGATTTCCTGGTTGTTGCGTTGAAGGGGGATATGATGAAGTGGCTTCTGCTCACGAGCGTGCCAATAAAATTCGATTCTATACCGTGCCGCTCAGACAAAGTTACGAACCGCTTGAAACCATCGAAGCTTCTTGGACAATTCCCGGTCCTGATACTGCCGCTGAATACAGCGCTGTGGGCTGGAATTTTGCAAAGCGACTTAATGACGTGCTGGATGTGCCTGTTGGAATTGTAAGATGCGCTTATGGAGGGGCAAGGGTAGAGAGTTGGACTCCCAGAGAGATTTTGGAGTCTTATTCCGATGTCTCCCTTGATCCTGATCGTGTTGAAAAGATGACCCACTACCTCCGTCCCCTGCTGATGTATAACGCTATGTTTAACCCGGCCAAGGAATATACATATAAAGGTATTATCTGGTATCAGGGTTGCTCTAACGTGGGAGAACATGATAACTATGCAACTCGTCTTGCCAATATGGTAGAGCATTGGAGAAAGGAGTTGGGCGAGGGGGATATACCCTTCTATCAGGTGGAGATAGCTCCGTATGATTATGATTCTCCGGAACAGGACGAAAAGTCTCCTCTCCTTCGTGAAGCTCAATGGAAAGCTGCCGAGATAATTCCCAATTCAGGCATTATATGCACCAACGACCTTGTAAAGCCTTTCGAGCGTTTCAATATTCATCCGGCTGATAAAGCCACTCCCGGCAAACGCCTTGCGGAACTTGCCTTAAGCAAGACTTACGGCAATACCGTCTTCCCTGTGGTGAGTCCACGCTACAAAAGCCACCATGTCAAGGATGGTGCCGTTTGGGTTATGGTAGAGTCCCCGAGCGACGGTATATGCCGAAATTATCAGATCGAAGGTTTTGAAGTGGCCGGTCAGGATAAGGTCTTCCATCCTGCCGATTCTGTGACATTTGAATGGCGCACAAATGAGTTTGTAGTTTCAAGCAAGGACGTTCCCGATCCGGTGGCCGTTCGCTATGGCTGGGGCGATTTCAAACCTGGAAATGTTCATGCCGGCAACTACCTGCCCCTTGTGCCTTTCCGTACGGACAATTGGTGATTTCATTTATCTCTTGTATGTGCCCATTTGACTCTTGAATTATTGTTGGCTCCTGCCCCCTTGCTTCCGGATTCAAAATATCGTGCGGTCTTTTCATTGGCCGGATCTCTCCAGTTGTCCCATCCTGCCGGTATGATGTGGCCACCCATTTCGCAGTCGATAAACGCTGTATGTGCATACGGTCGCCAGGGACGTCCTAAATAAACTTTCTTCACTTCCGGATCGGCAGTCAGTCTGCATTCCTTGAATACAAATCCGATTTCTACATTCTTTGGAGTTGAAGCCGCTGTAATGTAGGAATCGGCTTTGCTATGTATACGGCAGTTTTCAAACATTGCAGATGCCGGTCCGAAGATGAAATCGGTGGTCCCTTCTACGTAGCAATTTTTGAACATTAGCTTAGAGTCATGCCCTGCAAGGAATAAGGTGTCTTGGTCTCCTAAAAATCGGCAATTCTCAAATATCAGATTTGAGCCTTCTGTATGTAACGCCACTGCCTGTCCGACACGTCCCGCATTGTTTCGGATTGTAAGATTCTTGAAGCTTATTCTGCATCCGTCTACACGCATGGTATACGTGCGGAACGTCCCCATATTGTCAAGCTTTGCATAATCATTGTAGGTGATGATTGTCTTTTCAGGATCCTCTCCTATAAAATCTACATTCTGAAGCCATGAAGGGATGATGACTTTTTCATGATATTCCCCATTCTTGATGTTTACGGTCACCCGATAGTCCATATAAGCGCGAATTGCTTCAAGAGCTTCTGTGATGGTCTTGAAGTCTCCGCTGCCGTCGGCAGCCACTGTTATTTCGCGCATGTATTCAGCTCCACGCATAGATGGAATGGCGGCGATCAGAAGGATCGTCGCCAAGATTAATTGTTTTACGTTCATGATGTCATTGGTTTTATTTTGATTTGTCATGATGGATCCTGATCTGTCGTGGGTTTTACCTCTTCCTTTTCTTTTTCAGTAAAAGGAATGCTCATCTTGGTCCAGATGGCATCCGGTATGGCTTTCCATGCGGCACAAAGAGCGCCCCAGCGGGCATCTATATATTCAATGCGCGGATGCTTTACTATGGCGCGGATGATCTGAGGAACAACATATTCGAGCGACATTTCCATAGGATATGCTTTATTGTCATCAAGAAGGGGAGTGCGTATCCATCCCGGCCTGATGTCGGTAAAGGTGATGTCTACATTTTCTTTCCTGGAGAGTTGCTCAAGTGCTACCAAATATGTCTGGGCACATTTCTTTGATGCTGAGTATGCTGCCATTTCTCCTATCCCGTTTGTCCCTGCTACACTTGTCAGGGCTACTATCTGACCTTTGCGAGAATTATCGCGGAAATATCCATAGGCTGCACTGACCATTCGGGCAAAACCGGCGGCGTTGGTGGCAATCACTTCAGCTTCTCGGTGAGGATCAAGCGTAGGATTTGAATATCCAATCCCTGCTACATGGAAATATATGTCCATGCCCCCCATCTTGTCGATGAGCTCTTCGAGTTTCTTAGTTGCGTCATTATGGTTTATATCAATCGACTCATACTCTACGCAATCCGGATATTTTTCTTTCAGGGATCTTAATGCTGTGGTATGGCGTGCTGCAAGTCCGGTCTTTACTCCGCGGGATGCCAATGCCTCGGCTACTGCCAAACCGATTCCCGAGGAAGCTCCCATTATCAATACTTTTTTCATAAGCGTGTTTTTTATTTTATATAGAATAAAACACTATGGCATTGTAGTTGGTTCAGTTAACAGATTCCAACTTAAAGCATGATTCAGAATCAAGCCGTATCAAGTCATGTCGACTGCGTTTCAGACCTGAGATCCATATGATTTCTGAATCTGATTTCCTTACCAATACCCGTATTCTTGATTTCGTTTTGCGGTCGAGTTTTGCATCACTGATTATATCGCTGACAAGGCGCGTACCCCGCATTCCTAATGGGGCTATCCGGTCTCCGATTGCGGGTCGGCGTATGACGTATTCAGATTCTCCATATGGAAGAAATGCTATGTCCTGACCTCGATTATTCTTCACATTGGCAATCGTCTCCGGATTTATCTCAATTTTAGTCCACAAGAATTTAGGGTCTTCTTCATCTTTCTCATTGTCAAAGATGATCAGTCTGTCCCGTTCCAAAACAGCTTCATATCTTTCCGATAGCTGCCAAGTGCGCTCCTTAAATTCCTTGTCAAGGCATTTCCTTATTCCATTGGCTATGTCGGAATTCCCTCCGTATGGCTCAATGAATCTCAATATGATGCCGGTGTTCACCCCCTCTGAATATATGAGCATAGTCTCTTTGTCTGGGCAAAGCCTGGCAAGTTCTCTATTATAGAAATCTTCGATGATGCCGGATTCCTCCTTAATTATGGAGAGGGTTTTATTCAGCGTCTTGCGTGCACCTGGCCAACGGCTTTCAAGAAGAGGAAGCACGTCGCGGCGGATGTAATTGCGCCTGTAATCGCTGGTGAGGTTGCTTGAGTCGGTGATGTAATCTTGCCTGATGGCTTCCAGGTATGCTTCGATATCGGCGCGGGATACACATAAGAGTGGGCGGATCAATCGTCCGTTGTCGACATCCATACCTCGGAGTCCGCGAGTGCCGCTACCTCTCAGCATATTGAGTAGCATTGTTTCGATGTCATCATCGGAATTGTGTGCCACGGCTATTCTATCAAGATCCCTTTCTTTGGCAATACGGAAGAAATCGGAATAGCGAAGTTCCCGGCAAGCCATCTCGGTGCTGATTCCGGGATGGCCTTTCAAATAAGCATTGACATCATATTCAAGTTGATGAAGTCTGATACCAAGTCTCCGGCATAGGTCGGCAGTGAAGGATGAGTCGCGGTCGCTCTCTGTTCCCCGCAAATGGAAGTTGCAGTTGACGGCTTCTACGTGAATACTGTATCGCGTGGCAATCCTGGCGCATGCACATAGGAGCGCCACACTATCGGCTCCGCCGCTGACTGCCACCAGCACGCTACGTATATTTCCGGTTTTTAGAAAGCCATGAACTGAATTTTCTATTTTCCTGACAATCTCCTTCATGTCATGCATTGTGGATTATGAATTAACATAAGCATTAACGATAAAGCCACACCATCGTCATGGTGCGGCTTTACATTGAATACCGGTGATTCCTTCCGCTTTTTACTTCTTGGTGCGGTTGCCATAGCGGCTACGGAACTTATCGACGCGACCTGCTGTGTCGACGAGTTTCTGCTTGCCAGTGAAGAATGGGTGAGAGCTGCTGGTGATTTCAAGCTTAACGAGTGGATATGTCTTGCCGTCGATCTCGATTGTCTCACGTGAAGCGACAGTGGAGCGAGTGATGAAGACTTCGTCGTTAGACATGTCTTTGAATGCCACCTCGCGGTAGTTGGAAGGATGAATGTCTTTTTTCATTTTAATTTCTGCAGTTAATTATTTGTTCTTTTGTCTCGACAGGTCGCGATCCCATCGAATTGGCGGTGCAAAATTACAAAAAAAATCTGAGCCCACCAAATGTTTTTAGTTTAAAGGTTTAAAAGTTTATTGATGTTTGATGGGTTTAGACACGGCTCGTTCATTTATGATATCTTTCCGATGGTCACATCACGATGAGACCGCAGGGGGGGAGGAATGTGCTTTTGGAATGGAGACGCTAAATGAAAGAGCCGTGGGGTTTAGACCTCTCAAACTATGATGCGAGGAAGAGAATAAGAAGTTGTGCCACTATCACACGCATAAACATAGTAAGAGGATAGACAGTGGAGTAGGCAACAGCCGGAGCATCATTGTTGGCTACCTTGTTTGCATAAGCCAGTGCCGGAGGATCTGTATAATTGCCACTTAGCATGCCGATTATGGCCAGATAATTCATCCTATATTTTGCTCGTGCTATAATTCCTACCACGAGCAAAGGTATCAGTGTGATGATCAGACCATATCCAACCCACATAGCGCCCCTGATATTGAACACTGTGGCTGCGAAATCTTTTCCGGCAGCAATGCCTACGGATGCAAGGAAGAGGCAGATGCCTATTTCGCGTAGGAGTAGGTTGGCCGACGAGTTGGTGTAAGTCACAAGATGGATCTTCGTGCCGAATGCGCTGATGAGGATGGCCACTACGAGCGGACCACCCGCCAGTCCAAGCTTCATCGGCACAGACATGCCGGGAAGGAAGAACGGTATGCTTCCTACGATGATACCGATAAAGATGCCTATAAACATTGTGAACAGATTTGGCTCGTTGAGACGCTTCATGGAGTTGCCTAACCGGTCTCCGAGTCGTTGTATGTCCTCAGGCTTTCCTACCACGGTCAGGCGGTCGCCAAGCTGAAGCCGTAGATTTGCGGTAGCAAGTAAGTCGACACCGGCACGCGTCACACGGGTGACATTAAGCTTATATCCCATACGCAGGCGAAGACTGCCGAGTTTCACTCCATTGTAGTCAGTCTTTGTCACCACAATCTTGCGCGAAACCACGGGACCTTGGACCATCTCCCATTTCTTTTCCACCACAGGCCCTATAAAGCGATTAAAGGTCTCCTCGTCTTGCGCAGAGCAAACCAACAGTACGAGGTCGCCCAGTTCCAGGGTGTCATCCGACGTAGGAATCATTACGGTGCCGTCGGGTTTCTCGATTCTCGAGATGACGAAGTTGGCATTGATGATGGTATGTATTTTGCGGATATCCAGGCCTGCCATAAGTTCGTTGGTGACTTTTAATGTCACTACATGTGGGGCAAGTTGAGAATCTTTGGTATCGTTTTCCACCTCTTCTATCTCTTTCTTAAGATCAATCTTGAAAATCACCTTGATGAGTATCAAAGAAATGATGATACCGACTACTCCCAACGGATATGCTGCGGCATAGCCCATAGCCATATCTTGCGATATTGTACTTGCGTTTTCATTAACTTGGAGCACTGTCTGTTGCGCTGCACCGAGACCCGGGGTGTTGGTCACGGCTCCACTCATGATACCTACCATTTCAGGAAGTGAAGTGTTGCCGGAAGCGCCTCCCTGAATGTAATAGATGGCTATTGCTATTACCGCATTTAAAAGCACTCCTGTCACGGCGAGCATATTCATCCTTACCCCTCCTTCTTTGAAAGATGAGAAAAAGCCTGGTCCTACCTGCATGCCAATCGAAAATATGAAGAGTATAAGCCCGAAATCTCGCAGGAAGTGCAGGATGTCGTGATGTACCATATAGCCAAAGTGCCCGAGGAGAATGCCTACGAAGAGCACGAAAGTCACGCCGAGTGAAACTCCGCATATCTTGATCTTCCCAAGATAAATTCCGGCGAAAATTATGAAGCTATAAAGCATTACCGCTGAGGCAAGAGAGTAGTTGCCCGGCGATAAAAGTTCTATCAACCATTCCATTTATGGTCAAACAAAATTTTGAATCTAACAATAATTACTTTGAAGTTGTTTAAA
The DNA here is from genome assembly GCA_029060285.1 of Muribaculaceae bacterium. GTDB lineage: Bacteria > Bacteroidota > Bacteroidia > Bacteroidales > Muribaculaceae > Lepagella. The sequence continues at coordinate 37,085 of JAIDUH010000071.1, read as the reverse complement.
CTTATTTACGAATTCAAAAAATCAATATAAAACGCTAAAAATATGATTCTTTTTATTAATCTTCCGCCATCTTTTCGGCGTATTTTCCTTCATTCATCAGTCACGATGCCCGCATCGCTCCTTCTTCATGAAGAAAAATCCGCTCGAAAACCTGACGAAATCTTAATAAAAAAATAAATTTAAACAACTTCTTTGGAAACTCTATGATGTGGGGGAGAGGTATGTTTTAACGGTCCTGAGATTCTATATCTCAGGACCATAATATGGAATGTATTATTCGTATTCGATCAGATCTTGGTCAGTGGCTACTACATCGCCATTCTGTACCAGTACCTGCTTGACAACACCTTCGATTTCTGACTCAAGGTCATTTTCCATCTTCATGGCTTCATATACAAGCACCTTCTGATGAACCTTTACCTTGTCGCCCGGCTTGACGTCGATCTCGATGATGGTCCCGCCCATCGGGGCTTTGAGGGTAGGTCCGGTCACGGGCTCGTAGGGACAATTTGCCTGAGCCTCTGCCTCAGCGAGAGCTGCAGCTGCTGCGTTGGCTGCCTCAAACTCTTCCTTGCGCTTGTTTTTCAGGAACCCTGTGGCTACGGCAGGAAGAAGTTCGAGCAGAAGATACTCTTCTTCATTCTGAGCGAGTTTCACTCCCCCGAATTCTTCAAGAACCGGATTATCCGGCTGCTTGAATTGGCTTACATCATATGGTTTTTCTTCAGGGCTGCCTGTTATCTGCTCACGGAATGCCGGGTCGATTTCTACCGGGGTCTTGCCATATTCACCCTTCACGAGACCTACAAACTGATTGTTTTTGTTTGTATAGTCAGGTGCTCCTTTACGGCGGTCGAGAGCAAGTGCCACAGCCTGCGATCCTACGATCTGGCTTGTAGGAGTAACGAGCGGTACAAGGCCTGCATCTCGGCGCACCTTCGGGATGAGTGCCATGGCTTCGTCAAGGACATCTTCTGCATGCAGGGCGCGGAGGTTGGCTACCATGTTTGAATACATACCGCCCGGAACTTCTGCATTCTTGACAAGTTCATTGGGCTTAGGGAAGCCGAAGTAAGCCTCGATCTTATGGCAAGCGTCAAGAAGCTCGTCTTCTTTATTGTTGGTGGCTGCCTCGATGGCACGATCAAATTCAGCGTTGATTTCAGCAGGCATTGCTGCATAAGCCTCATCAAAGTCTTTAGGCCATTTGTCTTTGTTAAGGTCGAAAGCTGCGAGGCTTTGGCGAGCCTCCACAAGTCCCTTGCGAATTTTTGCCACGGCATCCATATTGACTTCCAATTCTATGCCGAGTTTTTGGCAGAATATCCAGATTAACTCAATGGCCGGTGCTGCTGAACCACCTCCAAACCACCATATGTTGGTGTCGACAATATCCACCCCTTTGATGATACCGGTAAGAACTGATGCAAGACCATAGCCAGGAGTGCAGTGTGTATGGAAATCCACGGGAACGGTAAGTGCCTGTTTAAGTTTCGGCATCAGAGTGAAGATACGGCTCGGGTTTACAAGACCGGCCATGTCTTTAAGTGTGATCATTTTTGCACCGATGCGCTCCATTTCCTTTGCTTTATTCACAAAGTAGTCGTCGGTAAAGATTAGTTCGGGAGCGGCAGGAGCATCGTTGCCGCCAAACAAGCGAGCAAAGAAGCCTTTCTTTTCTGGTTCCTTGGGCTCTTCTTTGGGGTCGACTGTATAGCAGACTGCAGCATCAGCTATTCCTCCAAGATCGTTGATCATCTTGATGGAGTCTTTGATATTATTGATGTCGTTGAGGGCATCAAAAATACGCATTACGTTCAGACCATTTTTAATAGCTTCCTTATAGAATCCTTCAAGTACGCTATTGGGATAGGGCACATATCCGAAGAGGTTTCGACCGCGGGAAAGTGCGCTCAAAAGGGAAATGCCCTTCATATATTCAGAGCAAGTGCGAAGACGTTCCCATGGGCTTTCGCCAAGATAGCGCATCACAGAGTCTGGAACTGCTCCACCCCACACCTCCATGATGTAGAATTTGGCATCCTGATAGAGGGGTAGAAGTTTGTCGATGTTTTCCTGCTTGAGGCGTGTTGCGAACAGCGACTGCTGTCCGTCGCGCAGAGTCAGGTCTCTTACTTTAAGCTTCTTTGCCATAGATTTAAATTTATGGGTTATTATTGATTTGATCTTAGTTTTTTAATCGAAGATGCCTTCGACTGATTCTGTTTGTAACTCAACTTCGCCTCCGGACCATACTTCACCATGGCAAGCATCGAATGAAGCGGGGAATTCAAATTTGGACTCCTGACTATAGGGAAGGTTTTTGTCGGCATAGACCTTCTGCATATAAAGTCCGTAGACCGGAAGGGCGGCCCTTGCTCCTTGGCCGAGGGCCATCGTGTTGAAATGGATGTATCGTTCATCGCCACCTACCCAGACTCCTGTCACAAGGTCAGGGGTAAAGCCCATGAACCAGCTATCGGAATTAGAGTTGGTCGTACCGGTCTTGCCACCCATCTGTGCGGAGATGCCATAGCGGCTGCGGAGGCTGGCGCCTGTGCCACTTTCCACTACGCTCATAAGCATTGACAGAATCTTCCAATAAGATTGTTCATTGGTCACTTCCGTGCGATGGGGAGTGGCATTATAGATCAAGTTGCCTTGATTGTCTTCAATTCTTGTGACGAATACCGGATCTGTTCGAATGCCTTTATTGGCAAATGTGGTGTATGCACCTACCATATCGCGTACGGGCACATCCACAGTGCCAAGGCACAGAGGCATATAAGCTTCTATATGGCCTGTCAAGCCGAACACACGCATCTTGTTGGCAAGGTTGATCGGCTTGAGCTCGTTGACAAGACGTGCAGAAATCCAGTTGTTGGAGTTGGTGAGAGCCCAATGGAGAGTAACCATCTCGCCTATGTGTCCCCCTCCGCTATTGCGCGGACTCCATCCATTGAAAGATGGCTGGGTATTGAGGAATCGGGAGCATGGAGTGAAATCTTGTTCCATTGCAAGCGTGTAGAGGAAAGGCTTTGCTGTAGATCCGATCTGGCGTTTGCCCCGGCTGACCATATCATATTGGAACCATTGGAAGTCAGGCCCTCCCACATAAGCTTTCACGTTGCCGGAATGAGGATCCATGCTCATGAGCCCGGTGCGGAGTATCGACTTCATGTAAAGAAGGGAATCGCGTGGCGTCATAGTGACTGTCTTGCTTCCAGGCACAGTCTTTCCATCTTCCTTTACATATGCGAAAACCTCCATTTCTACCGGCGTATTGAATGCCTGGTCGATCTCTTCTTTGGAGCATCCGGCAAGTTTCATCACACGATATCGTTCACTCTGGCGAATGGCATTTCTGATAAGCTGTTCCACCCCTTTGGTGGAAAGTTCTTGTTGGTTCGTGGTGTAAGGACCGTTTTTTTGACCTTTTTTTTCTTGGAAAAACGCAGGTTGGAGAGTCTCCCCGAGATGCTTCCTGACAGCCTCTTCAGCATACTCCTGCATCCTGAGGTCGATGGTGGAATAGATCTTAAGGCCATCCGTATAAAGATTATAGTGGGTTCCGTCAGGCTTGGGATTTTTCTCAATCCAACCATAAAGAGGATTTTCTTCCCATTGTGTTGAATCCGTGTTGTAATTTCCCATTGCGATGTCGTAGGCCATCTTGTTGTCATATCTTGAACGGTCGGGACGTTCAGGTTTCTTGGCGGTCATCAGGCGGCGGATTTCTTCGCGTAGATATGGCGCCGTGCCAACTTTATGGTCGACCTTGTGATAGTCAAGACCGAGTGGAAGTTGCTTAAGAGAGTCGCATTCTTCTTTTGATATCTTACCGTCTTTTTGCATTTGTTCAAGCACGACGTTACGGCGGTTGAGCGTGCGCTCGGCATGGCGAAGAGGGTTGAAATAACTGGGGTTTTTCAGCATTCCCACGAGCATAGCCGCCTCTTCGCACTTGAGCTCGCCGGGTTCCTTCCCGAAGTAGACATTAGCCGCCGTCTTGATTCCCACGGCATTGTTAAGGAAGTCGAAACGGTTGAGATACATATTCAGGATCTCATCTTTTGTGTAGAACCGCTCAAGTTTCAGTGCAATCATCCATTCTATAGGTTTCTGCATGGCACGCTTGAGCATGTTGGTGCTCGGTTGAGAATATAGCTGTTTTGCAAGCTGCTGGGTAATTGTAGAAGCGCCGCCGCTCGACTTGTCGCCCATCATGATGGTTTTCACCATGGTGCGTCCGAGAGCCATGAAGTCGATGCCGGAATGTGACTCAAAGCGCACATCTTCAGTTGCAATGAGCGCATCGATTACATATGGCGACAATGCATCGTAATCAGTATAGACGCGGTTGCCTGCCCCTGCAAAATAACGTCCCAGCTCAGTGGTGCCGTCAGATGCATATACCACGCTGGCCAGCTTGTCATGTGGGTCTTCGAGCTCTTCAATGGGAGGCATGTATCCGATAACTCCGTTGTAGACCAAAAGCATGAAGATTGCAATGCACCCGCCCAAAGCAAGAAATGCGATCCACATACATTTAATGATGATTCCTGCCCTGATTTTTGAAATGGGCTTGGCATCATCTGTCAATAGAAGTATTTCGTCGTCTTTTGACTGATTCTGTTTATTTCGTTTGAATATGTTCATGTATAACACTTATGTTTTAATCTGCAAATTTAATGATTTTTGCTGAAATGACAATAATAATTTGGATATTTAACCATTTTAGGCTTTTTTCTCAATCACGCTGTGGCATATTCCTTGGATAAAAATAATTTTTTTTGGAAAGAGCTTTGATAATTGAAATCGAATGATTAAATTTGCATTATGAGTAATGAATTTGACAATGATTCAATAGAAGATGTTTTTACGCGTTTCCTTACCAAGGGAAAATTTCGTAAGACTCCGGAGCGTTTCGCCATATTGCGGAAGGCAGTTGAACTTCATTCACATTTCGATGTGGATACACTGCACATGGCTATTGAAAATGATGGCTATCACGTAAGCCGCGCCACTGTATACAATACCGTGGAACTGCTTGAGGAAGCCGGAATCCTTAGCAAGAACGTATTCGGGCAGAATACTGCCATTTATGAGGTGAATCATGACAATCACATTCATCTTGTCTGTAAGCGTTGTGGCAAGATTCGCGAAGTCGAGAATCCTCATATTGCCGCGCATATAATGCAGCTGAACACTGACAATTTCATTCCGGAAAGTTTTGCCATCACACTTTATGGTGTGTGCGGAGAATGCTCCGCGAATGAACAATCATAATCAAAAATACTAATATCATGGCTAAAGTAAAACCATTCAAAGGAGTGCGTCCTCCCCGTCATTTAGTTGAAGAAGTGGCTTCCAGACCCTATGACGTCCTTAATTCAGAAGAGGCCCGGAAGGAAGCCGAAGGCAACGAAAAATCGCTTTATCATATCATCAAACCGGAAATTGATTTCGAGCCGGGTTTTGACGAACATCATCCTGATGTCTATGACAAGGCTGTGGAAAATTTCATGAATTTCCAAGATAAGGGATGGCTTGTGCAAGATGAGAAGGAGAATTATTACATCTATGCGCAGACCATGGAAGGAAGAACTCAATATGGATTTGTAGTCGGAGCCTGGGTCGACGACTATATGAACGGGCGAATCAAAAAGCATGAGCTTACGCGTCGCGACAAGGAAGAAGACCGCATGAAACACGTGCGTTGCAACAATGCCAATATAGAGCCTGTCTTTTTCGCATTTCCTGACAATGAAGTGCTGGAGAATATTATTCAGGAGGTTACCAAAAAGGAGCCGGAATATGACTTTATTGCTCCAGACGGTTTCGGACATACATTCTGGGTAATAGATGATGATAAGACAATCGCTACCATCACGGAAGAGTTTGAAAAGATTCCGAATCTCTATATCGCTGACGGCCACCACCGAAGCGCCGCTGCCGCACTTGTCGGAAACGAGAAAGCAAAGAATAATCCCTCTCATAAGGGCGACGAGGAGTACAATTATTTCATGGCGGTGGCTTTTCCGGCTTCACATCTTCGTATCATCGACTACAACCGCGTGGTGAAAGACCTCAATGGTTTGACTGAAGATGAGTTCCTTGCGAAAGTGGCAGAGAACTTCATCGTTGAGGAAAAAGGAGAAGAAACATACCATCCTGCCGGATTGCATAACTTTGCACTATATCTTGGAGGAAAGTGGTATTCCCTGACAGCAAAAGAAGGCACCTATGACGACAATGATCCGATTGGTGTCCTTGACGTCACGGTGTCATCTAATCTTATTTTGCGTGATATCCTTGGTATCAACGATCTTCGCAGCGACAAGCGCATAGACTTCGTCGGAGGTATCCGTGGTCTTGAAGAGCTTAAAAGGAGAGTAGACAATGGAGAGATGAAGATGGCGCTTGCTCTTTATCCCGTCACGATGGATCAGCTTATTGCAATTGCCGACAGTGGCAATATCATGCCTCCTAAGACGACTTGGTTTGAGCCTAAGCTTAGGTCGGGACTTGTAATCCACAAGCTTGACTGACATAAGCTGTTTATGCATAATGCATAATTGGGATATCAATAAAAAATGCCTCGAACTTATCCGAGGCATTTTATTTTTTTCGACTTGATCACGCATTAGCGTGAGGATTCTGCAATCCATGCGCAGAGACCTGCGTTGAAACTGTCGGCGGAAAGCAGCGTTTCCAATGTCAGGTGCATACGGTAGCGCCAGTAGTGCTGGGAGATGGCAGGAATGTTGATGAGTTCGTCATGAGGATTATCACGGCGAAGCTTTCCATCTGTGCTAAGCCAATCTTGAAGTGGAAGGATGCATAGCATAGAGGGTGACTTCAGATGAAGGTCTACGATCTTGCCGCATATCCACGGTTCAGCATATTGTGGTGCTTGTCCGGGTTCTTTCAATACGTAGTTGAAGAATCTTTGGGTAGCTGCGGGATCTTGTTCCCACCATGCGCGGATGCCGTCCATATCATGAGTGGATGTGGTGCAAACACTGTAGTAAGGATAGTGCCAAGTCTCACCGAACTCTACTTTCGGATCTTTAGGCATACGCTGGATCTCAAGAGAGAGAATCTGGAGACGACGCATCACTTCAGGCACACAATCCGGAATCATTCCAAGGTCTTCTGCACATGTAAGCATACCGGTTGAGTCAAGCAGCGGAGGAAGTTTCCACATTGCCTTGCCATACCAGAAATCATTCATCCTGTGATAGAAGAAGTCATTGTAGAGACGGTTGAAACACCAACGTTCATAGTCGGTCAGTGCCCTGAACTGATATGTGAACTGGGCAGAAATCCTTGGATGGTAATGTCCCTTACGATATGGGTCTTCAATGAAGAGAACATCATCGATAAGTCCCATAAGGGCATTCTTGATGCGAGTGTTCTTCTCGTCAGGAGCAAGATGAGAGAAATGCTCTTCGACTTTGCGTTGGTTGTCCACAAATTCTTTTAGACGATATCGTCCTGCACTGATTTCCTCAAGATATTCATGTTTCACTTCTTCGGTATATTCTCCGAAGAAATCACCGAGCACCCATTCCATTATGTAAGGATTTGCCTGAATTTCAGGATTAATCCAGAAGTCATAATTGTTTTTCAGCTCTTCCGGAGAGAAGGGTAGGGCAGGGTTGAAATATCCAAGGAGTCCGTGCACTGCTGTCAACGGGATCTGCCAAATGCGGAAGAACCCAAGGATGTGGTCGATTCTGTAAGCATCAAAGTATTCAGCCATTTTCTGGAAACGGCGTTTCCACCAAAGGAAGCCGTCTTTTGCCATTTCATCCCAGTTGTAGGTAGGAAATCCCCAGTTCTGACCGAGCACAGAGAAGTCATCCGGTGGCGCTCCTGCCTGGCAATCCATATTGAACAGGCGTGGATCTTTCCATGCGTCGACACTCTCGCGTCCGATGCCGATTGGGATATCACCTTTTAGGACTATGCCATGTTGATGGGCATAGTCGCGTACATCCCTTAGCTGACGGTCAAGGTGATATTGCACATAGTAGTAATATAGAATATCGTTCTTATGGTCAGATATAAGTTTGTCTACCAAATCTTCGTCATATACGGCATATTCACCCCACTTGGAATTGTCGGCCGTGTGGTATAGGTTGCGGAGCACTGACCAAGCGGCATAAGAGCGAAGCCAATACTCATTCTTCTTGACGAATGTCTTGTATTCCGCACTCTCTTGAGTTGCTTTCCCTTGCTCTGCATAAATTTCACGGAGATATGAATCTTTCAGTGCATTGACCTTTTCATAGTCGATTTGCGGCAATTCGTTAAGCTTGGCAATTTCCGCTGTATAATAGTCACGTCTCTCTTTATCCTTGATTGCACCGACGGCTTTGAGCCTGAGATACATGGGATGAAGAGCGAAAGTGGAATTTGCGCTATACGGATAAGAGTCAGTCCAGGTGCCTGTCTTTGTTGTATCGTTGATGGGAAGTACCTGGACAATCTTTTGGCCAGTCTTCACGCACCAGTCAATCATTTTCTTAAGATCGTAGAAATCGCCTACACCGGCATCTTCATTAGAACGCAGTGAGAATACAGGAATTGCCGTTCCGGCACCTTTCCATGACTTACGGGGATTCTCAAAACGCAAACCATCGAAAATCAGAGCAACGCCTTTAGCCTTTGGGAAGAAATCGAGCCTACGGTTGTTGCGGTTTTCCCATTCCACTACCTTCCGGGTCTTTTTGTCAAGAATGACAAACTTATATTCGAAAGGAAGTTTAATGTCCTTCATATCGAGAGCGACTTCCCAAACAGGATAGTGTGCATCATTGAAGATCAGAGCCTTTTCAGGATTCCAAGCGCCAAGAGTTCGCGGTTCTCCACTGATGGCGAGCACTTCATCCGGCTTGACCATCGGAGCCGTGACTTTAAACAGTACGGATTCAGGTTTGGCCGAGATGGGTTGATCGCGGAAAGTCCTGTTGAGCATGCCATCGACAAAAGCAGAAGAGTAATATGGTTTGTCGTCCGGTACGTCTTGCCATGAAGCGTGAATGTCATAAGAGGAGACATTTGCTCCGGCATTAAAACTATGGGGGACACCCCATTCTTCGCGCCATTGTTTACCTTCAGCCTTAATGATAAACCTGTAGGTGAAATTCTTAACGGTTGCTGGCACATCAAAAGAAGCAGTCCACAAATCAGGAGCCGTCATTTCAAGCATGGGAGCTTTGAGCGGGTCGTTTCCTCCAAGTTGAGGAATTGATCCGCAAATGTATACGGCTTCACCCCATTGGGTGTGGTAGTCGATATGGATCTTAATTTTCATGGCTTTTTTACTTTTAGATTTCAAATTATCCGCAGCGGGAGTTGCCGCAGGAAGTGCAAATAAGACACCCTTCTTGATAAACAAGTGACTCGGCTCCACAGTTCGGACATTTTCCACTTCCGGCAGTGCCATTTGGGATATATTTCTTAAGAGCACGTTCTACACCGTTTTTCCAAGTGTTGATGCTGTTGGAGTCAAGTTCCAGTCCCTGAACGAGTTTTATCACTTGATCGATAGGCATACCGTAGCGAAGTACCCCGGAAATTAATTTTGCATAATTCCAAAATTCCGGTTTGAATTTTTCGCTGAGACCTTCGATTGTTGTCTTATATCCACGCTTGTTGATGAACTGGAAGTCATATCGTTTGCGTCCATCAGGGAGCACTTGTTTGATAATCTTGCCATGGTTGATGCTCTTGGGGCAGAATATTCCGTCTTCATCATCTGCAAGACCGGTGAAAATCTCGTAAGGCTTTCCATCGACCAGACCTACGAAAGCAATCCATTTCTCTTTATTGTTTTGGAATCTGACTACATCAGCTTCAAGTTCCATCGGGCGTTTCACCACATGGTCAGGTGTATGTATGAGAGCGGCTTTGTTGTCAGCTTTTTTCTTTACTGCTTCAAGCACATTGTTGCGGGAGCCGTCGCGATACACAGTGCAACCTTTACATCCGGCTTTCCAAGCTTCCATATAGAGATTGCCGACAAGTTCTTCCGTGACGTCGGAAGGAAGATTTATAGTGACAGATATTGAGTGGTCTACCCATTTTTGGACAGCACCTTGCATACGCACTTTCTCCATCCAGTCGATATCGTTGGATGTAGCCTTATAATAAGGAGACTTCTTGACCAATTCGTCAACTTCTTCCTGAGTCATGTTTTTCTTAGGCTCCATGCCGTTAATACGCATCCATTCGATAAATTTAGGATGGTATACAAGGAACTCTTCGTAAGCTTCTCCCACTTCGTCGACGAAATCTACGCTGACGTTTTCGTCGCCGGGCACAATCTTACGTCTGCGCTTATATACGGGAAGGAATACGGGTTCCAGACCGGAAGTGGTCCGGGTCATAAGAGATGTGGTGCCGGTCGGAGCAATTGTAAGGCAAGCGATGTTTCGTCGTCCGTGCTTCACCATGCGTTCATAAAGGGCGGGATCTGCTTCCTTGATTCTTTTGATGAATGGATTGTTCTTTTCTCTTTCTGCATCGTAGATTTCGAAAGCGCCGCGTTCTTCGGCTGCATCCACGGAAGCAGAGTAGTATGCGAGTGCAAGTTGCTTGTGAACTTCTGTTGAGAAGGCAGTGGCTTCCGGCGTGCCATAGCGAAGCCCGAGAGCCGCCAGCATATCTCCTTCGCCCGTAGTGCCGCAACCGGTGCGTCTTCCGAGAAGGGTTTTGTCACGGATTTTCTCCCAGAGATGAAGTTCAGTAGATTTGACTTCATCAGTTTCGGGGTCTTCCTTGATTTTGGCTATGATCTTTTCGATCTTCTCCATTTCGAGGTCGATGATGTCGTCCATTATCCGCTGCGCTTTCCCTACGTGCTTTTTAAATAGATCAAAATCAAAGCTTGCCTCCGGAGTGAATGGATTTTTGACGTAGCTGAATAGATTAATTGCAGTCAATCGGCAGCTGTCATAGGGACAAAGGGGAATTTCTCCACATGGATTTGTAGAGATGGTTTCAAACCCAAGGTCTTCATAGCAATCCGGTACACTTTCTTTAATTATAGTATCCCAGAAGAGGACTCCTGGTTCGGCACTCTTCCAAGCATTGTGGACGATCTTTTTCCAAAGTGCCGTGGCATCTATTTCACGGGTGAAGATTGGGTCGTCTGAATTGACTGGGAATTTCTGGACATATGGAGTCCCGCTTTCAGCGCAGAGCATGAAAGTGTCGTCGATACGTACCGAAACATTGGCACCGGTGACTTTCCCTTGCTCCATCTTGGCATCTATGAAGCCTTCAGAATCAGGATGCTTGATGCTAACCGTGAGCATCAGGGCGCCACGCCGTCCGTCCTGAGCTACCTCACGTGTGGAGTTGCTGTAGCGTTCCATAAACGGAACAAGACCTGTGGAAGTAATGGCAGAGTTCTTGACAGGAGTGCCTTTCGGACGCAGATGGCTAAGATCGTGTCCTACACCGCCACGTCGTTTCATCAGCTGCACTTGCTCTTCATCTTCTCGGATAATTCCTCCATAAGAGTCAGGATGACCGTCAAGTCCGATTACGAAGCAGTTGGATAGAGAGCCTACTTGAAAATTATTGCCGATTCCAGCCATCGGACTTCCTTGCGGCACAATGTAGCGGAAGTCTTTGATAAGATCAAAGATTTCCTGCTCACTCATAGGATTGGGATATTTGTTTTCAATTCGCGCTAATTCTGACGCAATGCGATGGTGCATATCGTCAGGAGTACGCTCATAGAGATGACCGTAAGAGTCTTTAAGAGCATATTTGCTTGCCCAAACTCGGGCTGCGAGTTCGTCACCGTTGAAATATTCGAGTGCTCCCTTATAAGCTTCGTCTCCGGTGTAATGTTTTGCGTGGTCAGACATTTGGTTAAAGCAGTAAAAGTTGTTTGATATTTCGATGCAAAGTTCGTAAATTTTTTCTAAAAAACATAGACTTTTCCAAACGAATTTTAGTGGAAATCTTCAAATATTATTTTTAAAATGTTGAGATATATAGGTCTATAAAATCTGTTGACAATAAAAATTGTTGTTTTTTGACAATGATGCTTTCGTGCATATGAATGAAAAAGCCTTCATTCAAAAAACACGGCTTTAGTTAAGCAGCGATTTTAGCCTATCCTCGTCAAGAATCGTGAAGATAAGCTTGCCTGATGGAGTCAAGGAAGGGTCGGGAAGCGACATAAGTTGGCCTATGAGGTTTTCCATTTCGCTTGCACTGAGTTTGCGTCCTCTTGTGATAGCGGCGCTTTTAGCCATTACGAGAGCCATCCTCTCCATCATGTCGTCAACGGGATTGGGAGTGGTGCAATAGTTATCTGAATCTTCCATTACGGATTCCAGTATTCTCAATACGGTTTCTTTTGCGTCGCTTTGGCTTATCATGGAAGGCACTGCAGCTATCTGCCACTTGTTTCCTTCTTCATATTCGAGAGAGAAACCGAGTGCTGCCAGTTCGGTTTGGACGCGGGCGAGAGCATCCTGCTGATCAAAATCAAGGGATATCGATTCAGGAAACAGAATTCGTTGGCTTGTCACCTCCATTCTTTTTACATTTCTCAGGCAGTCTTCAAAGAGTATTTTCAAATGGGCACGATGCTGGTCGACAATCATCACTCCGCCACGTGTGCTTGTGACTATATACTTGTCTGCATATTGAAAGCAATACATTCCCGGTAGGCGAGGATTTTCATCTATTGCCGGGAGGACTCCTTCTACAGGCATTTTGTCGCGAGCGGATTCTTCTTGACGGTTCATGAACCGATTATAAAGGGTGTCCCAGTTGCGAACATTGCCCTGTTTTGCCGACTTGTAGTAATTGTTTGTGTAGTGATTGGAGCCGAATGGAGATTCATAATCATTACCGGCATGAGAGCCGTTGTCTTGAGGCATTATGAACTCTGTGCCTGAAGGGATATCAAATGGGTTATAATCGGGGGGAACCTGGATTTCAGGGTTTTCCGGTGCACCTTCTTTGGGAGACTGGACGGGTACAAGATCAGTGTCGAAGTCAATCTGAGGAGTAGCTGCAAACTTGCCGAGGGCAGCCTTTATGCTTGCTCCCAGGATACTCAGGATTTCCTTTTCCCGTTCAAGCTTTACTTCATTCTTGCTCGGATGAATGTTAATGTCGATTTCCGACGGATCTACTTGAATTTTGAAGAAATAGCACGGTTGAGTGTCAGTGGCTATGAGATTCTCAAAGCATCCGGTGATCACTTTGTGCATCTTAAGGTGATTGATATGGCGACCGTTTGCTATTAAATGCCATAGCGCATTTCGGCGGCGGGCAAACTCCGGGCGCGAAACGTAGCCCTGAATCTTTACGAGATCCGTATCCACGTCAATAGGAATCAATTGCATATTCAGGTTGTTCTTCCAGATGTCATTGATTCTTTGAAGCATCGAACCCGGACGAAGATCTACAACCCTGCTTCCTGTATCAATGCTTATACGGAGATTGTTGTTGACGAGAGCCATGCGCTCAAACTCACGCATTATGTGTCCAAGTTCTCCGGCATCAGACTTAAGAAACTTTCTTCGCGCAGGGAGATTATAGAAGAGGTTGCGAATACTGATTGAAGTGCCTTTTTCGCACATGCATGGCTCCTGGCTTTCTACGGCAGAGCCATTTATCAATAGGCGAGTGCCCATCTGAGCATCTTCAGTACGGGTGCGGAGTTCAACTTGCGAGATGGCACAAATCGACGGGAGGGCTTCGCCACGGAACCCCATGGTATGAAGTGAAAAAAGATCCTCAGCACTTTTAATCTTTGAAGTGGCATGGCGTTCAAAAGCCATTCGGGCATCTGTCTCAGACATGCCCTTTCCATTGTCTACGACCTGAATGAGGGTCTTCCCGGCATCTTTGATGAAAATTTTAATGTCGGTAGCGCCGGCATCGGCAGCATTTTCCACGAGTTCTTTGATGACCGAGGCCGGACGTTGAATCACTTCACCGGCTGCAATTTGGTTGGCTACCGAGTCTGGCAACAGTCTTATGACATCCATAATTTAATGAAAGATTATAAATTATAAATGATACGTTAATTATGATTAGTCGTTTAAGTTTCTCAAGCCCAACTATAAGAAGACCTTCTTTGGTGAGACATCGCTATTCAGAGAAATATTGTTCGAGAAGTTCCGGTATTTCTCCCAGCTCGTCATCCCAGCGTAAGACTCCGTCGATTTCAATTCGCTTAGGTCTGATTGCATCAAGCCATCGGAAATTAGGAAGATATTTCTGGGCTTTCTTTACAAGGAATATCGGGGTGGTATTGCCTGTGACTTCAGGCCACATCTTTATCTTTTGAATCTGCTTGTTTTCCAATTCGACATTCATATAACTGCTCTCAGCGTCAACGAGCTTATTAAAGGATGAGTCATTTTCCATAGGGAGCATTATGACCTGCACATTGCCGTCGACGTAAAGACGTTTCAAGTAATCGTCTTCAAACCATGCTTCCATTTTTTTACCGGAAAGTTGGTTGTAGAAATCCTCGTCAACGTGTTCAGCCATGAATCCGGATCGTGGAAGGTTGGCATAATCAATGGTGGAGTCGTTGAAATGCAGTATGATTTCCTCACCGTTGACTTGTCGCTCTCCGTTCCACACCACCGGTTTGCGCTTCATAAACATCAGGGAATCATTTTCATAGATTTCCAAAGTGTCAGCAACTCCCTGTATGTCTTGGTTGAAGAACCTGGCTCTTGGATAAGCTTTCGCAACATGATAATCGCGTATTTCCTTAATGATCATCTCAATTTCCTGTTCTTGCTCTTGAGGTTTTGTAGATGCAGAAGGAGAATTTCTTCTCCTTTGCAATGAGCTATCAATAGGAGTCGAGGCAACGGAATCACCCGAAACTGAAATGCTGTCTGAAGCAATGATGACAGAATCAGAGGAAAGAATGATGGAGTCGGATGAATCAAATAATTCTTCATATGAAGACTCTATACTGTCGGAGGATAATGATAAGTCGTCTTCCTGAATTGTCATATCATCAATCGTCATATCATCAATCTGATCGGGTACCGTTTCAGGGACAGGTTCATGTTCTTTCTTGATAATCTGAAGCATAGAAATGAGCATTGACTTCATTTCGTCTTTTGAAATGGGGGCAAGCATGTCGTCGTCATTGTAAGTCCATTCAAGATATTCAAAGTTGTCTGCCTTAAATGGTTCTATTACGAATTTGTCAGGATGGAACTTTGGTTCTCTGATAGTGTCTTGGCGTATATAGGTGAAGATGGAATCAGCTCTCAGAAATAGGGTGTCAGGTCGAGAGTATTCCTTAAGGAGTGGATATCCGGTGGCAAAGGCTTCCTTGGTGGAGTCGTTGTACATACCGAATGCACTTATGAGAATAAGTTTGTTTGCTGTATCGGTTATTATGGTAGGTTGCGAAAGTTTCGTGATGTCCCGATACTGATATGCCCAACTTATTCTTGAAGCATTGTCATATACTATGGAGTCGCCTTCAAGGGTAGTGGCACGCCCGAGAGAGTCCTTATGAATTATTGTCGAGCGATGTATCATCTCAAGGTTGCCGAGCTGGGTATTATACCATCCTTTGCTGGTATAGATAGTGTCGTTAGGACCATAAATATCAGTAGGACTGTCAATACGGGCCATATGATTGCCAGTATTATAGTAAAGGGTGTCGCTAAGAAGTGTGAAATTGTCTTTATGATTGATGAGTTCCACATCATAGAAGAACTCGGCGTCTTTGGTGTGGCTGTTGTATTGACCGAATACGGAAGTCAGAGTGTTGACATCATCTTTCAGGAGTCCGCCACAACCGTAAAATCCCGTTTCAAGGTCTACGTCATAATCGAGAGTATCAGTCAATAATTCGCCGGTTGGGTCTTTGAGTCGGACTTTAGGTTCGGACGGGCCTTTTGTAAGTTTTGCAAGACGTGCATCTCCGTTGTAATAGAGTTGGTCAGCCCAGACGAAAAGAGTATCCCCTTGCTCCATCCGGATATGTCCGAATGCATCAAGGGAGTTTATCTCCGGATAATAATAGGCTGAATCGCAGAACATCCAGAGGGAGCCCTGTCGGAATTTTACATTGCCAGTCACGATCTGTTTCTCAGTTGTGTCATTCCAGGCAGGCTGGAGCTTGTATAGGCTGTCGGCATATTCAAGGAAAACCTTGTCACTCTGATATCTGTTTTCAGAAGGGATAACCGGTTTGATTGGTCTTGAGGGAGCCGGGCGAGTATAAGTTTCCTCTTTTTTCTGGGCCTCTTTCTTTTTGACTTGCTGAGAATAGGCACTGAAAGCGATGTCACCGATAAAAATCAGTGACATCAGTCCGATGATGCATAAAAGTCCCTTTTGATACCGAGTCATTTAGTTTTCAGCCTTCTCCTTCTCCCAACCCTCGTATTTGAACTCGCAATTGTTCCAACCTTCGGAAATGTGCACGTAAGTGTCTTTGATCTTCTTCTCAACCCAGTCTTTGATTATCTGCTCTTTGGTATGGTTTTCATACATACGCCTCAGCATGTTATAGTCTTCCGTAAGGTTGGCAGAATGCCCGGGGATTCTTTCCTTCAGCCTAACCATGACTGCTACTTCCTGGTTTTTCTTGGGGTCAGTCATGATGAAAGGTTGGCTAATGTCGCCGGGTTGCATGCTTTCGATACGGCGGGCAATCTCAGGAGGGAGATCCTGCATTTCGAATCGTGTGGTGCCAGCACGTTCGCTTTCAGGATTTGAATTTATCATAAGTCCCTTATTGTTGCGGGAGTCCTTGTCCTGGCTAAAGAAGCGAGTGCTCTCATCGAAAGTGAACTGTCCGGCTACGATTTCTTTTCTAATTGAGTCAAGTCGCATGGTGGCATCCCTCAAGTCCTTTTCACTGACCTTCGGCTTGAGAAGAATATGCCGGACGTTGACCTCGTCTCCCTTTCTGTCGATAAACTGGATGATGTGATAGCCGAATTCAGTCTGCACGATACGGCTAACTTTCTTAGGATCGTTGAGGTTGAAAGCGACATTAGCAAATTCAGGCACGTAAGTAGAGCGAGTTGTAAATCCGAGCTCTCCACCTTTTGTTGCACTTCCAGGGTCTTCGCTATAAAGAACCGCAAGAGTGTAGAAATCAGCTTCTCCCTTGGTGATACGGTCTGAAAAATCGCGCAATCGGGCCTTTACGTCTTCAATTTCCTGCTTTGGTATAATGGGGTTAAGCTGCATGATCTGCACCTCGACCTGCATAGGCACGTATGGAAGGCTGTCGGCAGGGAGCTTGGCGAAATATTTTTTAACGTCGTTTGGGGTAGCTTTGACGTTTTTCGTAAGATTGTCTTGCACCGTCTCCTTGATATAGTTGGCTTTCATCTTTTCCATGACCTCATCACGGAGTGAATTCCAAGGTTTACGGAAGTATTCTTCCACTTTCTCGCGGCTTCCAAGTCCTTTTACGAAATAGTTGAGTTGCATCTCTACTCTTGGTGATAGACTGCTGATGGGAGGTTCGATAGTGTCGAGCTTTCCCTGATGCAGATAAAGTTTTTCCACAGCGAGTTGCTCCGGGATCACACAATAAGGATCACCGCCGGGGCTGGCACCCATGCTGCGCATCTGCGAATATTCTTCTTCAATTTCCGACTTGTAGATAGCGTTGTCACCCACTATCCAAGCCACTTCGTCTATAACGTTCTTTTTGGGGCTCTCCTTTGTTTCGGCAGTTGCTGCGACGCCTAAAGATAGAGCCGTTGCAGCTAAGAGTCCTATAGTCATTGTCTTTTTCATCTGTTCTGTATGATGTAAGTGCCTTCTTTTAAAATTCCTTTTTCAATTGCAGTGGCGCGAATAGCCTTGACCAGCCCTTTTTCGTAGTCAGCGAGATGAAGAGCCTTCAATCTGTCTTCAATTATTGGGGTAGCATACTCGATAGGCATGGTCGATCCGCTTTTTCGAAAATCGGTCAGGTGAAGAATGTAGATCATGCCATTAAGTTCCGTTTCAAAATCAACATTATACTCCACAAACTGGTCACCGTCTCCAAGTTTTTGAGGTATTTCCCCGGCAATGGCGTCGAAGTCTACCCATTGGTCGGCAAAATATCGGAAAGCTGAAGCCTCACGACGTCCGGTATTTTCCAAAGCGTCGTAAGAATCCGGGTCAGCATTCTTCATCCATTGGCGAATATCGTCGACAAACTTGGAAGAAGCCGGGACCCTGATATACAGTCCCTTTACGATAGGGCGTTCAAGTCGCAATTCGTTGAGATGAGACTTATAGTAGGCCTTCACACCATCCATGTCGACTGGTTGGACGCCATTCCTGCGCATTTTTCTTCTGTAGGAATCCGCTATAAGGCTTCTTTTGTAGTCAGCTGTCAGCGAGTTGATGCGATCCATATCATCGATTTGTCCTGCTGCAAGGTCTTCAATCAGAAATCCGTCAATCCATTGGTCTACGATCTTTTTGATGAGAGCTACGCTGTCGGCTGAGCTAATCCCGGGGGGAAGTTGCCTGACGATGTCAGACAACAGAAGCACTGAATCGCGGTATTGCGCCACGATTTCACAGTCAGATGCCACGGGTTCAGTTGCTCCGTGTCTACATCCGGCGGCAATTCCGAGACAGCTCAGAAGTAAAAGTTCCGTTTTTCTCATCTAATCAGCAAAATTACAAAAAAAATCGAACCTATGCAACAAAAAATGCTGATAAAGGAAAAACCTCGGTTCATTGCCGAGGTTTTTGAAAATCTATTGAGTCAAAAGAATCTTATTTGACTTTTTTCAGCACCTTTTCGTTTACTTTGACCGGATAGCGCGATTTGAGGTTTTCCACCCAATCATGTTCAAGTTTATTCTGATAGTCGCTTGTCACGAGGCTCTTGACATCAGACATAGTCTCAGGAGCATCGAGGAGCTTGGGATCGAATATGAAATATACAGTATATTTCTTGTTGCTCGGTGTCACAGGTTCCCCTCCGAACATTATATTGTCGACCATAGCATTCTGGCCTTCTTCCACAAGGACTTTATCCATGGAAGCCTTGCCAATATATTGCTTCTTAAGCGCCTTAAATCCATTGTCGTCAGATATTTCTCTGAGACTTGCTCTTACAAGGCTTGCCACTGAGTCATTGGCAGCTTGCACGAGAATGCCTTTTACATGGGGCTTGGTCCATTTATATTCGTCACGGTGAGCATTAAAATATTCGTTTAGACCATCCTCATCTTTGGCAGCTTTGTCCCACACTTCACGCACGCTTGCTTCGTAGAGCAGAGATCCTTCGCGGTATTCGTTAAGAAGATTCCTATAGTCGGGTTCATTTGCGTAAAGCCATTCGTATTCTACTTCTTTTAGCGCTTCATCATCAAGATTTTGTTTCTGCAGTATCTTTTTGTGTTTCTTGCGCAGATTATTGATGAGGTTTTTCTCTACGAGATTGAAACGTTCGTCTTGAGGATTTGCGATGCGTTTGAGCACGAGCGGTTTGATTTCATTGATAGAAGCAGGTGCTTTTGCATCGAGTTTGCGGATAATATGCCAACCATATTGGCTTTTTACAGGCATTGAGATTTCATTTACATTCAGGGCGAAGGAAGCGGAGTCAAAAGGTTCGACCATCATGCCGGCACCAAACCAGTTGAGTTTTCCTCCTTGACGACCGGAACCTTTGTCATCGCTTAATTCACGTGCAAGGTCTTCGAATTTTTCAGGATTAGCCGCCACGACTTTGTAGATGCTGTCGATGCTTGCTTTTGCGGCGGCCTGTTGTTCGGCAGTGGCTGTAGGAGGCACCATCTTCATGATATGCTCTACGAGTACAGTGCCGCGGGCAGGGCGATGTTTGCCACCTTTAAGGATATGGAAACCTTGAGGAGACTCGACTATTTCAGAAATCTGCCCCGGGGCAAGAGAATAAGCAGCTTTTTCAAAAGCATAAGGGAATCTGCCTGATACGATATAGCCCATACGGCCTCCAGAATTGGAGCTTGCACGGTCTACTGAATATTTGGCAGCAAGTTCGCTGAAGTCACCGCCATTCAGAAGAACTTGGCGGAGCGAGTCAGCTTGCTCCCTTGCTTTTTTTGTCTCATCGTCAGACGGGCCCTTTGCAAGCATGATATGGAATGCCTCGACTTCCTCTTTGCTGAGGTCGAAAGCTTCCTTGACAAGAGAATTCAAGAAGATGGAATCAGTCATATAAGGAGTTGCAAGATCTTTCTTGTATTGATTCATCTCCGATTTGAAAGCAGAGACCGTATCAAGTCTCTGATGAAGGGCATCAGCAACTTTAAGTTTGTATATCTTAAACATTTCAGCGTATTCCTCAAGACTCTGTGGATCGACTTGCTGTTGCTGGTTTTTGTGGTAGAGGTATTCGAATTCAGAGCGAGGGACATCCACGCCGTTGACTGTCATGATGATTTCATCCTTTGCCAAAGCGGATATGGCAGAGCTCGCGATGATGGCTAATGCAGCTATGTGCTTCGTTTTCATTTTTCTTTGTCGATATGATAAAACCGATATGGTAAAAATCAAAAAAAGAGTGAGCATTAGTGCTTCACTCTTTTTTTAACGAATAATTTATCAGAAAATTGTATAAGTTATTTTCGTTTTCATCGTTTTCGACGTTTTCATCGTTTTCGACGTTTTCAACGTGTCTGAGACGACAATGACATCGGAGACATCGCGACAACTCTAACTTTGGTTTAGCCCCGGATTCTGAGCAAGTTTGTCGATCACATAGTCAGCCGTAACCTCAAATTTCTTGGTTTTTGAAGAAGGCACCTCATACATGGCATCGACCATAACTGTTTCGACAATGCTTCTTAATCCGCGAGCCCCGAGCTTATATTCTATGGCCTTGTCTACGATCGTATCAAGAGCCTCGTCGGTAAATTCAAGTTCCACTCCGTCCATCTCAAAGAGTTTCTTGTATTGACGGATGATGGCGTTCTTAGGCTCCACAAGTATTCTCCTAAGTGCATCCCGGTCGAGAGGGTCAAGAGCCGTGAGCACAGGAAGACGACCGATAATCTCAGGGATAAGACCAAACGACTTTAAGTCTTGTGGCATCACATAACGCATGAGATTTTCGCGTTTCTTCTTGGCGTCACTGCTGTTCTGTCCGTAGCCGACAGTGTGGGTGTTGAGCCGGGCAGCTATCTTTCGCTCGATGCCGTCAAAAGCACCGCCGCAGACGAAAAGAATGTTCTTTGTATCTACCGCAATCATCTTTTGTTCCGGATGCTTACGTCCGCCGTTAGGTGGCACGAGGACAGTAGAACCCTCCAAAAGTTTGAGAAGGCCTTGCTGCACACCCTCTCCGCTTACGTCGCGAGTGATCGAAGGATTATCGCTCTTGCGGGCAATCTTGTCGATCTCGTCGATAAAGACTATGCCGCGTTCAGCCTTTTTCACGTCGTAGTCGCAAGCTTGAAGAAGGCGTGTAAGGAGAGACTCAATATCTTCGCCTACATAGCCAGCTTCAGTCAGTACTGTAGCATCTACGATAGTGAAAGGCACGTCAAGGAGTTTTGCAATGGTCTTAGCAAGGAGGGTCTTGCCGGTACCTGTAGGACCTACGAGTATCACATTAGACTTCTCGATGTCCACGTCCTCAGCATCTTGTTTCCCTTCGTCGAGGCGCTGGATGCGTTTGTAGTGGTTGTATACGGCAACAGCCATATATTTTTTAGCTTCATCCTGTCCAATGATATATTGGTCGAGAAACTCCTTGATCTCCTTGGGTTTGGGGATAGAGTTGCGCGCTTTTTTCTTTGGCTTAGCAGAATTTCGTTGAGCGAGCTCCGCCTGACCAGTAGTCTCGATGTATGAAATACAGTCAGAGCAAAGGGCAAGCCCGGGCATAATCTCCACAACCGGATTTGCATCGGAATCAAACACTCCGCACATAGCGCATTGCAGCCCTGACCCCTGTGTCTTTTTTGCCATGATTGCTGATTATTTCTTCTTTTCGTTGATAAGAATTCGGTCGATCATGCCATATTCCTTAGCTTCAGAAGCTATCATCCAATAATCACGGTCGCTGTCAGCAGCCACTTTTTCAAGGCTCATGCCGCTGTGTTCGGAGATGATACGGTAAAGTTCATCCTTGAGTTTGAGGATCTCGCGGGCAGTGATTTCGATATCCGAGGCCTGTCCCTGAATGCCACCCATCGGCTGGTGGATCATGACTCGGCTGTGGGGGAGGGCAAAACGTTTTCCCTTTTCGCCAGCCACGAGAAGCACAGCAGCCATGGACGCAGCCATTCCGGTGCAGATTGTGGAGACATCGCTATTGACATATTGCATGGTATCGTAGATACCGAGACCTGCATATACAGATCCGCCCGGAGAGTTAATGTAAAGAGAGATATCCTTGTCAGGATCTACGGAGTCGAGATAAAGAAGCTGCGCCTGGATGATGTTGGCACTTTGGTCGGTCACTTGAGTCCCGAGAAAGATGATGCGGTCCATCATAAGGCGGGAGAAAACATCCATTTGAGTGACGTTGAGTTGACGCTCTTCAAGAATGTAAGGGTTCATATAATCAGCGTGGGGAACAGTTACAGCCCCTGCCTGACGGTTGATGGCTTTCTGATAGCCATCGAGCATATTGCTGTTGATGCCGAGATGTTTTACGGCGTATTTTTCAAAATCATTCATAGTCTTGATCTATTCTTAATTCTGGTTATGGCATGATATATCAAGATTTATCATGATTACTCATGTATAAAATGGCATATCATGCTGAATCTGAAGCTGTATTAATTAGAGGCGGCGATGCAGAGATTCCCGCATCGCCGCTTCAGTATAATTTAATAATTAATCTTTAATAATTAATCATTAAAATTGAGTTTATGCTTCTGCGGGAGCGAAAAGTTTGTTGAATTCTTCTACGCTGACGTTCTTCTCGTCGAGGTTGACAGCATTTTTGATAGCACCGAAGAGTTTGCTTTCGAAAGCTTGCTGGCGCACCTGGTCACCCTGCTTGCCTCCGATGATCTCCTGAGCGTATTTAGCAAGGATATCATCAGGCACATTCGGCATGCCATACTGAGCGAACTGGTTGGCTGCAATAGCCTTGGCAAGTTCAACAACGTCTTCCTGCTCAAGTTTCACTTCAAGAGCCTGAGCGATCTTGTCGCTGACGAGTTGCCAGACGAGTTGAGGACGTGCCTTGGCATATTCCTCTTCGATGTTTTCGTCATTTAGGGTCTCATTCGCTTGCTTGAGATAATCCTTGAGGACTGCATCAGGGAGTACGATATCACCTACTGCCTTGAGGATAGCATCCTTTGAGTCGATAGTGAAGCGATAGTCGCTGTCATTGCTGAGCTGAGCTTCGATCATTTCCTTCACGCTCTTCTTGTATTCTTCCTCATCCTTGACATTGTCTTTGCCAAAGAGCTGATCGTAGTATTCCTGACCGAGTTCTGCAGGGCGGAGCACGATCGAGTCTGTGATTTCAAACTGGAAGTCGCCTTTGTGGTTTTCTACATCATCTTTATTGATATGGAGCATAGAAGCAAGTTCTACAGCATTTCCATCAGCGGCAGCCCATGGGTTGAAGGCGAACTTGTCGCCTACTTTCTTGCCAACAAAGATAGCCTTCTGCTCATCGCTCTTAAAGTGTTCAGGACCTACGATGCCATTTTCAACAACAACACCACCTTCTTTTACAGAGCCATCCTCGTTGAGTTCGGTAATTATGCCTTTTACTACGGAGTTGCTTTCGACAGTGTCTCCTGATTCCTGCTTGCCGAAGCGGCGACGGAGGTTCTGATCCTGTGTAGTCACCATTTCGTCGGTCACTTCAATGTTATAATAAGGCACAGTCAAGTCCTTGCTTACTGGAGACTCGATTTCAGGAGCAAGTCCAACGCGGAACTTGAAAGTGAAATCATCGTTCTTGATATCGAAGTTCTCACTTGCTTCAGGAACGGGGTTGCCGAGAACACGGAGATTGTTTTCCTTAATATAATTATATAGGGCGTCAGACACCGCTTTGTTGACTTCGTCATATTTGACAGCCTCACCATATTTCTTCTGGATGAGAGCAGTAGGAGTCTTGCCGGGACGGAATCCAGGTTCCGGACGGTTTTTAGCGATATTCTTGAGTGCTTTCTTTACGTTGTCAGCGTAGTCAGCTGCAGCGAGCTCAACGGTAACGAGTCCGTTTACGTCGTCGATTTTTTCAAACGTTACGTTCATTTCAGTTTTATGGTTTATTTCTATATTTTACGTTTGTTCTACACTCTAATAACAATAACCATGCCAAAAATTTCCGACAAGATTATGCTATTTTAAGTGATTTTTGGATTATTTGGCAAAATTAACAAAAAAATCTGAAATAGCCAAATGTGTTTTCCTCGTTGTCGGGGACAAGACATTTGATACCCTTTCGGATCAACGATCTATGATTAACGATCAACGATTAATGATAAACGATGGATTCTTCTGCAATTTAGTTGAAGAAACTTTCGGATGGAGAATACGTAGAGGGCGGAGGGATATTATTTTATAGGAGTGGGATGTACTCACTGCGTTCGCACCACAATCTCTTGCTTTGGGGAATGACAGACTCGGAGCTTTTCAGCGCAGATGTTGTCGGAATGAGCACAGAAATCATAGAATTTCAACTAATTTGAAGAAGAACCAAACTTTTTACAAAAACTGATATTGAAGTTGTTTCGACTTATTTACGAATATAAAAAATTTCAAAATAATCTGAAGGATCAATTCTTTTTATTAAGCTTCCGCCATCTTTACGGCATCTTCCGCTTCATTCATCAGTCACGATGCCCGCATCGCTCCTTCTTCATGAAGCGAAATCTACTCGTAAAGCTGACGAAATCTTAATAAAAAAATAAGTCGAAACAACTTCAATATTCGTGAGTATATCGACAATTTTTTATAACTTTGCAGATTGAAGTTGTATTGACTTATTTACGAAGGGAAAAAGATATGAAAATAAGACAAAACACCTTCATCAGAACCAACTGCAATATATTGACAAATAAAAAAACATAGAGATAACCATGATACCTCAACTAAATAAAACATTCATCTATTTCATCTGCTGCGTGTCAGCGATGGGCGGATTGCTATTCGGTTATGATTGGGTAGTGATAGGAGGTGCCAAACCGTTTTATGAAGCATTTTTTGGCATAGGAGGAGATCCTGCAATGCAAGGACTTGCCATGAGCATTGCCATTGCGGGATGCCTTGTAGGAGCGATGGTAGCGGGATTTTTCGCAGATTTGTGGGGACGCAGACCATTGTTGCTGTTGTCTGCTATCGTCTTTCTTGTCTCCGCCTACATGACAGGAGCTGTAGACACTTTTATCCCGTTTCTTTTGGCTCGCCTAATCGGTGGGGTTGCGATCGGGGTTGCCTCCGGAATGTCGCCGATGTATATTGCGGAAGTGTCTCCATCAGAAACGAGAGGGCGAATGGTTTCAATAAATCAGCTGACCATCGTGCTTGGCATACTTGGTGCGCAGATAGTAAACTGGCTAATCGCCGAACCGATGCCTGTGGGCTTGGAGATTCCACCTTTAGATTCATGGAATTGCCAAATGGGATGGCGCTGGATGTTCTGGGCAGAAGCTTTCCCGGCTGCGGCATTCCTCCTGCTTGTAATGTTTATTCCGGAGAGTCCAAGGTGGCTGATTTTGAAAGGAAAGCCGGATCAAGCGAAGAAAGTATTTGCCAGAATAGGAGGCAATGAGTATGCAAAAGTCGAGATCGAAGCCATTAAAACAGCTGAAGAAGCACAGGAACACACACACGGGCTTTCAACTTTACTGAAGAAACCAAACATATCATTGATTATCTTAGGTGTCATAATAGCTGTGTTCCAACAATGGTGTGGCACCAACGTCATATTCAACTATGCCCAAGAAATATTCTCAAATGCAGGATATGACCTTGGAGAAATGTTGTTTAATATCGTATTGACCGGAGTGACAAACGTGGTATTTACCTTTGTAGCTTTATATGCTGTTGACCGAATCGGACGCAAGATATTGATGCTTATCGGTTCAGGCGGGTTATTTGCAATCTATTTGATACTTGGAAGTTGCTATTATTTCCAAGTGTCGGGAATATTGATGGTAATTCTTGTGATGCTTGCCATTGCTTGCTATGCTATGACACTCGGTCCTGTCACTTGGGTGCTTCTTGCAGAAATATTCCCCAATAAGGTCAGAGGCATAGCAATGGCAGTGTGTACATTTGCTTTATGGACAGGTTGCTTTACCTTAACGTATAGCTTCCCACTCCTCAATGCATCACTTGGAAGCTATGGAACGTTCTGGCTGTATTCAGCCATATGCATCTCCGGATTCTTGTATTTCTCAAGGAAACTGCCTGAGACTAAAGGTAAAACTCTTGAGCAAATAGAAAAAGAGTTGCTGAAACAACGATAAACGATCAATTATTAACCAGCAATTATCGGCTATTGGATATTGGGGGTAAATATGTTTTGTCAGAATATTTACTTTGTATTTAACTTGTCATTTTTAATATTATAAAGAAATATGGTAAAGGCCTGGGAAGAAAAGGTGGTAATCCCTACGTATGAAGTCGGGGAACCTGAAAAAAATCCGATTTTTCTTGAAAAGAGAGTTTATCAGGGTTCATCGGGTGTGGTATATCCATATCCCGTGATTGAGTCGATATCCAATGAGAAAACAGATCACGAGTGGAATGCCGTCTTTCTTGAGAATGAATATATCAAAGTGATGATATTGCCGGAACTTGGCGGCCGCATCCAAATGGCTTATGACAAGATAAAGAAACGTCATTTTGTCTACTATAATCACGTGATAAAGCCGGCACTTGTCGGTCTTGCCGGTCCATGGATATCCGGCGGAATTGAATTTAATTGGCCTCAACATCACCGACCGTCGACATATATGCCCGTCGACTGCACGATAGAGAATAATCCGGACGGATCTGTGACTGTATGGGTAGGAGAAGTGGAGAGAATGTTCCACCAGAAGGGAATGGCAGGCTTCACACTGCGTCCCGGTTGTGCGTATATCGAAATTAAAGGTGTGCTTTATAACCCGACTGATCTTCCACAGACTTTCCTATGGTGGGCAAATCCGGCAGTGTCTGTAAATGAACATTATCGCTCGGTATTTCCACCGGATATCAATGCTGTATTTGATCATGGAAAAAGAGCTGTATCCTCATTCCCAATAGCTACGGGCACTTACTACAAGATGGACTATTCCGCAGGAGTGGATATAGCAAACTACAAAAATATTTATGTTCCGACGAGTTATATGGGAGTCAACTCAAGATATGATTTCGAAGGAGGATATGAATTCGATACGGAAGCAGGAATGCTGCATGTGGCGAGCCATCACGTCAGCCCCGGCAAGAAACAGTGGACATGGGGCAATGGTGACTTCGGTCGGGCTTGGGACAGGAATCTCACTGATGAGGATGGTCCTTATATAGAACTTATGGCCGGGGTATATACCGAAAACCAACCAGACTTCTCATGGCTTATGCCTTTTGAGGAAAAAGAATTCACCCAGTATTTCCTACCCTACAGAGAACTCGGGATGGTGAAGAATGCAGTCCGTGACCTCCTGATGAACATTGAACCTACGGATGACGGAAAGCAAGTAATTCTGAAACTTTTTGCCACGAAAAAAGATAACTTCAAGATTGTCTTGAGTGGAGATGATGGCGAACTTCTGTCGGAAGAATCTATAGAAATTTCTCCTGAAAAAATATATATCAAGACAATCCCTTTGAAAGGAAAAAACTTTGATGAAATCCACCTGAAAGTGACTTGGGGGATTTCTGAAAGACTTGAATGGCATGCTGAATCAGATGAGATAAGACCCATTCCCGACGCAGCGGAAGCCGCATTGGCACCGGTAGAGATAAAGACAAATGAACAGCTGTATCTGACAGGGCTCCATCTTGAGCAATATCGCCACGCTACCTTCTCTCCAGTGGATTATTACGAGGAGGCTTTAAGAAGAGATCCGGACGATTACCGATGCAATAATGCACTTGGACTGTGGTATCTTCGCAAAGTGCGTTTCGAACTGGCTGAGAAATTTCTGAACAAAGCCGTGAAAGTAATCACCAGGAGAAATCCTAACCCATATGATGGCGAGCCTCTTTTCAATCTTGGAGTGGCACTAAAATATCAAGGGAAATATGACGAAGCATATTCCAGATTCTATAAATCTACATGGAACAAAGCTTGGCAGGATGCCGGATATTTGGAGTGTGCGCGGATATCTTCCAAACAAGGAAGGACTGAAGATGCACTTGATGAAACAAGAAAATGCCTGAACCACAATTGGCATAATCATGGAGCGAGGTCTTTGAGAGCACTCATACTTCTGGAGACAGGAAAGAAAGAAGAAGCTCTCTCATTGTGCGATGATTCTCTTGATATTGATCCCTTCAATTTCGGATGCCTTTTTGTAAAGGCACTCATTTCAAAATCAAAAGGGGATATGGATCGCCTTTTCTTGCTGCTTCGCAACGATGCCCACAACTATGAAGAGCTTGCAATAGGATTTCTTGAATCCGGGCATTATGATCTTGCAGTGAAAGTCCTTGATTTGGGTGAGGAAAGTGGTGCATCTTCTTTAATGAGCAAATACTTTAAAGCGGCTGCTCTTTGGCATGGCAAGCATGCGTCGGAGGCAGAAGAGATTTGGAAGATAGCTGCTGCAATGGATCCTACCGGATGTTTTCCAAATTCGTTGCATGCCATTGTTGCACTAAAACTTGCCATAAATAATAATCTGGCTGATGCAAATGCCCATTATTTGCTTGGAAACATATATTATGACAAAAGGCAGTATGATGAAGCGCAAAAGAATTGGGAGAAGGCTCTTGAACTGAATCCACAATATCCTACAGTATGGAGAAACTTGGCCTTGTGCTATTTCAATAAGCTTCATAACGCGGAGAAAGCTGTAGAATATATGGAAAAAGCATTCACCCTTGATACTTCTGATGGAAGGGTGCTGATGGAACTCGACCAGCTTTACAGAACATTGGGTTATCCCCATACAGACAGACTCCGGCTTTTGGAGAATCATCTTGAATTGACAAACAAGCGTGATGATCTGGTGCTTGAAAGGATCACCTTGCTCAACCAGACAGGCAGGTATTCTGACGCCAAGGAGTTGCTTGACAGCCATATATTCCATCCTTGGGAAGGAGGTGAAGGAAAAGTGTCAGGACAGTACCAGATCTCTCGTCTGGAACTTGCGAAGATTGCCATTTCTGAAAAGAGATATGATGATGCCGTCTCTTTGCTTCAAGAGTGTCTTGTATATCCCAAACATTTAGGAGAAGGGAAACTGTATGGAGCCCAAGAGAATGATTTTTATTATCTTCTCGGCATATGTCATAAGGAACTTGGCGAAGAGGGGAAGGCTGAAGAGTGTTTCCTGAAGGCAACTTTAGGACCAACAGAACCAGCTGCAGCTATGTATTATAATGATGCCAAACCCGATAAGATATTCTATGCAGGGTTAGCATTTCGTGCATTGGGGGATGAAAACAAGGCTCGCTCTTACTTCAACAAACTTGTGAATTTCGGACAGCAACATTATCATGACAAGGTGACTATGGATTATTTTGCTGTTTCCTTGCCCGACCTGATGATCTGGGATGGCAATCTTGATGAGGCGAACAGAAAGCACTGCCTCTACCTGCTTGCACTTGGAGAATATGGCCTTGGCAATTTCAAGAAATCAGACAAGTATCTGAATTTATTGATGGATATGGACATCAATCATCAAGGAGCAATTTCATTCAAGACCTTCCAGCACATGGAGAATTCTCAGCGAGTGGCTTGAAATGCAATGTTTTTGAATAGAAAGATGGGAAGAGTGCCTCCGACTACCATGCCGAGGAGAATGAAGATGCAGGTCAATCCGTTGCTTGCAAAAAGGAAGAAATAATGACCAAATTCCACTTCTCCTCCATGGGTCAGGCACATCATTAACCCGCCAAAGGCTTTGTAGGCATAAATTCCCGGCACCATAGGAAGCAAAGAAGGGAAAAGACATGTTTCTGCAGGCATCTTTCCGCATGGCGACAACAAGACTGCGAGAGTACCGACTATGAAAGCTGCGATGGCGCTTGCCGCTACAATATGGATATCGAAAAGTGATGAATTCATCAATAAATATCGAGCGGAATGTCCGACAGCAGCAATTATCGCACAAAACAGATATGCTTTCTTAGGAGGATTGCTGATAGATGCAAATCCTATGGCAGCTATCGCTGCAAACAAAGCGTCTTGGAGAACCTGCAGTAACATAACTAAAACATACTTAAGTGCATCAATAACATTCCACCGCAAAGTCCAAGCGACAGGCAACATGTCAAGACAACGGCATGGACGAAACGCCCGAAGGCACAAATATAGTGCCCGTTGAGCATATCACTGAAAGAGTTCAAAAACGGAATCCCCGGCACAAGATATAATACACTTGTACCTACGGCAATATCCGGGGTATGCCCGAAACTGAAAAGAGTGGCAGTGCTTGCAAGAATTGACGATATGAAAGCGCAGATGATAAACACGAGGCGTACGTCGACTTTGCGGGCTGTCAGAATCTGCTTGATATAAAATCCTACAAGAGTGGAAAAAAACACTACTCCAACAGCAGCCCAGTCTCCGGTAAAGAGACGGCAAAAAGCAGCATTTGCACAGGAAGCAAGGAAGAGTACAAGATGTTTGTCGGCGGCAGGAGTCTTGATTATTTTCTCAAATTTCTCACGGGCCTCTTTCAGCGACAAATGATCGTCTGCCATGCTCCAGCTTAGACGGCTTAAGCATGTATTTACATTGAAGCTGATTGCCATTGGGTGTGTGGCAACGATATAAGTATAGCTGTCCGAACGGTCGGGAAGGAAAACTGTCATATGAATATGCCTCGGAAGGATAGTCATTTCAGCCTTGCAACCCATGGATTCAGCCATGCGCCTTACGTTCTTTTCAAGACGTATAGACGTGGCCCCACTTCCGAGGAGCCACGCCGAATATTCTGAGAGAAATAGACAAATCTCTTTAAGAGAAGCATTTTCCCCTATTTCGCATTCAGGGAGTGCCTCTGACTGAGCGGATGAAATATCAATATTTGACATTTTTCATTAACTTATCTCTTTTAGCTACCATTTTTTGCTGAGGCGCCGGATTATGACTCTTATGGAAAAGTCTTACCGAGATGAAGACTGTCATCGCTGCTACGATGATGCACCAGGAGATCAGAGGTATGTTCAGTGCTGCCATAATTAAGAGACTTTAGAGTTAATAAATATTTATCTGGAAACCTGAGGTTTCTCTTTCGATGATAAAACGATAAAAAACTTCGTTTAGTTCTCTAAAATCCATTACCATTTTGTTAAAGATTTATGACAAGCGTCATTTCTTTTCAGGAGGTCCGAAATAACTGTAGTGAGAATCATCAGGATTTATCACGATGCGTTCCACTACTATTTCCGGATCTATCATCTTTATCTTCAGCGTATGTTTGCCTGTGTCAGCTATAGGAAATGTGACATCGAGCCAACGAAGATTGTCGAACACTTCATTTCGCATTCCCTTACCATGTCCTTTAAGTGCCATCTTGCCGCGTGGAGGCAGCGGTTTAAGCTTTTTTGAATTCTTCAGATTTGCAGGAGTGTATTCGTCAAATGTATCTACAAGACCTCGGCGAGCGTCTATAACTTCGATGAGCCCTTCATCAAGTTGAACTCCCAATCTAAGTCCACGAGCTGGATCGACATCCTGTGTAGGAAGAATAGCTATGGCTATCTTTATGCTGTCGCCATCTTCAACTTCTATGTCATATTCCAAAGTTGGGGATTCTCCGGCATCCATGAATGAAGATGCATTCACATCGTCAATACCCATACAGCCATCTCCTCTCCCAAGATCAGGAAGAATAATCCAATTCACTCCTCTGCTTCCCTTTATTCTATCGTATTTGATAGCCGGGACGGAGTATTCCATTGTTCTGAATTGCTTATTCTCTTGATCAGAAGGAGAATTGGAGTCAACATAAGTGACTTCCGGCATGATGTTATCGTCCGGCATAAACCACTGGGTATACCCGATATGCTTATCCTGCATCATCCCTTTCCATTTCCCATTGCTGATAGAGTCGTTGTAATATCGCGTAAGTTCTGCATCCCTTACAAAGAGTTCCTTGACCTTGTCTGCATATGCATTTGCCCGTGGGTCTCCTTTAGCCGCATAATACCGGTTCTGTTCGGCAGCAATATATAATCTTGCAACTCCCGATGAGGCTATGGCGGGATAATATACAAGTTGGTAGAAGGCATCGCACATTTCTACAGGGATTCTTTTCTTTATATTTTCCACTTTCTCTTCAAGAGCTGCCCAAAGGGAATCCGTGCGTTCTGCCTCATTATAGTTCTCCACACTGAAGATGCCGGCAGTCTGCACTTCCGGTTTTCTCCACAGATTGTATTTAGGATACTTGGCGAGCACATCCGAAATGTCATCAGCAAGATCTTCACTGAAATTAGCGGCAGCCCAATCTCTGAGCCATGTTTTTTCATCGCCGGGACCGATGGCATCCGGATTCCAGGCATAATCCATTATGAAGTCAATTGGCAATTCCTTGGGCTTTAGGTCACCTACATTTATGATCCAAATACGGTCGATACCTGACTGATAAGCGAGATTAAGCTGTTCTCGTAGTTTAGGAAGGGGAGAGGTATTTATCCAACGGTCGTTCCATGGACCTCCGTTCATATCGATGTGGTAGTACATCCCAAAGCCCCCTTTTCTTCCTTTTTCTTCTTTAGGTGCGGTACGCCGTATGTATCCCCAGTTATTGTCACAGAAGAGAAGCGTAACGTCTTCCGGGACATTGAAACCGGCATCGTAATATCTTTGAACTTCCGTGAAGATAGCCCACAGTTGCGGTACAGAATCCGCTTTACCATAAATATCTGAAAGAATACCACGCTGTGCATTAATTACGTTTCGAAGTGTCTCCATATTGTCAGTGTCGTCTCCCTTTCCCATAGCGACATCGCCATCTCCTCTCATGCCGATAGTGACAATATTGTCATAATCCTTATTGCGTTCCATACCCTCTCTAAAGAACTTTTCAATTCTTTCAGGATTTGATTTATAGTCCCAAGCTCCGATTTGATCCTTTCTGCGGGTGTATTCTTTGTGGGCACGCATCATAGGTTCATGGTGGCTGGTACCCATCACTATGCCATACTCATCAGCAAGTCGTGGACACTCCGGGTCATCCTCATTGAAAGCAGTGTCCCACATAGCAGGCCAGAGATAGTTGGCTTTCAGACGGAGCAAAAGTTCAAACATTGTGGCATAAGCCTTTGAGTTTACACCTCCATGCCGATTGACACACCACCCTCCGAATGATGGCCATTCATCATTGATGAATATGCCACGATATTTCATTTTGGGAGAGGGTTGCACCACTCTGCCATCATTATATTCCAGTCTATCTTTATGGGCCACCGGCACATCAGCCCAATAATACCAAGGGGAGACCCCTATTTTTTTGCTAATATCATAGATTCCGTAGATCGTACCGCGTTTGTCACTTCCGGCGATGATTAGATTTCCATCGATTACATCTGTCACGTACGACTCCCATTGCCCTTTCACTGAATCCACATCAAGTTTTCCTTTTTCTATGAGAGCGTCGATAAGTTTGCTTTTCCCAATAGTACCTGCAATAATATTCCCCTTTTTAATCGGACTGTTAGGATAGACCGCCGATTTTACACCGGTGACTTTACCAATGTCATCAGCAAGGTCGGAGGCTGCCCTGCTCACTCCGGGCCAGTCATTTCCAGCCACTACAATCGGAGCAACTTTACCATTGTCAGCAATGATAAAGTTTTGCTCGCTTCTTTTTGCGGTCAACGGCATCATGATAATAAATGCCATCATGATTGTAAGAATCTTTTTCATGGTATTTTAAAATGGTATGTTTTGATTTACAAAGTTAATAAAATAGTTCTTATTTAAAAAAAGAAGGGATGCAACATATGTAATGGAAAGATAAGAATTTGTAATAGCAGCTCATTTTGTTACGAAAACTTACGGATATGCGAGTCGAGAGGGGTGGATATTCGGCAGATTTTTGTTAATTTTGCATTTTAACAAATCTAATATCAAATGAAGAAAAAGACACTTGTGTTTTCCACTTTGATTTTTGCGTTCTCAATATGTAGCCATGCTCAGTCTCAGATTGCAAAGATTGCGGATGGGGAGCACCATGGTATAAAAGGAGATTTTAAGGATTTTGGAATCCAGAACACTGATACTATCCTTACTCTTGACTGCAATGAGTTTTTTACCGACCCTAAGACAAGTCTGTTTTATGCAGATTTCAGAAAGTCGATGGATATGGCTTTTGAAGCGCAAGTGAATACAAATCTTACGGAGCAAGTGTTTGTATGCAAGGAGGGGAGTCGCTATAATGATTCAGCCGGAATAATGGTTGGCTTTGATCCGACTGTAGAACGCATTTTCACAGAGATCACAGATTCAAATGGCAAAGAACATCGAATATTTGCTGGAGAAAAAGTAATACCCGGAGAATGGATTAAAGTCAGGATTAAAGGAGTAGCCGACGAAGATTTGAAGAACTCATCGCTTAGTTTGTCGGTATCTGTAGATGGAGATAAATGGGATGAATCCACTTTGGAGTATGTAGGCCCTGTAATGCCGGCAATGGCAAGCCGTTGGGTAATAGGAAGAGGTTATCCCGGTGGATTTCCAAACTCACTGCAAGTAAGGAAAGGCGCTATAAAAAACTTCTCTATAAGTGGAACCGGGCGAGAACGCCATGCCGGAGAGAATCCAATTTTCACAGATCGTCTCACTGCAGATCCGGCTTGCACGGTGGTAGGCGATCGTATTTATGCATTTGTAGGGGAGGACTGTGCTGAACCGGGAGGCTGGTTCACGATGCCTCATTGGGTGGCTTATTCTACTAAGGATATGAAAAATTGGGAATGCCATGGAGTAGTGCTTAAGGCATCAGATTTCCCATATGCCAATCCAAACGGGGCTTGGGCAGGGCAGGTAGTGGAACGTAACGGTAAGTTTTACTATTATGTCACTCTTGATGATATGCGTAATGGAAGGCATGCAATAGATGTGGCATTAGCGGATAATCCACTTGGGCCATATGTGCCGGCACGCCTTGATCGAGATCCCCTTATCACTGATGATATGACACCGGATTCTCATAGATGGAATGCAGACATTGATCCTACAGTCTTGATCGACGATGATGGCCAGGCTTGGATAGTCTGGGGCAATGGTGATTTCTATCTCTCACGCCTAAAGGATAATATGATAGAACTCGATGGGGAGGTCATGCACATGGGTATACGCAATGTGTCAGAAGGTCCGTGGCTATTCAAACGCAATGGAAAATACTATAATGTCTATGCAGCCGACGCTCCCGGCGTGCAACCGGAACAGCTTGCTTATTCAATGGCTGAGAGCATCGAAGGTCCTTGGAAATACGGAGGACTGATCACCGGACCTGCAAAATTCGGATTTACCATTCATCCTTCAGTAAATGAGTTCAATGGAAAATGGTATTTGTTCTATCATGACGGGTCGTATATGCACGATGGAGAGCCTGGAGGAGACTGCCGACGACAGGTTTGCGTAGAGCCTCTTTATTTTGATGAAGAAGGCAATATCCTTCCTATAACATTAACAGAGAGTGGAATAACGAAAGAATAATTAAAAACATACATTATATGAAAAGAATTAAACAGGTGCTCCCGGCACTTTTTATTGTGGGATCGTCACTTGTGGCAATGGCTCAGAATCCCATTTCCCAAACAGAATTTACTCCGGATCCGGCTCCGCTCGTAGTGGGAGATACGCTATATCTCATCACAGGTCACGACGAGATGGAAGCTACTCCTAATCAGTTTGTCATGAAAGACTATCTCATTTTCACCACAACAGATATGGTAAACTGGACTCACCATGCTCCAATATTCAATGCAAAGGAAATGTTTGGTGAGCATGAGAACGCAAATGCTTCGCAGATGGCATATCGCAACGGTAAATTCTATTTCTATCCATCTACGAGTGGAGTCCCTGTACTTGTTTCTGACTCCCCGTATGGTCCGTTTGTCAATCCGCTTGGTGGTAAAAACCAACTTACATATCCCGATGAAACCAACTATGGAGGTCATGGGTGGGAAGATATCGATCCTACTGTATTCATCGACGATGATGGCCAAGCTTATCTCTATTGGGGAAACAATGCACTCTATGCTGTCAAGCTTAACGAAGATATGATTAGCCGTGACGGAGATATCAAGGTGTTTGAAATCAAAGACAAAGAGGCTTTTGGCCCGGATTATGAGGAGGCACCATGGTTCACGAAAAGAGGTGACAAGTACTATCTTGCATATGCTTCTTTCTGTCCGGAAGCAACAGACTGGGCATGGGCAGATTCTCCGCTCGGTCCATGGAAATATGGCGGACAGATAATGCGTGCCTTCGAGCATGGGGGTATGGGCAATCACACCGGCATGTGCGAATACAAGGGCCAGTGGTATTTCTTCTATATGGATGAAGGTCTTCCCGAATCTCATAGCCGTCGTCGCACCGCGAGTGTAGTTCCGTTCGATTTTAATGAGGATGGTTCAATACCGTATATCCACCATGACAAGAGGGGAGTGCTGAAAAGTGTTGACCCACTGAATCCTTATGTGCGTCAGCAGGGAGAGACTATTGCCTGGGAAGAGGGTATTGGTATTGGATATGACAATATTCATTGTGTATATGTCAACAATGTTGACCCCGGAGATTGGATCAAGGTAAGGGAAGTGAATTTTGGTGAAGGCGCAAAAAGCTTTTCTGCCCGCACACGTGGCAACAACCCTTCTGCTGCTATCGAAGTGAGGCTTGATGCTCCCAACGGAGAACTTCTTGGCGTGCTAAATTGTGGTGCTTCCAAAGACTGGAAAGAAAGCAAGATTAATATAAAGAAACGTGACGGAAGCCACGATCTTTATTT
>JAIDUH010000070.1 GCA_029060285.1 Muribaculaceae bacterium | reverse complement strand
ACTCTCAACGCAAAGGCAAACAGCACCGGCGCAGAACGCTACGTAGTGCTCACACTTAAGGCCTTAGACCAGACACGCACCTTCAAGGTGACACAGAAGCCTGGGGACGTAATCGTACTCGACCCTTCCGAAATCAAGGACTACGACAAGTTCTTCCATAATTCAGACTATGGCGGCGACCGAATACTGCGCAGCGACTCCAAGATGTCGTTCTGCCGCTCAGCTCAGTCAGAACATTTCTTCGTGTTCTGGGATCCATTCTTCGGTGATAATCCTAACGGCGAGGAGGTGCCGGCAGATGCACGCGTAGACATCGACGATCTTCTTCAGAAGGCGGAACAATTCTTCACCACTAACATTGAGCGTCTTGGCATGTCAGTGCTCGGACAGGGGACGAGCTATCTCGACCAATACAAGATGCAGATCTATCTTCTTGATCCTACCCCTGAATGGTGGGTTGCCACAGGCTCCGGCTACGACAATACTATCGGAGCTCTGTGGGTAACCCCAGCCACCTGCCAGCCCGTAGGCTCTACCATCGCACATGAGATAGGCCACTCATTCCAGTACCAAACTTACTGCGACAAACTATATCAAGGTGCTGAAGACGATATGCTTCATGGCTGGCGCTACGGATTCATCGGTCCTGACGGAAGCGGCAACGGAGGATGCGCTTACTGGGAGCAGTGCGCCCAATGGCAGTCATTCCAGGATTATCCGGAGGAGCAGTTCACATCTTACAACTACCTTGAATGGCTCAACAACTGCCACCGCCACTTCCATCACGAATTCCAACGCTACGCATCCTACTGGCTCCAGAGCTATTGGGTTGAGAAACATGGAGTGGAGGCCTACGGCAGACTCTGGCGCGAGAGTGAATATCCAGAGGATGCAATCATGACCTATACACGTCTATATAACGGCAACGACTACAACCGCACACGCGAGGAACTCTTCGACTACGCAATGAAGATGGCTACCTATGACATCGACGGCATACGCCAGTACAGCGCAGGGTATCAGGGTCGCTACAATCCTGTTATGGTGCGCAACGACCGTGGTGAGTTCCAGATTGCATATGAGAACTGCCCCGGAGCCACAGGCTTCAACGTGATTCCTCTTGATCCCGTACAGGGCAAGGTTACAGTCAATTTCCGAGGTCTCGGCTACGGAGAAGCACTATGTGAGGCAGACAAGAGCAATGTTGAGAACGGTGACGGAGCAGCCATAGCCAGAGCAACCCGCTACAACGCATGCGGCGGTGCCGAGAACATGGGTTGGCGCTACGGTTTCGTAGCCCTCGCCGGCGACAAGCGTACTTACGGCACAGTAGGCAAGGAAAAGGAAGGTTCTCTTTCATTCGATGTCCCCGCAGGAACGGAACATCTCTTCCTCGTGGTGCAGGGTTCTCCTGAAGTCTATATGAGCCACGGCTGGGATGAGGACGAGACAAATGATCCCCAGTTCCCCTACGCCATCACTCTTGAGGGCACATCGCTCGCCAACTATGAGGAACCTCTGGAGGCCACATACGCAATGGAAGGTGACATGCTCGTCGGCAACCTCAGCCTTTCTGTAAGCGCTACAGATGAGGATTGGATAGCAGGGACATACGACATCGCCGATCAGGCTATAGCAAACTTCTTCGGTATGTCTGTAAGCGCTATCGCCGGTGCTCTTGTACAGCCGATCGTAAACGAGAAACAGACTGCCCAGGAAGGGAAAATAGTAGTCTTCAACGGTCAAGCTGACGGTACACTCTCCGACATGCCGACTGCCAACGTGGGATATTGGGTAGACAAGGACGGTAATGCCGTGAACTGGGGCAACAACCAGGTGGTCTACTACGAAATCAACGGCAGCGTGTTCACTCTCGGCAAGCTCGGCTCTGATGCCGGAGCTGCAGGAGAATCAGTAACGATGCGTCCGGTGCTCGTCTACACCAAGAACGGCGAGGAAAAGAAAGTGAAGCTCAATATCACTTACAATTTCAAATAGGAGCTATTCCAATTATTAGGTTCGAAGGGACGGTCCGTATATCCCGGACCGTCCCATTTGCAATATAACGACATTACCACATGAGATACCTCTATCTTAGTATTTTTCTTTACTTCTTACTTATCTTCGGAGCCGGATGTTCCGAAGATAACCCGGAACCATCACAACCTCCTCAAGAGGAACAGCCTGCGAAACCGAACGAACCGGAATTTCCGGACGAGCCGGAGAATCCTGCACCGGAGCCGGACCCAACGGCATACGACTACCCTTTTATATGCGGACAGCTTTCGATATCAACCGAAAACGGAAGTAAGATCGAATCCAAGGATAACTATGTGAAATGCACTGTATCGCTTTCACACGAAAACCAGGAATGGAACCTAACGGATATACCGGGCGGCATACGTGGTCGAGGCAACTCTACATGGGAATGGTATCCGAAAAAGCCTTATCGCATCAAGTTTGACAAGAAGCAGTCTGTGCTCGGACTCGGAGCGGCAAAGAGCTGGGTGCTTCTTGCGGAATACCGCGACCCGACAGATCTGATGAACGCATTCGTTTTCGAGCTCGGTCACCTCATGGGTCTCCCCTACACAAACCATAACCGCTATGTGGAAGTGACTCTGAACGGAGAAGACATAGGTCTATAC
>JAIDUH010000007.1 GCA_029060285.1 Muribaculaceae bacterium | reverse complement strand
GGGCAAGAAGGGGGGTCAGGAGGTCGCGGTCTTCCTTGGAGATGGCTTTCAGGGTGGTCAGGGTGGCGGTCAGCGGGGTATCGCCCGGACCTGTAGAGTAGACGATCGCCTCAAAGGGGATCTTTTCAGCTACCTCAGATGCACTTAGACCTGAGTTCTTAAGTGTGAAGAAATCTTTGAGAACCGGGGTTTTCAAGTACTTTTCGGTAGAGAGGGGTTTCAAAGCGGAATCGAAAAACTTGACTTGGGTGTCACTAGCAAGAGAATCATTTCCCACTGTATAGAGGGTCATAATGATCTGATCCTTTTTGGCAGGAAGAAGCTTTATCTCGAGTGTGCTGACGGGAGTCACCGACACTTTCAGATAGTCGGATTCCACTTGCTGAAGACGGCTTTGACCGCCAAGAGCATCTTGCACCGTCACCAGACTATCCGCCTGACTATAGTAGTCGATCATGTCCAGACGAGTCGATTGCCGGAGCATATCCAAGACTTCAAGAGGGATCTCAGCAAAGACCTTGGAGGCAGTAAGGGGTTGGGATTCTTTCACATCAGCATACCCCGTGACGGTAGTCACGAGGCACATAAACATCAACAACGTCTTTACAACCGCTGCCTTATTGAAGGATAACGTCATTTTTTCTTGAATATATCATAGTTTCCGTTATATTTCGGCTTACCGGAGTCGCTTTTCTTGCTCTTCTTCTCTTTTTTTTCCTTCTTTGGTTTAGAGGGTCCGGCAAGCGACATATCATAATCCGTGCGGGCTGTCTTGGCAGCTTTCCTGCCTCTGCGCTCTCCGCTCTCCGCCTTAGCCTTCTTAAGCTCGGATTTCTTCACACGGTCTTTAGCTTCACGGGCATAATCACGATCGGTAGCGAACTCTGCCTTAATCTTGCGACCGAAGAAATCAGAGTTTTTCAGTGCATCCACCACCTTACGGGCATCCTGCTTCCTGACATCGAAAAGAGTATATTCAGGCAACAGGTCGATGCGACCGATTTCCGGTTTTGATCCTACCACTGAGCGATTGATGAGGTCCATAAGATTACCGGGGAAGAATCCCTGCGCCTTACCGATATTTACCATCAGGCGTTCATATCCATCTTCAGCAGTACGACGATCTTTATCGCCTCTTTCTCTCCGCTCTCCGCTTCTCTCTCTTCCCTTCTTATCTTTCCGGTCGCCACGTTCTGACCTTTCTTTCTTTGCGTCTGCATTCAGGTCGATGTCGGGCATATCGCGATAGTATTCGAGTAGCCTGTTGAATTCAAGCGACAACACTCTCTTAAGGAGATCTTCTTCAGACAGCCATTCCAGTTTCTTACGCACACCGGGAAGGAAACGTTCGATCTGGGCATCGTCCACTTCCACGCGCTCAATACGGTCGGCGAGGTTGTAGATCTGCTTCTCGATGATATGGTCGGGCGTCGGGACTTTCTTATATTCGAAAGTCTTGCCGATTCTCTTTTCAATCTCGCGGAGCTTGCTGCGCTCGCGAGAGTGGATGATAGCAACCGACACACCGGTCTTGTTGGCACGACCTGTACGGCCGGAACGGTGGGTATAGACCGCCACATCATCAGGAAGCCCATAGTTGATGACATGAGTAAGGTCATCAACATCAAGTCCACGGGCAGCCACGTCGGTAGCAACAAGCAGCTGAGTGACATGATCACGGAATTTCTTCATAGCCAAGTCCCGCTGAGCCTGTGAGAGGTCGCCGTGAAGGCAATCGGCATTATAGCCGTCAGCTATCAGCTTATCGGCAATCTCCTGAGTCTCACGTTTGGTGCGACAGAAGATTATTCCGTATATATCGGGATTATTGTCAGCAACACGTTTCAGGGCAAGATACTTGTCGTGCGCCTTGACCATATAGTAGATATGCTTGACATTTTTCGCCCCTTCATTTTTGTTTCCGGCCACGAATTCAACCGGCTCCTTCATGAAATTACGGGCAATAGCCGCAATCTCCTTAGGCATGGTAGCTGAGAACATCAGCATCTTGCGATCTTCGGGCACATGCGAAAGGATCTCGTTGATATCATCGATAAAGCCCATGTTGAGCATCTCGTCGGCTTCGTCGAGGATCACTGTATTGACTTTTTCCAGCTTCACCACTCCCCTCTTAATAAGGTCGATCAGACGCCCCGGCGTAGCAACAATGACCTGTGCGCCCTTGCGTATAGCCTTTATCTGCGAGTCGATACTGCTCCCTCCGTATACAGGGATAATCTTCACACCGTCTAGATATTTGGCAAAGTCAGCCAAGTCACCTGCAATCTGGAGACAAAGCTCACGGGTAGGTGCAATCACGAGAGCCTGTGTAGCATCACTATCGGGGTCAATCCTCTGAAGCAGAGGAAGACCGAATGCCGCAGTCTTACCGGTGCCGGTCTGTGCGAGACCCACTACATCACCTTCCTTAGAAATGAGGTGAGGGATCACCATTTCTTGTATCGGCATCGGATGCTCAAAACCGAGTTCACCGATAGCCTTAAGAAGACGAGGGTCAACGCCAAGGTCTTCAAACGTCTTCATTTCCTTATCTTGTTGCTCTTCCATAATTTCTGTGTTTTTATAAAAATTGTGGACGCATCAGGTTCGTTCCCGAGCGTCCCCACTTTATATAACATAGAAAAGGATATATTGTTTGAATACATCAATGCACCGCCATCTTCTCTGATATTCCATTCCCTCTGATGATATATAATCCTTTGCCAAGAGAATGCACATCAGCTTTTGAAATGCCGGAACTAATGAGCCTGCCGTCAAGGCTATATACATCGACAGTCGCACCTACAGGCAAGACATCAACGGAAAGGGTAGCCTCAGCGTACTCTTCTTCACTCATCAGGGTATAGTTGGCAACCTTATACTGTTTTTCATCTGACAGCTGGAGATATGCCTGGTTTCTGGGAAGGAATTCTTCATTACCAACAACGAACGACAATTTACCATCCACTATACCGAGAGTGCGCATCGTCTGCTTGTCATAAGGAGTGCGATTATAATGAAA
This sequence comes from Muribaculaceae bacterium, assembly GCA_029060285.1. Classification (GTDB taxonomy): domain Bacteria; phylum Bacteroidota; class Bacteroidia; order Bacteroidales; family Muribaculaceae; genus Lepagella. Next base: position 38,776 of record JAIDUH010000007.1, on the reverse strand, counting down.
GTTGGTAGGCTTGACATCATTGTCGAAGTAGACACCGGCAAGCTTGCTGTCGGTCAAATCAGCCATATTGCCGGAAGCTCCGACGTTAAGGCGGTTAGAAGTGGCAAGAGGAGTCGAGCACTCCACAATCACAGCTTTTCCTGCAGGGACCGTACCTTCCACTTCCTTAAGAACTGCAATACCCACACGATGGTCGACTTTGGCAACATAGTAGAATTTGACACCCTCGGAATATGCAGAGTATGGGAAATCAGCATAAAGCGGATAATAATATTTCCCTCCGGCAGTGAGTGTGGGAGCAATTCCGAAATAGCAATCATCGGATGAAGCATCGACAGGATGAATATACCAAAGGCGCATATCTTTTTCCCCGTCTGCAGTAGCTAATCCATGTTCAATAGATACATCAGGTTGACGATCACCTAAATATTTAGCTACTCCACTCCTCATAACGTATGCATAATATGCTTGCTGATTATCATAAGTCTTACCTTTAATAATCTTCACGTATTCGTTAAGAAAACCATGTACACTTGTACCCTGACCGGCAATGTCATAATAAGAGCCTTGTCCTGCATTTTGAGCCGATTCTACATAAAATATCGATGATGGATCTGAAGATGCTCTCAAGAAACCGCTAAACAACTGAAGGGATTGCACGTCTGCAGTCGTGGTCTTATCATCTACGCGTCCTTTATTGTCAAAGAGAAAGGCATATCGCTTTGTCAAAGCATTCTGGACACGATAATATCCGTTCCCGCCCAATTCAGCAAAAGCCGAAAGACACGCAGCAGTGGCAAAAAAGAAGAGTAAGTATCTTTTCATAAGCAATTATTGAGGTTATTTTACTTAATAAAACGCATCCGTCGTGCACTCTGACACGACGGATGTGCTTTTCGATAACGCTATGGATGCATCATATATTGTATCCTAAGCGAAGATTTTTTTAATTATTCGCAAACGCAGATAGCTACACGGTTGTCAACTGGATCTGCATAAGGCTGCTCTTCAGCTTCGCCCATGCTCTTCACGATGATACGGTCAGGAGCGATAGAATAGTTCTTCTTAAGAGTGTTAGCTACGATTTCAGCACGCTGCTTGCTGAGACGGAGGTTGATAGCGAGTGTACCAGTACCCTTGTCAGCATAACCTGTGATGACAACCTTAGCATTGGGGTGATCCTTAAGGAACTGAGCAACTTCGTTGACCTTGTACATTTCTTCCTTAGTGATAGTAGCAGTGTTGATGCGGAAGAAGATGTCGCGACGAAGCATTTCAGGCTTAACTTCCTCGATGACGTTGGTGACAGGAGCCTGCTCTACAACTTTCTCGATGATACGCTCGATGATCTGAGGCTGCTGAACAGGAACCTCTACAGTGCGTGTAGTCTTGTTGTACTTAGGACCGAAAGTATACTTGATGCCGGCGAGACCATTGAAATACCAGTCAGCGTTGCCAGCCTTCTTAGAGTTGTAACCGTCAGGAAGTACATTAGCCATAAGCTCAATGCCAAGAGCAACATGCTCAGAAACATTGAAGTTAAGGTCGCAACCGAACTGACCTACGAAACGAGCCTTAGTGCCGTCCCAGAGAAGACCAAGTTTATCAGCACCTGCGTTAACGAGCTTTTGGCTGTATTCGTTAGCCTGCTTGTTGTTGAAACCGATGTTAGCACCGATACCGGCAATAAGGTCAACGTCAACAAGACGATATGGATCATAACCGCCGATGAGGTTTGTAAGATTTACAACAGCGTCAACAGTAGGAGCTACATAATTCCATTTCCAGTGGCCATTGCCAATTTTGCCTGTGAAATCATTGAGAGCACCCTTAGACTGCCAAGCGTTGACAGCGAGACGAGCGCCAATGTAAGGATTGAAGTTGTAGCCGGCTGCTATCTGAGCATTGGGGTTGAAGAGGTGGCCGAAAGATGATTCGCCAAGAGTTTCCTGACCACCGAATTGTCCCTGGATATACCAGTTGGGAACATATGAATACTCGGTGATGGTTTCTTGTGCCATAGCAGAAGCTCCAGCGAAAAGCATAGCACCAGCGAGAAGAATTTTATTTAATTTCATAATTGAATTCTTTAATATTTGGGTTTCCGATTAGTTTCAGTATCGGTCCGGAACCGGAGACGGCTCCGGACACGAATCAATCAAAACTTATTTAACCTCGATGTAGAATTTCTTGGTTGAAGTGTAACCAGAGTAGTCAAGACCCTGATAGATGAATTCGTATTTCTTACCAGCTTCAAGTTTATTCACATCAATAGTAACTACAGTCTCGTTACCATCAAGAACAACACCAAGCTTTTCATTGTCTGCATTAACTTTTTCATCATTGGTACAAGCGAAATACTTCTTGTAAGCGGGAACGATGAATTCGCCGGTATAGTTGGTAAGGAATACCTTCATGCTGCCATCAGACTTAACAACCTTAGTAGCGCTATTCTTCTTCTGAGAGAGGAGGCCAAGACCATCCTTAGTCTCATAGAATGCAGCCACCTGAAGAGCAGAGTTCGGATTAGCGATAACCTTGTTAATCTTCTTAACGATCTTGTTGTAAAGGTCGAATGCCTTGTTAACGCGATCGAAGTAAGAGCTACCTGTAATAGAGTTGAACGAATCTTCAACGTTAGCATAGAGGTTATCAACGATGTCATTAATCTGCTTATTCATTTCAATAAGAATAGCATCCAACTTCATGGTAGCCTCAGCCTTGAAAGCTTCGTCATCTGTTCTTTCTGCCACTACACTAAGCACCTCTACAATTGCTTTAGTCACCATATCAACAGCTTCAGCAGGCTCAGTACCACAATATACATTAAATGTACCGGCATTTTTAAATTGGATCGGGTTTTCAAACCCATATCTTAAACTTGGAACAAGCTTACCATTGACTTCCATACCTGACACTTCAGCAACAATCTGCCCGGATTCAGTATCATTATCAAAGGAAATAGCCTCAACATTGACTTTATAACTTCCAACAGTAATTTCAGTATTAACCTTGAAATTATTAAGGAGTTTGTCTTTCAACTTATCGATGAAGTTATCGATGTTGCCTGTCGGAAGTTCCTTAGAAGAAGAAGTACCCTTGAGAGCATTGTAGCTGAGAGGACGAGCGGTAGCTACGCCAACTTCATACTTGCTGAGAACAGAGTAATCATTATCTTTAGTTTGAGTAGTTGTGGCGATTGAGCCATCTTCTCCAATTGAATAAGAAGTATTTTCTACGCTAGCAGATTTCCAATCATAACGAACTGCATAAGCAGGAAGTTTTTGATCAATCTGATCATAAACAGCCTTAAGAAGTTTTGCAGCAGAAAGAGTAGAAGGATCTTTTATAGCAGCCTTCACAGCGCTCTTCAAAGCATCATTGTCAATCTTTACTTCCACTTTTTCCTTATCAGCTTTGGCAATGCTTACCGGAGCTGAATAGAAACCATTTTTACTTACATTCTCAGAAGCACGAGTTCCAAATTTCAAAAGATAATTATCTTCTTTCTGGACTTTGAAAGTAAGAATCTTCTCACCCTTAGAGTTTTCCAAAGAGAGTTGCTCATTATCAAATACGTGTCCTACTGGATTGAGAGTCAAATAAAGTGTACCAAGATCGATATCGCCTTCATAGTCTACATCCTCAGCAACTTTACTGAAATCTAAGCCCTTAGCCACTTCATCATTGTATGGGAATGTAGGAGTGCCACCGATATTTTCACCATACCAACCGAAGAGCAAGTTGCTCTGAACACCGATAGGCAGGCTGAAGTCACCGAATACAGGACCGAAAGCTCTTTGAACGAGGATACCTGTGATAAGGTTGTCCATTCTGTCAACTAAGGCTTTAATTTTGGCTTCCGTATTAGTGACTTTTTCAAGGATAGTCTTAAGGAGTGTTTCGTCAACGTCTTTGCCGTCTTCGCCTTTATCTCCCTTGTCGCCTTTGTCACCCTTGTCGCCTTTATCACCTTTGTCGCCAGTGTCGCCCTTATCGCCTTTGTCACCTTTGTCGCCAGTGTCACCCTTGTCGCCTTTATCGCCCTGTTCGCCTTTGTCGCCAGGAGTACCAGGAGTACCAGTGCCACCGTTGTTCTTCAGGTCGTCAATCTGATCCATAAGGCCATTCTCGCCATATATATCATTCCACAGCTCTGTAAAAAGACCTTCAAAACCAGCATTTGGGTCTTTTGTATTTAAGGCGTTAAGGCCATCCATGAAATCTTCAAGAGCCTGAATTCTCTCGTCAAGAGACTTCTCCGCATTGCCTTGTCCAAAGCATTTCTCCCAAAGTTCTTTCAATGAATTAGGAGATCCATACAACTCGTAATCCATACGATGTTCTAAGTCGCTCAGATCGTCCTTACAGGACTGGAGAGATACCATAGAGGCACCTAAGAGGGCCAAGGTAACTCCGTAGAGTACTTTTTTCTTCATCTTCAGTAGTTTTAAGTTATTGATAATTATTTAGTTGTTATATTTTTACCTTTACGCGTGGAATCAATGACGAGCACCTGACAAAACTCATTGCAAGCGAGCCTGGGACATCTCATATTTTGACATTCACTATAAACGAATGCAAAATTAATATAATTTTTTCAAATTTCACAAATATTTTGCAAAATTTTTTCCACTATACAACGTATAACAACAAAGTATAGATAAAGTTTTAGTATTTTTTATATTTTACCGCTGCTTTTTAATTTGAGATGTCTTTCCGTCGGGAACATCACGCTTGGTCCCGCGGGAGGCTCCTTAAGGAGAATTGAATATACGGAAGGATTCGGACCATGCTCACGCATGGGCGCGAAGAAGGTAGGGACGAACGGGTCGTACGCCCTGTGCTATACTCAGGGGCTGAGGTTTCTGTTGCTATTTGCGATCGGATTCTATCAGGGCGAGGAGGGCAGGGAGGGCTTCAGAAGCAGGGATGTTTTTCTTGACAAGTTCCTTGCCTTTGTATATGGAGACCCTGCCGGGACCTGCGCCGACATAGCCATAATCAGCATCAGCCATCTCACCGGGACCATTGACGATGCATCCCATTACTCCAATCTTCAGACCTTTCAGATGAGCAGTATTAGCCTTAACTTCAGCCAAGGTTTTCTGGAGATCAAAGAGAGTACGTCCACAACCGGGGCATGCAATGTATTCAGTCTTCGAAATGCGAAGACGGGCTGCCTGCAATATGCCGAGAGCGACACTCTTCACCTCTTCTTTGGAGAATTTCTCAGACGCTACAATTCCGATACCTGAAGCATAGCCATCGAGCAAGAGAGGACCGAAGTCGGCTGCAGCTTCAATCTGGAGGGTTTCAAGGTCAGTGGTGAGGAATCCCATCATGACGATTACAGGATTCTTGCCTCCCATTGCCACAAATCGGTCGATCCAACTTTTGATTGCGCCGGGCCGATTGTCGGAGGATGTAGTCAACACAATCGGAAGCTCATCGTCAAAGAGCTTCGGCTGCATGGATGTGGAGACATAATGCCAGTCAGGCTGGAGGGTGAAGTCAACATCCATGACGGGGAAGTCGACGACAGATTGAGTCTGGCTTTGAGTGACGGGCGAGGAGTGGCGTATGCTATTAAATGGGACAGCGTGGTCGCGGGGTTTGCCGGGGAGGACATGGTCCGGGACGGGGATGGGGTCGTGGCCTGAACGGGAGGCTATATAGTCGCGAAGTTTGATGGCCAACGGGATCTCATTCTCGGGATCTTCGCTTAGAGACACCCTGATGGTATCACCTATTCCATCAGCAAGGAGGGTGCCGATACCAACAGCGCTTTTGATGCGACCATCTTCACCGTCGCCGGCTTCAGTGACACCAAGATGGAGAGGGAAATGCATGTCTTCAGCATCCATCGCCTCGACAAGCAGACGGACGGTAGCCACCATTACAGTGACATTGGAAGCTTTCACCGATATTACAATATTGTCGAAATCCTCTTCTCGGGCTATTCGGAGAAACTCCATCACAGATTCCACCATGCCGGCAGGAGTATCGCCATATCGGCTCATGATACGGTCGGAAAGGGAACCATGGTTGACGCCAAGACGGACACAGGTGCCGTTCTCCTTACATATATTAAGGAAAGGAACGAATTTCGCCCGAATCTTTTCAAGCTCCAAAGCATATTCCTCATCTGTAAACTCCAATTTCCGGAATGTGCGCGCAGCGTCGACGAAATTGCCGGGATTGATACGGACCTTGTCGCAAGTGGTGGCGGCTTCAAAAGCAGCTTTCGGATTGAAGTGGACATCAGCCACGAGGGGAACGTAGCAGCCATCCGCAAGCAAAGCTTTCTTGATATTTGCCATGTTGGAGGCTTCTTTCACGCCTTGAGTAGTGAGACGCACAAGTTCACCACCGGCATCGGCGATACGTCGAGCTTGCGCTGCGCTTGCCTCGGTGTCGTTGGTGTTGGTGTTGCACATCGACTGGATGCGGATGGGGTTGTCGCCTCCTATTTCAACATTGCCGGCTTTGGCAACGCTGCTTTTTCTCCTTTTATAATTATACATATCCGTATAATTTAGAATTTAGAATAATGCTGAATTTCGAAAATCGAAAGACAAACGACCAATTCTAAATTCTAAATTCTAAATTATCATTTGATTTTCCATTCGACGCCGTTCTTGGTGTCTTTTACGTCGAAGCCGAGGGCGGCAAGGCGGTCGCGGATGAAGTCGCTGGTGGCCCAGTCTTTGGCTGCCTTTGCGTTTTTGCGGACATCCATCAACAGATCGACTGCCCCTTCAAAGGCTTTTGTGGCCTTTGAGTCAGATTCGCCGGCAGCTGACTCAACACGAATGCCAAGCAGGTCGATAAGGAAGGTATTGAAGAGATCCTTCAGCTTCTTGATGTCGGCTTCGTCGAGGGAAATCTGGCCGTCGGTAGCCTGATTGATGTAGCGGCTGGCTTCGAAGAGTTCGGCAATCACCATCGGTGTATTGAGGTCGTCGTCCATTGCTTCATAGCACTTTGCGGCGAAATCAGGCAGCTCCACGCTCGACTTTTCCGCCGGCACGAGAGCTTGCAGACGGCGATACCCATCAAGCATCTTCTGAAGAGCCTTGTCTGCCGCCTCAAGGGCCGCGTCGGAGAAATCCACTGTGCTGCGATACTGCGCCTGCAGGATGAAGAAACGGATGACCATAGGGGAGTATGGACGCGTGAGCAATGGGTGCTCTCCTTTGAAGAACTGCTCAAGAGTGATGAAATTATTGTAGCTCTTGCCCATCTTCTTTCCGGCGATGGTGATCATGTTGTTGTGCATCCAATAGCGGACAGTGTCGTGACCTTTTGCCGCCACACTCTGAGCTATCTCGCACTCATGGTGGGGGAACATGAGGTCCATGCCGCCACCGTGTATGTCAAATTCCTCTCCGAGATACTTCTCACCCATAGTGGAACATTCGAGATGCCACCCGGGGAAACCTTCACTCCAAGGAGATGGCCAGTGCATGATATGCTCGGGAGCGGCTTTCTTCCAGAGTGCGAAATCAAGAGGGTTGCGTTTTTCGTCCTGTCCGTCAAGTTCGCGGGTAGTAGACAGGAGATCATCGATATTGCGTCCTGACAACTTGCCGTAATGATGGTCTTTGTTGTATTTTGCAACGTCGAAATATACAGAGCCTTGGCTTTCATAAGCATACCCGGCCTCAAGTATCTTCTTTATATATTCGATTTGCTCAATGATATGGCCCGAAGCATGAGGCTCAATGCTTGGGGGAAGCACATTAAGAGCTTCCATATCATGATGGTAACGGTTGAGATAATATTGCACCACTTCCATCGGCTCCAATTGCTCAAGGCGCGCCTTTTTAGCAATCTTGTCTTCGCCGGAATCTGCATCATGCTCAAGGTGGCCGACATCGGTGATGTTGCGCACATAACGCACCTTATAACCGAGATGCTTCAGATAGCGGAAGAGTATGTCGAATGTAATGGCGGGACGTGCATGCCCAAGATGCGCGTCGCCATATACAGTAGGGCCACATACATACATGCCGACATGCCCTTCGTGGATGGGCTTGAACGGCTGCTTGATGCGGGACAGGGTGTTATAGATGTAGAGCATCAGTTATTGCTGAAGTTGGGGTTCTGACCAGGACGACGAGGAGAGATGACACCGAAGTTAGCTTCATATTTCTGCACATTCTCGTTGAGAGCACGCAGGAGCTGCTTTGCATTTTCAGGGCTCATGATGACACGGCTGACAACGGGAGCCTGCGGCATGCCCGGAGCTGCAAATATAAAGTCGATGAGGAACTCATTGGGGCCATGGCCGATCATAGCGAGGTTGGAGTATTTGCCATCTGCCACTTCGGGACGGAGCTGGATCTGGAGCTGATTTTGGTTTTGGTTTTCTTGTGCCATTTTTATCTAACTATAAATTATTAATTATTAACTATGAACTATCAATGCGAACCACAAGAACAGGTACAAGCCGCATTGCAAGATGCGAAGTTAATAAAAAATTCCCAAACAGACAAATCTTTAATAATTAATAATTCAATTTCGCGAGTACTGAAAATCTCACACACTTATTTTATCTCACGCACATATTATCTTACGCAGAATGGCAGAGGGCTCGCAGAGTCTCAGATCAGGGAGAGGGTCCAGACGCACAGGAAACCTACGGCCGTACCTGCAAGGACCTGCATGAGAGTGTGGCGTCCCAGCCATATGCGGGAACTGCCGAGCAGTCCGGCAGTGATGATAGCTCCCACTATCCACCATTCCATGCCCTGTGACGAAGGACCTTCCTTTATCACCTGTATGAGCATTGCCACCACTCCAGCCATGCCGGCAGCATGCGCACTGATCTTCCAACGGAAGTTGACCAACAAATTAATGAGTGCCGCCAACGCTCCTCCGGCATAGAACATCGCCACCCACAATGGAGCCATCTTCAGATAGAGAAACAGCCCGGTGCCTGAGAGACAGATGATAGTGATAATATACGGTATGAGACGCTCACGACGGCCATTAAGCCCGATATCCTCTATCATCTTCAACTTCTTGAGGAGAAGGACAAGGAGCATGGGGACTATGAAGTTGGCACCAAACACAATCAGCGTGAAAACAAGCTTTGTATGGAATGGTGCGAATGACAGGAATGACAAGGAAAAGATCAATATGATACCATAGACCGGCATAAGGAGAGGCACGAAGACCCATGATATGATATTGGCACATAAAGTGACGAAACGCTCCAACGGAGTATTGTCTTCCGGCTGCACGGGGACGTCAGAAACAGGCTTGGCGAGATTCTCTTCAACAGCTACAGCCTCAGCAACAGGCGCCACTGCTTCAGCCTCCTCCACCTCGGACCGGACATTTTCTTCCGGAGGCGTCCAACCGTCGGGCTTTGGCATATAATCAAAGTGATTAGACATATTTATAAAATTGAGAGGGTACGGGACTTGTGAAATTCATATCATGCCGGGTGACAGGATGGGCAAAACGCAAAGTCTCGGCATGCAAGGCAAGCCGATGAAGAGGACCAGAACCGTTGCCATACTTCTTGTCGCCGGTAATAGGGCATCCAAGGTCGCGGGCATGGACACGTATCTGATTTTTCCGCCCGGTGTCGAGTGAAAACTCGGCAAGCGTGTGTCCCTTACCCTTACGGCGGACCTTATAGCGGGTCACAGCGAGTTTCCCTTCAAATTCATCGTCAGTGGAATAGACCTCATGCTGAGAGGTCTCAGCAAGATGACTACGAATTTCACCCGACTCCGGAGACAGCTCTCCATCAAGAAGGGCGACATACTTGCGTTCGAGCACCATATTGTTCCAATTATGCTGAAGAGCTTCCTTAGCCTCTACATTCTTGGCGAACACCATCAAGCCGGATGTGTCGCGGTCGAGACGATGCACTATGAATATCTTATTAGAAGGATGTATGGACTTCACGTAATCGCGGAGTATGCTGTAGGCAGTCTCCACGTTGCTTCTCTTAGAAGATTCAGTGCCTACCGAAAGCAAGCCATAGCCTTTATCGACCACTATTATATCATCATCTTCGTAAACGATCTTAAGACGAGGATGACTGAAGACCACGAAAGGACGTGTGAGGTTAAGTTCCACTACACCTTCCGGAGAGACAGGAGCGTCAAAAGCCGTAGTCACCACGCCATTTACCGCAAAGTGACCAAATTTAAGCCATTTCTTAATGTCAGACCGCTTTGCATCCGGAAGAGACGCTGACATAAACTCCATGAGCTTCACTTCTGCGTCGCCTTTATTTTGCCGACGCAGAATACGGTCTGGTTCCCATCCACCCTTTCCGATATTTTTTCTTTTATAATCTTTCATTTTTTAATGATGCATAATTCATAATCCATAATGATTCGTCGATGGTAACCGACAAATAATGCATTTATAATATTATGTTTTTTACTATGCCTTTGATTATGCTTTTTAACTGTTGAGATTCTTATATCTTTTATATAAAACACATTTATTGACAAAAATATTCAATGGAAATGAAATTTTATAGACAATTCGCGGATTCTTTCAAAATAATTTGCTATTTTTGCGATGCGATTCTTAAGTCACATAATTTGAAAACGACAAAAACTATGAAATATTTAGCAAAGCTTATTGCCATTGCGTTTGCAATGATACCAATTTCCTCCTCCGCACAACTTTCAAACTCCACCCACGGCGAGGATAAAGAATATCCAAACCGCATCCGTATACTCGCCGACAAGATGAACGAGCACGGAGTATTCAACACGATAGAGATAGCTGCCAACATAGGGACTACGGGCCTGGGACTGGAAGTTGCATCCCCTATGACAGAATGGACAAAGCTACGAGCAGGGGTGGACTGGATGCCTCAATTCTCCATTCCCATGACTTTCGGGCTGGAAAGCTACGTCGACGGCCAAATCAACAACAAGTTTGACAGGATACAGGATATCATGTACCGGATGAGCGGAATGACAATCGACAAGGAGATCAAGATGGACTCCAAGCCGACAATGACCACATTCCGGCTTCTCGTAGACGTATATCCTTTCAAAAACAACCGTCACTGGCACTTCACCGCCGGATTTTTCGTAGGCGGCAACTGTGTAGGGAAAAGCATCAACGTAATGTCGGAAATGCCATCACTGCTTGCCCTCAATATGTATGACCGACTTTACAAGGGGATAACATCACCGGATTTCAAGGACCAGATAATTGACGAACCGATATTCGGCAGCATCTACCTCGATCCAGAAGTAGCCGACATTCTGACAGAAAAGATGCTTGAACTCGGACAACTTGGAGTGCATGTAGGAGACTACAAAGACGGCTCTCCATATATGATGATGCCGGACAAAGACGGGACTGTCAGCGCTAAAGCCAAAGTGAACAGATTCCGCCCCTACATCGGATTCGGATATGGAGGGGCATTGAGCCCTGACGGGAAATGGCAAGCATCTTTTGACGCCGGAGTGCAATTCTGGGGAGGAGTGCCTAAAGTGACCACACACGACGGCACAGTGCTCAATGACCTCATAGACCTCCGAGGCAAGGTGGGATCATATATGGACCTTATGAGGGCCGTTCCGGTCTTTCCGACGATTGACTTCCGCATCTCCTACCGCTTCTGACCAATGGAAGAGATATTCCAACTGTTATGGTCAAACCGGATGCTGGGGCTTCCTTTCCTGCTTGAGAGCGGGGAAAGAGTCAGAGTGATAGATCCGGGGATCCTGAACAAAGACTCGGGTCCGGACTTCTTCAACGCGAAGGTCAAGATCGAAGGCAAGACCTGGGCAGGGAATATCGAAATCCATATGAGGGCATCAGACTGGCATCGCCACGGACATGACAATGACCCTGCCTATGACAATGTCATCCTCCATGTGGTGGCTTCCAGCGACACTCGAATAAGGAGAAAAGACGGCACAGAGATAGCCCAAATGAAAGTGACCCTTCCGGAAAATTTCTACAAGACTTTCGCTTATCTGACCGGCGGCACTCCAGAGATAAGATGTTCGCAAGAGCTGCACAAGGTGGACTCTCTCAGACGATCGGACTGGATTGAGACTCTGACCATAGAGCGACTTCAGCATAAGGCAGCACGAATCGAAGAAATCCTGAGGACGACTAACGGAGACTGGAACCGGGCGTGCTTCAAGACGCTGGCACGAGCTCTTGGATTCGGGCTTAATGCCATACCTTTCGAGATGCTTGCCGAAAGCATCAACCTCAATCATCTTCGCCGACATTCAGACAACATATTGCAAATGGAGGCGATATTCTTCGGCCAGGCCGGACTTCTTGACCCTATGCTGCATAGAGGGGACATGAGATATCAGGTGATGTGCAGGGAATATCAATTCCTATCCCGCAAATACTCGCTGCATCCTATCCCGAAAGCTTCATGGAAATTCGCAAGGACAAGACCCCAAAACCTTCCATACAGAAGGATTGCCCTTTTAGCGAAAGCCTTTGCAGAAACTCCTGACCTTTTCAAACGCATATTGGATACCAAGGGGGATGAAGACAAGCTGCGACCTCTTTTCAAATGGAAGGTGGATCCATATTGGAGCAGACGCCTGACATTCGGAAGTGATGCACAGACGGATGCAAACCCTCCTTCCCTATCAGAGGGGAGCATCAACATCTTGCTGATAAATGTAGGAGCGCCTCTTCTATATGCCCACGCCCTGATACACTCAGACCATGAACTAAAAGAAGCTGCCATAGCGCTTCTGACAGGTCTACCTCCAGAGCAAAATGCAATAATCAGAAACTGGCAACATTTGGGATTCAAGCCTAAAGACGCAGGGACTTCACAGGCCCTGATACATCTCAGGAAAGAATATTGCGACCGACATGAGTGCCTGCGCTGCCGATTCGGCCATCAAGTGCTTAGGGCAACGATTAACGATTAACGATCAACGATTAACGATTGACGATTAACGATTGGCGATCAATGATCTACTATTAACTATTGAATGGGGGTGGAGGAAAGATTGTTATTTTTTTGAGATGGAGATGGACATTATGATGCCTTCGAGGCCGGAAGGAGATTTGGTGGGGATTTCCGAAAATGATACATTGACATCTCCTATGTCATACAACCAGATGAACTCATCTTCATTCTTGGGATTGATGTAGGCCGTCACGAGATCCGCATTGTTGAGATTCAAGGCTCCAAGAATATAATTGCGCAGATCTTGGGTCAAAAGGTCGCCAAGGTGAAGATTGCTGATCAGCGCCTCATCCTGACTCACTACCCGCACTTTCCATTCTCCGGGATTGCCTTCCAAATCGGTATAAAGAGGGGTACCTTGCCCATCTGTCAAGATTCCGTCGAAGTCATAGTCGTCGTTGACGAGGCTCTCCCCTACCCTGACAGCATCCACAATGGAGCATACCGTCATAGCAATATCATTGTCGGCATGAAACTGGGTTTCTTCAGGCGACGACGATTCAAAAGAGATCCCAGGGGTCTTATTACCGCAGGAAATCAGCACAATAAGCATAACGGAGAACATCAGCATCCATGCCTTCTCTCCTCCATAATAGTAATTTTGACTAATGCAGTTCATACATTATTTTGAAAAACTCCGCAAAATTACAAAAAAAATCAATATCGAAAGATTTTTTAACAAATAAAATCACTAATTTTGCATTATGGACTGGAATAAATTAATCTCCGACAAGCGACTTGGTCTCGAACAATACCACGATCCGCAACTTCATACCCGCTCTGACTTCCAACGTGATTACGACCGGCTGATTTTCTCGTCGCCCTTCCGCAGGCTTCAGAACAAGACCCAGGTGTTTCCTCTGCCTGGGTCAATATTTGTACACAACCGGTTGACACATAGCCTGGAGGTATCATCCGTAGGACGATCCATGGCCAATGAGGTGACCAATATTCTGATTGACAAGCATGGGTTTAACATAGACACCGCAAAGCTCAGAGATATGGGCGATATTGTAGCGACAGCCTGTCTTGCCCACGATCTTGGGAATCCCCCATTCGGCCACAATGGAGAAAAAACCATATCCAGTTTCTTCACCGAGGGAGCCGGGCTTGCTCTTAAGCCACTGCTTACCGACCACCAATGGAGCGACTTTGCACATTTTGAGGGGAACGCCAATTCATTCCGGCTTCTCACCCATCAGTTTGAGGGGCGTCGCAAGGGAGGATATGCCATGACCTACAGCGCACTTGCATCTGTGGTGAAATATCCGTTTGCTTCCACGCAAGCAGGGGAGAAAGGGAAGTTCGGATATTTTGAGACTGAAGAAGACATATATCTGCAAGTGGCAGAAGAACTCGGAATACCGGAAACAGAACACGGCAAGCATGCCCGACATCCATTCGTTTTCCTCATGGAGGCAGCCGACGACATCTGCTATCAAATAATGGATATTGAAGATGCCCACAAGCTGAAGATCCTTTCTACATCGGAAGTGAAGGATCTGTTGCTGAATTTTTTCGGAGAGAAAGAACAGCTGCATATGATCGACTCCATGAGGCGGCTTGATGACCCTAATGAGCAAGTGGGATACATGAGATCTAAAGTGATCGGAGCTCTTGTAGGAGGTTGCTCCAAGGAATTCACCGACCATGAAACAGAAATACTTGCCGGAGACTATCATGGCTCACTGACCGCGAATATTCCCGGAAGACTTAGCGAAGCATATGCCGTCTGCAGCGAGACAGCATGGAATAAAATCTATAATGCACCTCAAGTAATCGACATTGAACTGGCCGGCAACCGCATCATCACTTACCTGATGGAGAATCTTGTAGGAGCAGTAGTAGCTCCTGAAAAAGCTTACTCCCGCCTGCTTCTCGAGAAAGTGCCTCATCAATACAATGTGCGCTCGGATAATCTCAACACGAGACTTCAGGGAGTGGTAGACCATGTTTCGGCTATGACAGATGTCTATGCGCTTGACCTATTCAGGACGCTCAACGGGCATACTTTGCCGGCAGTGTAGGGGGAACGATTAACGATTAACGATCAACTATTAACGATTAACGATCAACGATAAACTATAAACTATAAACTATTCAGAATTAATGATTGACGATTAATTATTGAGAATTAATGATTGACGATTAATTATTGAGTATCAACTTTAAGTAGAAGATATTGATGATAAATATAAGAATCTTGGAACGGGGGAAGGCGGTCGGAGTTTGGGTGCTCCTGATGCTGTGTCTTGCCGGGCATTTCCCGGCGTTTGGGCGGGATTATGAGCCGGATGATATAGTCAATCCTAATTTGGCCAATCGATATGAGTATGTGGCTGATCCGGAAGGAAGAATGAGCGCTGCTACAAAAAGTCAGGTCAATGCCAGACTTCATCAGCTACGAGAAGAAACTACGGCGGAAGTGGCAGTGGCTGTGGTGCCTTCAATTGGAGATTATTCTATAGAGGATTTCTCTGAGAAAGTATTTACCAAATGGGGACTTGGCAAGAAAGACAATGACAACGGGGTGCTCCTGCTCATCTCTCCTGACAGCCGCCAAGTGAGAATCCAGACAGGTTATGGAGCTGAAGGAGTTTTACCTGACATTACCTGCGGAAAGATCATCAGAGAGGCGGTAGTGCCCAACATGAGGAAGGATTGCCTTGACTGCGCAGTGGAAGAAGCCACAGAAATGATAGCCAAGATAATGACGGATCCTGAATATGCTGAAGAATTGCGTTCCGGTCTGCCCGACCATTATTCAGGGATTGACGAAGCGCCGGTGAGCAAAGAAACCCTGATGGGATTCTTATGGGCTATAGCCGGAATCTTATGGCTCCTTGCAGCAGGAATCTATATTTCCCATAGAATCAAGGCACGAAAGATGAAGTCGGTTTCGGAGAAGGCTTTTGAATGGAGATCGAGCCTCACCCTACTCGGATTTCTTTCAATCGGGACCCTACTGACAGCACTACCCTTCTATCTATTGGCTCTATATCATTACCGCAAGGCCCGCTATGGGAACCGCAAATGCGATCTCTGCGGAGGGAAGATGCAGCTTCTGAAGGGAAAAGAGGCTTTAGGCTCATTGACCCCGAGCCAGCAATTCGAAGAAAAGATAGGCTCGGTGCATTATGATGTGCATAAGTGTGAAAAATGCGGCAACACTGAAGTGGCTGCCTTCCCGGTCCGCAATTCCCAATATACCCATTGTCCTCATTGCGGCACAAGGGCATATCATTTCATCGGCAACAGGACATTGCGCCAACCTACGTATCATTCGGAAGGGGAAGGAGTTTCGCAATATCGTTGCGAATATTGTGGCAATCAGGATGACAAAGGGTTCAGGATTCCAAAGAAAGACATGGCAGCCGCAATGGCAGCCGCAGCAGCCCTCGGAGCGGCTTCACGCAGACGCGGAGGAGGCTTCGGCGGCGGGTTTGGCGGCGGATTCGGAGGAGGAAGAACCGGTGGCGGCGGTGCATCCGGAAGTTGGTAGGGAAACCTGGATTGACTCTATCCTATTAACATCCGACATCATTCCTTATTCTTTCCTGAATCGCATTGAGCTATTCTGATAAGGAAACTTAATGACCAATGAAAGGGCAAGAGGATCATATTCGGCCTGGATATCATGGCTCAGCAATTCGCCTTCACCATCTCTCCACTCTACATTAAAAACATTGGCAAAAGGAGTAGGCAAAAGCTTACCCTTTTTCATCCCGGCCGACCAAAGGGGAGCATTGACCTTGGCTCCATCCAAATAATAGATGTCGAAAGTATCTGAATCATCGACAGGAACGACCGCGAGCCGATAAGAGCCACCGGAACGGGCGTAGGACTCATCAAATTCAAAGTCGAACAGCGAATAGATGCCGGGGAGATCAGTGCGTTTGGCAGACAACTGATCCAACATCATAAAAATATCCGGCTCTGAAGAGTCGGACAATTGATCTGGCATACTGAAAGATGTGCGTTCCGTGACACTTATTCCACCCTGTTTTATCGGAATAATTTCCGAGCTGCCGGAAATGCGTTGTGGAGATTGGAAGCCAAGAATGTGATTATACTCCCTGTTTCCGGCAAAGACATTCCACTGGTGGCCGTTCCTCATGATTCGCCATGCATTTTTCCCGCGATAGGGATCCACTCCATGAGAGACGATGGCTGACGCCAACACTTCACCTTCGGAATTTCCTGAAGAATATTGGATTGCCTCCACCCGAAGAGCGTCAACACTCGAATCTCCGAACGGATCTTTTTCTGACACCGGAGTGACATATAGCCTCAATTCTGCTCCATCATCATAGGGAAACAAAACATACCATCCTTTCATGGAATGATCGGCCACGCGAAATGATTCCAACACGGAATTTGACATATGGTTCGGGAAATAGTTTTCAGCTGAAAGCAAGGAGGATGTAGATGAATATATCCCAACAGCAGCAAAAACAAGGATAATACTGCCTATCACTCTATTGATAAGTTTCATTGTACGCTGAGTGAAATGACCACGCAGCTTATCGACAAAATGAGTGACAAGCCACCACCATCCTAAAGCCCCGGCTATGATGCCAACGAAACCGAGGATATAGTGATAGAATTTCATTCCTTCAATGACGAAATTGAACTGGGCAAAAAGTCCAATGATGAGGAAGAGTATGAGAGGATTGGAGAATGTCAGTGCAAACCCCTTAAGAATGTCGCCCTCACGCGAAGGGGCACCATGGTCGGCATCAGCAGCTATAGAATCGTCAGGCTTCTTCCTGATGAGCCAAATGCCGAAGAAAATCAGCACCACTGAACCGAGAAGCTGAATGGGAGAGCGATGAATGTTGATAAAATCTTCGATGAAAGAGATTCCGAATCCCGTCAGCAGGCAATAGATCAGATCAGAAACAGCAGCTCCCACACCAGTGTAGAGACCTGAAAGACGACCTTTGTCGAGAGTTCGCTGTATGCAATAGATGCCCACTGGCCCCATTGGAGCCGAAACCACCACTCCAATCACTAATCCACGCAATATCATCAACAGAAGCTCTTCCATTTCAATTATGAATTATATAACCGCCTCCTTGAGCAGGGGAACATACATAGCGACGCAATCCATATTTATACTTACCGGTGAGAGCAGGCCCTGCAACGGGGGCACCTCCGGCAGTCACCACATCATATCGAGAACCGCATTCCGGACAGACTGCTTCCAAATTATCCCGGTCAATCCCAACCCTGACAGTAGGACTACATTCTACGGGGCATGCCAAGTCGTAGGCAAGAGGGACATTGGGGTCAGCAGTGAAAGGATCAACTCCCCCTATCAAAAGGACACCTCCAAAACCGACATACGTGTTGGCATTATAAGGGAATCCCGCCGGACTGACAGTGCCTTGCCAATTGATGAAATTTCTTGACACACCTACGCCAGACACGCCATAGGCATTCCACAGACCAATATCAGAAAGACCGACATAGACGGGCAAGGACGGGATGCGATCATCGTCGACTTGATTGCAAGCCGAAAACGCCGACAGCAAAGCTATCAGCGACAAGAAGATACTACCATTCTTCAGAAAGGATAGGGAATCTGTCAATACTTTATCAATACATGATGCATGATGCATAATTCATGATGCACAATTGGATTGACCACAGCATTAGGCAAAACAGCTCTAACGTATGGGTAATAGACTGATATCAAAATGGGATGGAACGGAGAACACTTGCAAACTGCTCGGTCATCTTCTGCATCGGGCCAGAAATCATCGGACGGAGCATTGCAGGAATCTCGAGATCTACCTTAGCCTGGGCACGGCAAGACGCTTCATCTACAGGATGGATGTCAAGTTGAAGCTGAAGAGGCACAGGGGTGCCCTCCCCTTTCAACGTGATGCGTGATGGAGACGTACGCTCAACGACTTTCAGACGAATAGAACCTACAGGGCCACCGGGGAGTTCGATGCTATCGTCAGACAAATGGATGCTATTAAACATTTCCTTTTTATCAGCAGGAATCTGATCTTCAGGAACTTGAGCAAGAAGATTTTTAAGCGATCCAAAATTGCTCAGGCGATCGAAGACGCTTTGAGCTGAAGCCTTCAAAGGGACTTCGTCACTTTTATATGTTGCCATTTCTGGTTTAGTGTTTAAGGGTTATAATCTAATGGGTCAGAAGGGATCCGGAAGGTTTGGGACCCATGAACCGGGGTTCTTTCTCCAATCACGCAGCGTCTCAGCCTCTTCGTTGCTTATGAAATGAATTTTTTCTGCCACCTCGAGCATCGTGGTGTATGTGCAGAGTGCCACCGCGTTAAGATTCGCCTCACGGAACCTTTTCAATGCAATGGGGAATTCATAGTTGAACAAAGCAGCCATACCGATCACTTCACATCCGGCATTATTGACAGCTTCCACTGCTCTCAAGGAATTGCCACCGGTGGAGATAAGGTCTTCTATCACGACTACTTTCCATCCCGGTTTCAGATTCCCTTCAATGGTGTTTTCAAGCCCATGATCTTTCGGGGTATCCCTAACATAGGCAAAGGGAAGACCTATGGCATCAGCTGCAAGGAGGCCAAATGCAATCGCACCGTTGGCCACCGATGCAATGGCATCGACATCCGGGAAGTTTTCCATGATGAGCCGAGCCATTTCTATCTTAATAAAATTTCTAACGTCCGGATACGACAATGCCTTGCGGTTGTCGTTGTAGATCGGCGAGTTCCAACCCGAACTCCATATGAACGGGCTGGAAGGCTGAAGCTTTATTGCACTGATTTGCAGAAGTTTTTCTGCAAGCATTTTGTCAGGAGTATTCATAATATCTTATTTTAGAGGAGAAAGGAACACACCAAATCAACATATTCTCCCAATTATAACGCAAATTTACGACAATCTTGACAATTCTGCAAATATTTTTAAATATTTTTTAATTCTCTTGTACTCTTGATTTAGGGCGGGAAAGGAAATCAGACAGTGACACAGAGGGAGAGGAGAAAGAGCCGGCAGCCGGGAACTGCGGAAGATATTTCTTCAGCAAGGGCACGCAGGGTGGAGCCAGTAGTGCAGACATCATCAATGAGCACAACGCCTTTTCCTTTTAATACTTCCGGATCTATTACCTTGAAGGAACCCGAGAGATTTGCAAGGCGTTGCTCAAGAGTCATTGCGGTCTGAGTCTTGTGGGCCCTTGAGGCTTTAATGACATTGACCACTGGCAACCCCGAGGCCTGACTCAGACCTTCAGCGATATAATCAGCCTGGTTATATCCACGCTTGGCCTTTTTCCACCAGTGCATGGGAACAGCCACTATGCAATCCGCGCCTGCAAAGAAGCCAGCCATATTCAGCTCCTCGCCGACGATTTCGCCAAGGCGTCGGCCGACAGACGGAAACCGGCGATATTTCATATCATGGATGGCTTCGGCAAGTTCTGAATTGCGGGAGTAGATGAAGTGACCGGTAGCCCTGACGAACGGGACTATCCCCGCGAAGCGACGTTCCATGGGATTCAAGGGCATAAGATGATAGAGCGACCGAGGAAGAGTCTCTACGCATCTGACACAAAAAACATTTTCCGAATCCCTGAGCAGGCATCCGCATAAATGACATGTACGCGGAAGAAAGAAATCAGCTATGTCACGCAAAAATTCCATAGGATTGCCGAGTTTAGCAGAAAGGTTAGCAGAATTATTAACGATTCGTCATGAAGTTTTAGACTTAATGCATTTGCGCATAGCAGAGATGATCAGTTGAGATTCAAATCCACGTGATGCCAAATGCCTATAGAGCTTCTGCCGATCCTTGACATCTGCAAGATCAAGGCTACGGGCCTTAGACATGAGCACCTTTTCAAGAGCATCGCAGTATTCCTCCGAAGGCACATAATCGAGCGCCTGACTGATCAACGAGTCATTCATGCCTTTGGCACGAAGTCCCATCCTGACCTTCATCTTCCCCCAGCCAGAGAAACGCACCTTGTCTACGGCATAAGCTCGGGCATAGCGAGCGTCATCAATATACTTATTAGCCCCTAAGTATGCAAGCATCTTCTCTGCCTCTTCAGTAGAGAAGCCTTGCTTCAGTATCTTTTGACGGATATCGGCAGTGCATTGCTCAGCTCCGGCACAAAGACCTGCCATTTTAACAAGCATTTCTTCAGCAGTTGGAGTTTTTTTCATAATCTAAAAGGGAGTTAACATTGAAAATTATCTGGCAGCCTTTATCATCCTCTTTTTCCCATACGAGTCTACTCTCAACTCTACCTCTTGCCAGTTTTTCAATTTAAAGTATGCCACGACATCATCAGCAAAGCGAGGATTAAGCTCCATATATACAGCACCCCCTTGTCTTAGACCGCGATCCGCAATAGCTTCAATACGCTTATAGGGCAGAATGGGATCATCAGAAGTGACAAAGAGGGCGTCAGCAGGTTCGAAATCCTTGACACGCACTTCCATGTCAACGGCTTCATCCGGAGTGATGTAAGGAGGGTTGCTTACAATGACATCAAGAGACCCGGGAGCAGGCATCCCTCCATACATATCAGCTTTGATAAATCTTATTTTCACCTTGAAGTCTTTTGCATTCTCCTCAGCTTGCCCTATGGCAGACTCGCTGAAATCAAGAGCAGAGACTTCTGCAAATGGAAGATTCCGGGCAAGCGATATGGCTATACAACCGGAGCCGGTGCCAATATCAAGTACGGACAGATCGGAAACCGAACCATAGTCTTTCAATACCCAATCCACAAGTTCTTCTGTCTCAGGACGAGGGATGAGCACAGCTGGACTTACCTTGAAATCCATGCCAAAAAAGCGTGCTTTGCCGGTAATGTATTGTATGGGTTCGCCAAGTATGAGACGGTCGACAATACGGTCGATCTCATTTTTTGTAAAATCAGACAAATCCTTGCCCTCATTCATAATCAAATCTACCCTACCCCAACCTTTTACATAATCAAACACCAACAAGATTACAGCCTCGCGCTCCCTCCTGTCGAAAATTCCATCCAGACGCTTCCTTACATCCAGCAACTCCTCTCTAACCGTCATAACCGCAATTAACTATAAATACATTCGAGACCGTTCTATTTTGAGACAGGGAATCCATCTTTCTCCCATGCAAGTATGCCACCTTCCATATCCACTACATGATAGCCATGCTCAGCGAGATAGCTGCCAGCCTCATGACTTCGCCGGCCACTTCTACAATAGACGTAGATGGTCTTCGACTTGTCGAGGTCCTTTGCATCTCTTTGAAATGTCTCCGGATCAAGCCAGTTGAGGATATGAGCTCCTGCAAGATGCCCTTCAGCAAATTCCTCCGGAGTCCGTACATCAAGAAGATATGCTGAAGGATCTTCAGTAAGCTGATTTTTAAATTCTTCTGTAGAGACCGTCTCCAAATCCGGATTCTCTGCTTTAACACTGCACGTTGCCATAATCAAAACTGCTATTAATGAAAAAAATATTCTAAAAAACTGCATATTATAAGTAAATGTGTTTTATCCAACTTTCTGAGTCGAAAACCTATGATTTACTCAAACGCAAGGAAATATGATCCGAGCGATTGACATTCATACTGCAAAGTTAATCAATCCCGGACGCTCCGGCAATAGTTTTTACGATTTATTTTCGAGGATTTCTACGATGAAGCTAAAATGAGAATCTGGATGTTAAAGCCATAAGGATGTGCTCACTGCGTTCGCACCACAATCTTGTGCTTTGGGGAGTGACGGCTTAACGCAATATTTGGACACACTATCGTGAACACAGACAATAGGAAGACATGGCAAAATGGAGTTGACGCAGAGTTGTGTTCAGATTTGTGTTCAAGACAAAAGAAAAAGCAGTTACGATTGTTGTCGTAACTGCTTGATTTCTAATTTGTGGTCCCACTTAGGCTTGAACCAAGGACTCCCTGCCAAATGATGGACAAGGAGAGTCAGGTGCTCTTACAAAAAAAGTCGCTAAAAATAGCGACTCTAATTTGTGCTCCCACTTGGGCTTGAACCAAGGACTCCCTGATTATGAGTAGGTGGATAGTATGATTTTATAAGAAACTTCGTGATTCTTTATGATTAATTAGAGATTTGAATGTTAGATATTTGCAAGTGTTAAAAGAATTTTGTAATTTTACATGAGACCTCTTGAAACTTTGGAGTTGTGTTCAAATGGTGTTCAAAAGCTATTATCTGAACACCCTCCCTGATTGTTTTGATGGGTTTGAGAGATTAGATAGAAACTTGAACACAATCTTGAACACGGCAATATGAATAAGGCTCTTTTCAGTGATGAATCACGAAGATTCGCAGGAGCGACAATATACATCGTTCTTGCCACGGACAATAGATATAAATTCGATACAGGTAAACCTGTGCCGTTGACGGTCTGCGTCACCCATCAGAGGGTACGACGATATTTTGCGACCGGGGTCAAGGTATCGTCAATCAAGGAATACGAAGCGTTATTCTCTAAATCGAATTCCGCTATTGAAACCAGGAAAGGTCTCCGAAAGATATTTGATCAGGTATGTGCTAAAGCGGATGAACTTATATTGCTAAATCGTTTTTCGGTTGCCGACCTCAAAAGCCATATGGAAAGATCGGAAGGTAAGGTAACGGAAAAGACAATGAAGGCAGACGATACATTTTCTTATTGGGAGGCTCTTGGTGCCTCGAAAGAGAAGGTAAAAACACGTGCCATGTATTCGTCTGCTCTTGACTGGTTCAAACTGTTCCGCAAGGATAAGCCGATTTCACTCGGTGCAGTAGATACCGCAATAATCACACGCTTTTCTAAATGGCTTGATGAACAGAAAGCCCGTAATGGCACGGATATGCCTCTTTCTCTTGATACCAGAATGGTAATCCTTCGTGCTACTCGGGCAGTATTCAATCAGGCACAGAAGGACGGACATACAATGATTGCTCCGAACTTTAAAGGGCTAATCCATGCCGGAAATCGTCGCCGTCTGAATGCCTTGACAGTGGAGGAGGTATTGAAACTTTGGGACTATTGGCTTGCTTCACCTGATAAGCAATCGAAATATGCCCGTGCTGTAGGACGTTGGCTGCTCTTGTATTGTCTAAACGGAATGAATACCATTGATATGGCTAAACTCGTATGGACTGAGAAAGCAGCAGTCAAGCAGAACTATCCGCAGTTTGTTTTTATACGCTCCAAGATTGACAGAGCGAATAAACCTATCGGCAAGCAGCTTGATGAAACATCAGTACCGATTATTCCTCAATTGCGCCAGCTGCTTGATGAATATGCCTCGCCATATAATCCCGGTGAGCTTGTTTTTCCTGACATCTTTCTAAATGCTGTTACGGATGAACAAAAGGCAATCCGTGTACACGACTTCAACCGTAGAATTTCAAAGAACATCAAGGATGTATGTGAGTCGCTCGGCATCCAATGTGTCACACCACAATATGCCCGCAATTCCTTCATTTCAGCTCTGGCACATCATGGCGTTATGACTGCATACATCGACTATGCCGTAGGGCACGCTACATCTGAAGTGTCGGCTCTTCTCGCAGGTTACATCTCCAATGTAACTCCAGCGATGATGCAGGCTTTTAATGAAAAAATCTTCATCGTGCCATCTACATGATAATACAGATATTTTCCCTTTTACCATTTCATATATTGGTTATGTTTTAACGGCATATATTGCGCAAACCAGATACATCAAGCGACGGAATCTCAAAAAATAATTGCGATTCCGTCTTGTGATGTAAATTTTATTTTGTAATTTTGCACCGGATAAAAATAAAAACGGACTAAGATATGTTGATTGGACGAAAAGATGAGGCAAGGGCTTTGACCGATGCATATAAATCGGATAGGTCTGAATTTATTGCCATATACGGCAGGAGGCGCATTGGCAAGACATTTCTTGTAAGGGAAACATTCGATGGCAAATTTTCATTTTCTTATTCAGGGATCTATAATGTATCTACCAAAGCTCAGCTTCAAAATTTTCATATGGCGCTGAAACAGCATGGAGCCTCAGTCAAGAAAATTCCGGTAAATTGGATAGAAGCGTTCGGTCAATTGTCAGATTATCTCAATGGCTTGCAAAAGGGAAAGAAGATTGTGTTCATTGATGAACTACCATGGATGGATGGGCCGAAATCAAGTTTTCTACCAGCCTTTGAAAATTTTTGGAATGGATGGGCTTCCGCGAGGAAGGACATTCTGCTTATAATCTGTGGCTCTGCAACATCGTGGGTCGTTAATAAGATATTCCACAACAAGGGTGGTTTACATAACAGGCTTTCTGATAAAATATATCTACGGCCATTTACATTGGGCGAGTGTGAGGAGTATTCAAAATCTCAGCGACTCAATATGCCGCGCAAGGTATTAGTGGAGGCATATATGATATTAGGAGGAGTACCTTACTATTGGTCACTGTTAAAACGGGGACAGAGTCTTGTTTCCAATATTAACGCACTGTTCTTTGCAAGAGAAGCAAAGCTCAAAGATGAATTCAAGGAATTATATTCCTCGTTGTTTAAGAACCCGGAGCCATATATGGCGGTGATTACCGCACTTGGCAACAAAAAAGTTGGAATGACCCGCGAAGAAATAATACGTGAGACATCACTGCCGGATACGGGCCGCATAAAGATTTATTTGGAGGAACTTGAATCAAGCGGGTTCATACGACGTTACAATGCTATTGGTTCGAAGACAAAAAATGCGTTATTTCAGTTAATAGACAACTTCACATTGTTCCATTTCCGGTTTTTATCAAAAAAGACGCTTTATGATGAAGACTATTGGTCAAAAATCCAAGGAACATCGAAATATAATAATTGGAGCGGTCATGCGTTTGAAAGGACGTGTCTCCAACATACAAATCTCATAAAAAGAGCGTTGGGGATTCAAGGAGTGTTGACAAGCGAATGTTCATGGCGTGCTCTGCCATCCGATGGACAACCAGGTGCTGAGATAGATTTGCTAATCGACCGTAATGACAAGGCAATCAATATCATTGAGATAAAATTCACAAAGGGAAGATTTGCCATCTCAAAGAAATACCTTGAAAATCTTGAAAATAAGCGTATGCGTTTGCAAAATTCGTTAAAGTCTCATAAGTCAATATTCCTGACAATGTTGACATTTGAAGGCTTGGCAGAAAACGAATATTCGTATGGGATAGACACAAGCTTTACATCGGATATACTATTCCAATAAATGCACCAAGTAACATCTGTATCCTCCTATGACGCTGATGAGTGGACAAAGTGAATATTATATTTCGTAGGCTTAAAGGGAGAAAAGGGAATTTGAAGCCTTTTTCTCCCTGCTGTTCCATTTGAATATACTGACATTTTTGTTCTATGTCACATTTTTTCCAATACGAAGTCTGACATTATAGTGTAGAACTAAAGATTCTAATCTTTTTCTTCATCATCTATCTTGTTGGGGCAACTTCTATCTATGCCCATTTTGGTCCAATGGAACATCTTATCGTCACCTTTTTGGCTACACCGAAATTTTATCACGTCGCCAATAAATCCGCAAAGTGTTATGGAACAAAAATTTGAATCTATCAACTTGCAGATTACGACAACTTTGTATTTCTGAGTTTTTCATGGCAAAAATAAAATCATACGTTTTATTTAAGAAAAGTGTTCAGATTTTCTTCACATAAGAAAAGTCTATTGTAATTTTGCAGAGTCTCATGGGGACAAAATGAGTATGGCCATACTCCACGTTGCCTTTATCACCCTTTGTTTCTTTAGTGACACCTGTTTCTTTAGCGACCTCTGTTCCTTTAGTGCCCTACGTTCCTTTGGCGATCTTTTTCCCACACTTAAAAATTTCCACCCATGAAAATAGAAAATCTTCTATCAAAACCTGTGTGGCAGATGACCGGGGAAGAGCTACTGTTCCTCTCACGACAAACAGCCGACACTAGCAGCCATACTGAAACCACCAAGGAGACTCCATCGGAAAAACGTTACGTTTACGGCATCGCCGGAATATGCGACATCTTCTGTTGCAGCAAAGCAACTGCAATCCGTATTAAGAAAAGCGGAGTAATAGACAAGGCCATCACCCAAGTTGGCCGAAAGATTGTGATTAACGCAGATCTTGCCTTACAGCTGGCATCTGCTAATACAAAGCCCAACCATATTAGTTAATCGAAGAGGATACTGTATCATCAGAGGGAAGTGAAATTATCTTCCCTACTGTGATACTATGAGATTTTGAGACTTTGTCGAACTGAGTTATCACATTAACGAATCATCGGAATACAACAATACTTCATTATTCAAATCTGACAATACCGAAGTAAAAGATTATCCGATGAGCTGAGTATGCTAATACCTTAATCTATCAGTCAGTCTGTTTATGTAACCGAGAAACCGAGGTTGTTCAAACTCAGGTACCGAGAAACTCAGGATGGTTTAACCAAGGTAACGGGAAACCTGGGTACTTTGGATTGAATGAAGGTCTGGACGAGACGTGAGAGCGAGAATATGGTTGTTGCACGGGCTATGAAATGGAGGTCAACCTTGCTTTGCAAGATATGCCGATTGTATACACAACGGCAAATCCGCCTCCCCCGAGGTGAGGGTTAATTCCGCTCGAAACTCGCAGACTTTGATGTTTGGGATTAAAGAACCGAAACACTTCGGTTGTTCGAATAAGGCAATATCGGTTAATCGGATTAAGTAACCGATGAACCTCAGTTTGTCGGAGAACGCTACTGATAACGCCGGTATTTTGGATAAAGTGACCGAGGAACCGCAGTCAATGTAACCGATACCATAATGATGTAATAGTCTGATGATACAATATTCCAATGACGGAGTGTCTGAAGTATGCAATGCTTCAATATTCAAATACTATGATACTCCAATTACAAAATCATTCAATTACTCAATACCATAATATCATGTCGAAGAAAAAAGAAATCACCATAAATACGAGAGTCGATGAAACTATACACAGACAAATGCGAGAAAAAGCCTCTACCTATTTCGGCGGGAATATTAGTGCGCTGATCCGCTGTGCTTCGCTAAAATATTCCGAGGAAGTCACGTCATCGGAGCCATCTGAAACCAACCCTCAACTTATAGCACTTATTTCAACTGCCATTAAAAAGATTGACAGAATAGGTGTCAATCATAATCAGGCTGTCAAGTGCATAAACGAGAAGATGAAGATGTCGCCACTTGTCTTTACCGCCAACGACCTTCTTCCCTTCAGTCAATTCGGTGGAGAGATGAAGATTATTCAGGATATGTTGCGCTATCTGTATGAAATGCTCAAATCATAAATCCAGGGAGTATGATTGTCAAGAAGCTCAGTGATGTAAAAGGTGGAGGTTTCCCCGGTGCAAAATACAATGAAGATAAGGTTGCGGCCGGTGTTGCCGAACTGATGTTGATGGCAAATGTAAGCGAAAGACTGCGCCACACAGTCGAGACCATGCACCGTTTCGGACTTGACGCAGCTTCCGAGGTGGAACGCTACCTGAAAGAGAGGTCAAAGACCTACGGCAATACAAATACCGACCGTTTTCAGTTTCATGTGTCGGCATCCGTTGAAGGACGCACTATGACACCGCAGGAACTTACCGGCGTTGCCCGTGAGCTGATGAAAGGCATAGGGTACGACAAGCAGCCTTACTTTGTCTATGCCCATCATCTACAAGCAATGTCTTATTATGATAAGTATACTTTTATAGTTTTATGGAAAAAGATTCATGTATCATTTTATATCCTTTTGAAACTTGCTCACATTCAAAGGTAAAGCCAAAATTTTCATTATGTAGAAAGGGAATTACCACCCCTCCAATCCTTGAAATTAAACCCCATTTACCCTGTTTTTTCGCATAAAACAATTCATCATCTTTAAATCTCTCAAGCTCAAGAGGGTTCATACCCACACTTTTTACCTCATCTACCATTACATTAGATTCCACACCTTCACTATTCCACCATCCTATCTCTCCATCTTTTACAAAGAATAGCGTAATACCCAAGTCTGGCGTACTTTCAATAATCTCTCCTGAATGTGTAAAGTCAAAACTAAATAACTTATCAAATCGTTTGCCAGAATTTAACACTACCCATGATCTTGAATCTCCCAAGGTTACTCCTACTAGCCCAATGCTTGTCCGGTATATTTCTTTATATTGAGGAGAAATAAGAATATTCCCTTTAGTATCAGCAAGACCTACTAATTTGTTTTTTGAAACTTTGAAGTTTTGATATTGATTTATTTTACAGAAGTGTTTGATATTACCGTCGTAGTCGTAATGCTCATTATATATTTGTTCAAACTCATACGGGAATAACAGTTTTTTATTATCTAAATCATAAATAGAGAGTTTACTGTTTGATTCTATAAGTAGATATGGGAGATCTACACCGCGAATTGATGATACATTATCATCCAGAGGCATAGGCTGTGAAAATGCCTTATCATTTAATACGGTAGAAATAAACCATTGATTATTAATTTTTGTAAAGAAGCAATTTATCTTGTCTATATTCAACCATGAAATATTAACCTCGATTGTAGTGTCTAATCCTTCATAATTAGAGAGGGATTTAAAAGAATATGGATTTAAAGAAGATATGAGTTTCTGTTTTTTAAGACCCCATTCAAAGTAGAAGTCTCCGTTTTTTTCAAAAAAAAATGATTCTTGATAAATTTTACCGATCCAGTCATAGCTTTCTTTTTTTTCATAGTCATATGAAGAAGTTCCATATGTAAATTTTAACGTTAACCCACATTGGTTTATAGGCAAAGTATACTTTGTTGTGTATTTATACTCTTCCCAATTCTCTCCATCGAAACTCACTTCTATTTTCATAATATCTCCATAAATCATTGTCCCCTCTGGGTAAAGACATCCATATAACATTCTAAGAGAATTCTTAACCTCTATAGTTAAAGATTTAGTTAGTTTAACTTTTATAAGATCCTCTGTATCATCAGCGATGATATAATCAATATATTTAAGAGTTTTTCCTTTATACCTAAAGTCTAAAATATACTTCCCGGAAGTGAGAGTGTGCTTATAGATAATCTCTTTAGACAGGTCTGCAATCTTAGATTGATCAATCCATAACTCGCAATCAAGATCGGTTAAAAATTTTACAATGGAACTCATGAGTTTATAAATATATATCCTTAAATCCGCAACTAAATTTGTAAAATATCAATAAGGTTGCTGAGTAACAATAAGTTGCTCAGTATTTTGCCATGTCGGATTTTTTACTTATCTTTGTGTTGCAAAGCCAAAGAGCGAAAAATCTCACTTGATGTAGCAAAGATAGCAATAAAATCCGAGAAACTCAAACCTTTTGGTGGAATTTTTTCAATCATGGATCGTATTGAGTCGGTTCTATCGCCGGTCATCAACTCCAAGCTCGAACTTCGCACAAGGCCTATAGCTACCGGTACAATGAGAAAGTGCGCCCGCATATATGCATCTACTTCTGCGTAGGCTTCTGCGTAGAGGGCGTCAGCTCGCACCTGTTGACTTATCTATAAATGCTATCGCTAAGATCCGCATTAATATCCGCCGTCAGCTGATCTCCAAAGATAACGCCGCGATATGTCACAGATACCAAAGACATACTCAAAGGAGAGATCCTGCGCCAGATCCTGACCAAAAGTAAACATGCGACGATGATGGCCAGCAACAAATGGTATGACATACGCAAGCACCGCGTAAACATTCTTTTCATGTACTATCCCATGCTCAGGCAGGTCTAAGAACTTGAAATGGAACTGCGTGGGTTCTTCAATAGGAAAACAAAACGGACAACCGTGATGAAACTGATGAGCCAGTATATGAAAAGGTATCGGCTCTTGACAATCCAAACTTCACGTTGGTCATCATGACTTTCAAACATGCCCCGATGATCCTGAACTATTTCTAAGACGTACCACAAACGCCTCTGCTGAGGCATTCAACTCAATGGTCAAGATCTTTTGGTTGCAGATGAGAGGTTCCGGGACAGGAGTTTTTTCATCTTCCAGCTCGTCAAACCCGATGCCTAAATTATAACATTTCAATAAGCCCATTTTTTATAAATGCATCGCAAATTCGGCTTGTGCCAGACAACATTAATGATCAGTAGCTAATTTTTAGTTTCAAAGAGTCTTTAAACGCTTCTTTCATTAATTTCAATTCGCATTCCATTCTATTTATCTCATTTTCTTTATCCTGCTTTGACAAGTTGCTTGTTTTTATAAAGACCTTATTCCGATCAATTATGCAATCGAAAGCATCATCAATACTCTTTCCTTTGATTTCAACATTCAATCCTTTACTTCCCTCATAAATAAATTTCATTAACTCTACAAAAGCAGGAAGTTTTTCTATAGCAGAAGCAATATCCAACTTGATTTCTTCTGCATCTCGTTGCTGTTCGTTACTATAAGTGTAAATCCTTTCCATATATGCTGTTATAAATATTATATTGATAAAATTCATTCATTTTTACTCTTCGTTATATCTGTATATGATCTATCTATAGATCTGCATAATTCCATCCATACTCCTATACCATCAACTAAGGTTGCATCAAAAATATTATATGTCTTTTCTGATATTGGTGTTGCATAACGTTTGTCAAACGACATTCCTTTCACACTTATTTTTACTTCCCAAAAGGGATAATCAGGCACACATTCCACAGGACAACCATCATAGTAGTTTTGTTCTATAAATACATAATCATCTCTTTTTGAAAAAGAAATTCTTGATTCTGAAACTCTATTACTGTCATATGGAGTGTATGAGCTAACATAAAATTCGAGTTTCGTAACATCAGAGAAATCTAAATCGATTAATTCTTTATCTAAGATTATTAGATTTGTCAAGGCGATTACTGTGTATCCTATGTGTGAATAAATAGACTCAAACAACTTTAAATATTTAAATAGGTTTTATCAATGCGTTGACATTTCTTCAAGATGTCTATAGCTTCTGATTTTGAGAGTATGAAACTACTAATTTCTAACTTTTTGTATGCTATTGTATACTCTACAAATCTACACTTATTATCTATTGGTAAGACTGCATAAAAGGAATATGATGCATCAAAACCTTATTCATAGGCAAAGAATTCTTGATTTTGAGATAGAACATCCCTAATATGTTTCATTTCAATATATATTAAAACTTTAATTAGTAAATATTTAGATTCTTCACTATAATTCAAAAGGCAAATTAGTTTAAGAATACTTTAAAGACTCTCATAAAGGTTACTTTACAATAGAATTATAGACTGTAATCATTCTTAAAAAGAACACTCCAGATAGTAATAAAGTTTTTTGATCTTAATCTATTATGGCTCATGAAATGGAACGAATGTTGGAGATAGACTAAAGCTATTCTTTGAACCTAGTACCATGAACACAAGACATAGTAAGACATGGTAAAATAGAGTTGGCGCGGAGTTGTGTTCAGATTTGTGTTCAAGATAAAAAAGAAAGCAGTTACGACATTAGTCGAAACTGCTTGATTTCTAATTTGTGGTCCCACTTGGGCTTGAACCAAGGACTCCCTGATTATGAGTCAGGTGCTCTGACCAACTGAGCTATAGGACCTGCGCGTTTTGCGAGTGCAAAGTTAAGAATTATTTTTGTATTGTGCAAATATTTCTGCAGTTTTTTTTGATTTTTTATTTTGCAAGGTGCAAGAGTTGATGCAGGAAGCATGGGCGAAGGAAATAAGAAAGGGAGCTACAGATGGTTTGTCTGTCACTCCCTTATTAGCAAGCTAAGCATTTCATAAAGTGCATATAAGCTTAGGGTTGAAACAAATAAGTACATTTTGATTGAGATGCGTTTTGCTTACGTTTGACATGCAAAGGTATAAAAATATTTCCTAATACCCAACCTCTAAAATTTCATTTTTAAGCCAAAAAGCCAATAACAGGCGTCAACATGACTAAAAATGGAACTGAACCGACAATTTTTTTATCAATACGACTTCAAATATAAGACAGGAACATTCAAAAAATCAACAAAATTGATTAATTTTGCAATCTGTAAGTAACGAATCAATATCTGCCATGAAATTCACAATATATAAGCCTGTCTGGATTCAATTGTTTATGTCGGCAATTTTGCTGGCTAACATATCTTCATGTAAAAAAGAGAGAGATTCATCTATGATGATTCCCGTCATAGCCGAAATCAATGACACCCTGAGGGCGGGAAACATATCAATGGCCATTGAAATGACAGACCTTCTGAAAAAGGAGGCGCTCGCAAGAAAAGACTCGGCACTTTGGTGTGAGGCGATGGTGCAACAAGGAGTCAATTCCTATTACCAAGGCAACGCACCGCTTGTGCTGACATCTTCCGACTCGGCAATCATATGGCTTGAACGCCAGAAGCTATCAAAAGAAAGAGCACGACTGCTTGCAAAGGCGTATCAAACTCATGGAGCTTATTATGACCAGTATTACTTCAATCCTGATTCCAGCGCATTATATCTTCGCAAGGCTGTCGATAATGTGGAAATGTCAGGGATCAAGGAAGACCTTCCCCAGGCTTACAGCAATTATGCAAATGCCTTGAGAATGTCTGCAGCTCTCGACAGCGCGGCATTCTATTACCATCGAGCAATCACTGCCGCAGACTCAATCGGACTCGAAACAGTGCATTACATACCTCTGTATAATGGCATTGCTTCCGTGCTTACCGATATGCGCGACTTTGACAACAGCGAGGTCTGGTGGGAAAAGTCAATGAGCATTCTTGAATCTATGAGCCAATATGATAAGTTTAATACACTTACCGGTTATGGCAATGACTTTTACTATAGAGAAGATTATGAGGAGGCCAATAAGATATTCACCCGCCTTAGAAAAATGCTTGACTCTGTGCCCGGCACAAGATGGGAAAAGATGTTTACAGATGTCAATCTCGCTGATTCGCATATCAGGCTTGGAGAAATCGGCATTGCCACCGAAATTCTTGATTCAGCTGCAAGATTCTTCACAGAAGAACAACCCAATCCTGTCGTGACCTCCTATGTCCATACTCTCCAGATGCGCGTGGCTATGGCAAAAGGGGAATATGAAAAAGGCATCAATCTGGCAAAGATACATCCTGAAGCCGACACCCTCAGGCTTGAACAGCACTTGGCGCGCCTAAAAGCCCTGGAAGAATTGTATAACAGCGTCGGCAATAACAGGATGGCATATGTGACAAGATGCAGGCATGACCATCTCAACGACTCCCTGAGATCAGAGAAACTCAAGCAGCAGATATCAGCCCTTAACGCCAGTTATCAGCGCGACCGCAGAATACTGGACCTTGAGGCGAGCGCCACTCGCCAGCAAGCAAACATCTACAAGCTGATGGCAGTAATCGCAATCGCAATTGCAATAATAATTGCACTTATCCTATTTTATGTGGTAAGGCGCACCAACATGCGTAAACGCGAACAGAAGATGATGACAAAAATCATAAGCCTCAGACAAGAAAATCTCAGAAGCCGCGTGACACCTCACTTCATATACAATGCCCTCAACCACGAGCTCTATAACAAGAAGAGCGGCAAGCCTTCACATCTGGACGCATTAGTACATCTCATCCGTCGGCAGCAAATCATCGCTTCGGAAATACTCGTTCCCTTCTCAGAGGAACTGAAATTCACGGATGACTATATAAAGGTGATCAGCGACGACGGCAGGGATACCTTAGACTATTGTTGCAGCATTGAAGACGGAGTAAATCAAGACTTTATGTTCCCTTCCATGACACTCCAGATACTTGTGGAGAATGCTTTCAAACATGGTTTCCCGACACTTGCCCCGGAAACTGAAAGGAAGCTGCTTATATCTGTGAGGAATACGAGTGAAAACCAAATTTCAGTAAGCGTCTTCAACAATTGCGGAACAGAACATGCCAATGTCGAGAAGGGAGGAACCGGACTTAAAGTGCTGTTAGAAACCATCCGACTTATAAACGAACACAATAGGGATCAGACATCATTTCATTTGGACACAAATGCTGAGCATAACGGACAAAAAGGATATTTAGCCACCATGATCATTCCAAACAATCTCAAACCATGAACGATAATAAAAAATCAAAAATCAAAGCGATAATAATTGATGACGACTTACCGAGCATAAAACTTCTGTCGGAAGAACTTTCCAATCGTAAAGATGTGGAGCTTTGCGCCATTGCAGAGACTCTGCAAGAAGGAGAAGAGCTCATAGACAAGCTCCAACCTGACCTGCTGTTTTTAGATATGAATTTTACCGAGGGAAACGGCTTGTCATGGTATGAAGACACAACGCTACCGGAAAACACCAAGGTAGTGTTCCACACGTGCTATCAGCGCTATATCCATGATGCACTCTCGCTCCGGGTCTTCGACTTCCTGCTTAAACCTTTTGAAGCTTCTGAACTTGACGTGATCATCAAAAGATTTCGTAGCCTTCAAAACGACCTTGGAGAAGGACACAGCAAGCCAATGGACACCTCTTCCGGTCGCCTTACAAATACGAATGGAGCCAAACTGCTTTCCATCACATCTGTAACTAACTCAAAGGTAATTGTCAATCCGGCAGACATAGTATACTTCAGATATCTTTCCGAAAGAAAAATATGGGAGTGCGTATTCTATAGCCTTAAGCGGATCATATTAAAACGCCAGACTACAGCAGAAACCATCCTCGGATTCGGTCCTGATTTCGTAAGGACACATAAACACTTTATAGTGAATGTGCGCTACATAGGCATAATAAACGGGAATGACTGCATGCTTCTGCCACCTCTCGACAACATAACAGAAATCAAGATATCAAAGACCTACAGAAAGGAACTGATGGATCGCTTTTACGATATTTGAGGTAAAATCGTCAATCTGTATAATTATATAATCAGTCAGCTTATTTTAAACTAATAGTTATGTTATTCGGTTTTAATAAAAAATGACCGATTATGACAAAAAGTGACATTACCGAAAACAAGCCAGGGAATACTGCCGATATAAAAGGAAAGTGGAAAGACACTGTCGAGAAGATATTTAAAATAATAGTTCCATTAGGCATCTCCACAGTAATGATAATATGGATGTCCCGTAAGGTCGATTTCCATAAGGTGTGGAGCATCACATCGCATGACTGCAACTACTGGTGGCTGCTTCTCGTAATGCTGCTGACGATGCTTTCTTATTCCATAAGGGGAATAAGATGGGGTTATCAGCTGCGTGCTGCCGGAATACCAAGAATGTCTGTGACGTCAGAAAGTGTCTCTATCTTTTCAGCATATGCCATCAATCTTCTTGTGCCTTATCTTGGGGAGGCCTGGAGATGCGTCTATGTAGTGCGTCGTGAAAAAGCCAAATTGTCAACCGTAGTTGGCACCGATCTTGCAGACCGTAGTTCAGACTTTGTAATGATAGTGTTGCTACTCGGACTGGCTCTTATTGTAGCCAATCCCGCTCTCACACATTTCTTCAACCAGTATTCATTCGGACGCGATATCGAGGACGTACTCTCGAAATGGGAATTATGGACAGGAATCGGAATTGCCGCCATCATCTTTGTTTTATGTGACCTGAAATATAAGGATTCAAAATTCTTCAAGGGTATCAATTTGAGCATCTCAAGAATGTGGCAAGGATTCAAGGTAATATTCACCATGGAAGGAAGATGGACCTACCTATTCCTGACAATTGCCATCTGGGTATGCTACTTCCTTAAGATATATCTTGTATTCTTCGCATTTCCATTCACAAGAGACCTTCTGACTCACCCGGGATATGCCTACGGTTTGCTTCCGGGATTGGTGGCATTTGTATTCGGATCGTTCAGCATGGCAATCCCAAGCAACGGAGGACTCGGACCATGGAACATTGCAGTCATGTATGCCTTGATGCTATATGGAGTAGGACATACGGATGCAGCCGCATTCTCAATAGTGGCATGGAGCACCCAGACTGTCATGACAATATTATTAGGCATATTTTCGATGATCTACATCGCTGCGACAAAAAGGAAAAAATCACTTTGACAAATCATAAATTATTATTACTTTTGTCGACTATAATCAGTCAGGCAAAAAATGTTATCAAAATCTTCTAATAGCAAACAATATATCGCGCAGAACCACTTTTTCACCTGCGTTGCCATTATCAGCAGTATTCTTTTCGCTCTGCTTATTTCCCTTACTCCACCGGGAGCTGATGATCTTTTGTTCATGATTCCAATGAAAGGGCATAGTGCGGGACCAGGATTATGGCAAATCATGATCGAAAGAATACCCTGGATATGGGAGACTCAGTCGGGACGACTCGGTAACTTCCTTTCCTTGCCATTTCTATATTTGGCTCCAAAATGGATATTCGGCATCATCAGCGGACTTATGGTTTTTATTTTAATAACAATCTCTTGCCGCATCACGGGCACACGCTTCGGCTCAATTGTCAGCTGGCTGATTTATGCAACGATTGTAATTGCCTTCCCTTGGTATGACTACTTGACGCTCGTCACGTACGCCATCAATTACTTATGGGCGGCGGCAGCCGCAGTAGTTGCCATATACTGCTATTTAAATGTCGATAAATATGAAGGAATGCAATTTGGATTTGCATGCATGTTGATGTTCATTGCCGGATGGATGCACGAAGGGTTTGGAGCTCCACTAAGCGCTGCCATCACCATCTGCCTTCTACTTAACCATAAACAATTGTCAAGAAAACAAATAATTGCATGGATATCAGTATGTGCCGGCACTTGCATGACAATTCTTTCCCCCGTATTTTGGCAAAGGAGCGAGAGAGAGACTAATTTCTTGATGAAATTCACATATAAGGAGGCTTTGATGCAGCTCGGTCCGGCATTGATGTTTATTATTGCGTTTGTAATTTTCCTGTTATGGATGGGGACGAACGGCCAAAGAAGAAAAAATATATATTCTTCCAAGGCCTTGATTCTTTTTATCTTTGCGGCTATAGCCTCAGCAGGTGTTTTCTTTAAATATTACACCGGTCCTCGTACAGGAGCACCGGTAATGCTCTTCAGCGCATTGGGATGCGGATATATTCTTTCCTCTACTCCGGAAGCAAGACTCCCACATGTAGCATTTCAATGGATCGTAGGAATTATCACAGGAGGGTTTTCTATGATTCACCTTATATTTGCAGACATCAGACAACGAGAATGCAGTAAAGAGTATGCTGAAGTAACAACACTCTATCAAGAGTCGGCAGACGGGACTTTTTATTATGATCTTACATACCCGAAAGCTGACATCACGCTTTTCAAAACTTCAATCAGGCAATTTCATGAGAAGGTGCCAAAGGAGTTCATGCGCATGTACTACTCGCCGAATAATAATATGGTGATACTTCCCACATCCATGAAAGGATTTTCTCCTGAACGCTCCAGAAATTCCGAGATGACACCCGGAGCAATGCTCTACAACGGATGGATTGTGATTCCGGAAGATTTTGATGTAGACTCTTTCCAAAGAATCGGTATCATTGCAGAAAACGGAGAAATTGTACCTTCACGTTTCAGAACAGACAGATTCTTCTGTCCGGGATACGGGTATTTCTTACTTATCACTCCACATATCAAAGTGCTTGACCAGACAGTAGAGATAAAAGACGTGGTCATAAACGATCACTCCAGATAAAAAAGAATGAATAACTATTCAGCAAATATCTTGTTAGTTCTCACATAGAAGTTGTTTCGACTTATTTACGAATATAATAATATCAAAACAATATGAAAGGATAAATTCTTTTTATCAAGCTTCCGCCATCTTTACGGCATCTTCCGCTTCATTCATCAGTCACGAT
>JAIDUH010000069.1 GCA_029060285.1 Muribaculaceae bacterium | reverse complement strand
GATTAATAAAAAGAATCATATTTTTAGTGTTTTATATTGATTTTTTGAATTCGTAAATAAGTTTAAACAACTTCAATGTTTATAATCCTTTTTGATGTTTGTAAATTGGTTTATACAGCTTCATTGTCTTGTTGATACTTATCTACAACAAATTTTTAAATATGAATAATTTTGTATTTTTTCCTGCTACCAAGTATGTCTTCGGAAAAGGCGTAGAGAATAAAGTGGCAAAAGAGCTGCAAGCTTTTGGAATGAAGAAGCCTCTTATTGTATATGGCAAAGGATCTGTCATTAAATCCGGACTTCTTGACCGTGTTAAGGAAAGTCTTGAAGAGGCAGGCCTCCAATATGTTGAATTGGGTGGCGTCCAGCCAAATCCGGTTGACTCCAAAGTATATGAAGGTATTGAAATAGCTAAGAAGGAAGGCGTGGACTCCGTGCTTGCAGTCGGAGGCGGCAGTTCTATCGACACTGCAAAAGCAATTGCTGCTGCAGTGCCATATGAAGGTGACTTTTGGGACTTTTACTGTGGTAAAGCCAAGGTGACTGAAGCTCTTCCCGTAGGTGTCGTGTTGACAATTCCTGCTGCCGGTAGTGAAGGATCAGGCAATACTGTCATAACTAAGCTTGACGGGCTTCATAAGCTTGGAATGGGAAGTGACGTGCTTCGTCCGAAGTTCGCTTTGATGAATCCGGAACTCACCTTTACATTGCCTCCTTATCAGACAGCCGCAGGCATCACCGACATGATGGCACACATCATGGAACGCTACTTCTCCAATACCCCGAATGTAGAGATAACTGATAGGGTAGCGGAAGGAGTCCTGAAAGCTATCATCGCTGAGGCTCCCAAGGTTATTGCTAATCCGGAGGATTATGATGCGCGGGCTAATATAATGTGGAGCGGTACACTCGCACACAATGGCGTATGCAGTGGCGGCAGAGAGGAAGACTGGGCTACTCACGGACTCGAGCATGAATTGAGCGCAGTCTACGATGTCACCCATGGTGCAGGTCTTGCAGTGATGTTCCCTGCCTGGATGACATACGCGATGGAGGAGAATCCTGGAAAACTTGCTCAGTTCGCACGTCGTGTGTTTGATATTGATGAGTCTGATGACAAGAAGGCTGCTTTTCTTGGAATAGAGGCATTGAAGAAATTCTTGACATCTATTGGTATGCCGGTCACTATGAAGGAACTCGGAATTGAAAATCCCGATGTGAAGCTATTGGCAGAAAAGGTTACTGAGAATAAGGGAGAGGTATTTGGGAATTATATAAAAATTGATAAGGACATAGCTGAGAATATCTACCGTTTAGCGGCAGTAGAAAAATGATCTTTTCTTGGAGGGGCGGTTTCGCAATAGCCCCTCCATTATTTTTTCCAGAACGCCGGAGTGAAGAGGAGCAGGATAGTGTAGAGCTCGAGACGTCCTGTGAGCATGACGAAGCTCAATATCCATTTTGCTGCGTCCGGCATCATTGAAAAGCATGATACTCCATCTTGCACCTCTGTGCCGATTCCTGCATTTGAGATAGCTGAGAGAGAATAGAAGAAGCTTTCCTGAAATGGCACACCAAGTACCGTAAGAAGAAAACCCCCTATAAATATTACCAGGAAATAAAGCGCTATGAAAGCTAATACTTTCATTACTATTACGTATGATGTGCCTTTCCCATTTACTGTCACGGTCCTTACTGCAGAAGGATACATGGTCCGGTACATTTCATTATTCAGAAACTTGAAGAATATAATGAAACGGTCTATTTTTGCTCCGCCGGAAGTGCTCCCGGCGCATCCCCCGATAGCCATAAAAATAAGCATTACTATATAAGGAACTGCTCCCCAATGTACGAAGTGAGGCACAACAAGACCGGTTGATGTCAGAATAGAAACGCTTTGGAATAGAGGTATAATGGTCACTTCTTGCCATGTGTGTACATGGTTGGTCCCGATTATGGATATTGTAAAGACGATATATCCGAATAGTAAAGTCCGGCAAAACCATTTGAATGCATCGTTTTTGATCAGTTTCTTCCAGTCTCCATATACTGTGGAGAAAATGAGGTTGAAGTTGACTCCGCCAATAAACATAAATATTGTCAGCACGATAATGATATAGGGGCTGTTCCAATCACGCACACTCATGTCGTTGGTGGAAAATCCTCCGGTCGACATGGTTGACAGTCCATGGCATATAGCCTCAAAAAGATTCATGCTTGAAAACCAAAGTAATAATATACAGGTGATGGTCAGACAAATATAGATGCACCATAAGCTTTTTGCAGTGTTGCTGACACGTGGACGCAATTTGTCGTGAGTAATGCCGGTGACTTCTTCGTTAAACATCAACATCCCTCCTTTATTATTGAGCATCGGAACGACGGCAAGCGTAAAGAGAATGATTCCGAGTCCTCCGATCCATTGCAGTAGACATCTCCATAGCAATAAAGAATGAGGAATATTCTCGAGTGAACCTAACACCGATGCCCCTGTAGTGGTAAATCCACTCATAGTGTCGAAAAAGGCATCCGTGATGGAATCGTGAGTTCCGCATAGCAGGAATGGAATCATGCCGAAAAGCGATAGTATCACCCATATTAGAGACGTGAGGAGAATTGCCTCCCTTTTTCCCATCTCCTTGCTCTTAGGCTTCAGACTCATCAATCCAATGGAGCAAACCATAGTGATGGCCATTGACAAGAGGATAGGTCTTATTTCGGAATCTCCATAAATTATGGCTGTAATGAGAGGAAAAATCATGAAGCCGCTTAGCACCATGAGAAGCCAACCAATTGTACGCAACAGCATACGTAGGTTGATATAAGCGTTATGTTTCAGTTTTAGTTGAACCATTTTTCAATTTTTGAGATAGAACCGGTGAGACAAAATACTACAACCTTGTTGCCCGGGTGAATTTGAGTCATGCCCCCAATTAGTTCAGCTTTCCCATCATTCCTGATAAGGGCTGCAAGAGTCATGCCCCAAGGCAAGTTGAGGTCTTTGACCGGGGCTTTTGTGATTTTTGCTTTATCTTTCACCTCCAGTTCGCATACTTCTGCATCTGCAAGCGCAAGAAACTTTGAGTTGGATTCATCGGAATCAAGGAGTATTTGGAATATACTCGACGATGCCATGAGTTTCTTATTTATGGAAGTGCCGATATTCAGACTTTCTGCAACGCTGTAGAATTGTAGGTTCTCAACGTCTGCAATTGTCTTTGGAACGCCAAAATCTTTCGCGGTCAGGCACGACAGGATATTGGTTTCAGATTTGGAAGTCAAGGCAATGAATGCATCATATTGATATATGTTGTTTTCGCGTAGCACCTCCACGTCTCGGCCGTCACCGTTGATGACCTCGATTTCCGGAATTTCAGTAGCTATATATTCACACCGCTCGCGATCTATGTCGATCAGTCTGATCTGGTATTTATCGTGAAACTCATAGCAGAAGCGCAAAGCAATCTGACTTCCACCCATTATCATCACTTTCTTTATGATGCGAGTCTTCTTGCCGCACAGTTCGCGCACCTCCTCCACGTATTCAGGTGTGGTTATGAAATATACGATATCGTCTTTTTCAATTGAGTCATTGCCTCCCGGGATCACTGTCTCGGCATTGCGTTTTATGGCGGCTACATGGAAATGATGGGCTGATACCGGAAGTTCACGAAGTTTCAGGCTGCAAAGCTTGGAATTTTCGCGGATCTTTACCCCTATCATTAGTAATTGTCCATTTCCCATTTCTCCCCAGTATCGAGCCCAGTTGTGGGAAAGGGCAAGGTCGATTGCTTGGGCGGCAAGAAATTCCGGATAGATCAGGGTGTCAATGCCAAGTTCCTTAAGGATCATCTTGTTTTCCTTCTTCATGAACTCGTAATTGTCAATTCTGGCTACTGTTTTCCTGACTCCAAGCTTCTTGGCAATTGCACACGATGTGATGTTTCTGGTTTCGAAAGGTGTAACTCCGATATATAAGTCTGCATTTTGGATTCCGGCTCTTCTCATGGTGGAGAAAGAGGATGTGGATCCGCACAGAGTCATGAGATTATAATGAGAATCGAGAGAATCAAGTTTTTGCTGGTCGCTGTCAATGAGAATGATATCCTGATTCTCATTGCTGAGCATCTTGGCGAGGTGTGTTCCAACCTCTCCGGCACCTGCTATAATGATTTTCATCGCCTTAAAAATTAGGATTCTTTTTTGACAAGAGATAAAATAGTCGATTCGATTCCTGAGGCATCATATCCACAATCATGTCTGAGTTCAGCTACCGTGCCATGTGCTACCCATGAATCAGGAGCTCCAAGAGTGATGACTTCAATGTCAATATGATTGTCTCTGCACCATTCAGTCACAGCTGTGCCGAACCCTCCCGTGATAATTCCATCCTCGACAGTAATGATGGTCTTATGATTGGCTGCAATTTCTTCTAATAATGCAGTGTCAAGTGGTTTTATCCATATCATGTCATAAAGGTCGGTCTTGATGCCCTTTGTTTTCAAGGACTCTACGGCTTTCTTGGCTTCATGAAGAAGAGGTCCGACTGTCAGCACTGCTATGTCTGAGTCTTCATGAACGTCTATTGTTCTCCCTCTCCCGATTTCAATGACTTTCATTTCCGTTTGCCAACACTTAGTGGTCGCTTTTCCGCGGGGATAGCGTATTGCCATCGGACCCTCTGAATGAAGTGATGTGAACATAAGATTGCGGAGAGTTTCTTCATCCGATGGAGCTGCAACCTTCATATTTGGTATGCACCTCAAATATGCAATGTCAAGAAGTCCATGATGCGTGACGCCATCTTCACCGACTAATCCGGCTCTGTCTATACAAAAAGTCACCGGCAATCCTTGTATGCAGACATCATTGACAATGTTGTCGTAGGCTCGCTGTAGGAAAGTGGAGTATATGGCAGTGAACGGACGTTTTCCTCCCGTGGCAAGTCCGGCGGAGAACGTTACGGCGTGACCTTCTGAAATCCCGACGTCAAAAGTCCTGTGTGGGAAAATTTCGAGCATGCGGGATATTGACGTTCCGCTTGGCATGGCAGCTGTCACACCCATCACCCGTTCATCTTGTTTTGCAAGTTCTACGAGTGTGCGTCCGAATACTTCTTGCCATGGGAGTGGAGAATCCTTGCTGTCTTTGCTTATTTTTTCTCCCGTTTCAGGATCAAACAATCCGGGTGCATGCCATTTAGCCGGATTTTCCTCTGCTGGCTTGTATCCTTTCCCTTTTATCGTATGCAGGTGAAGAAGGCGCGGCGTCTCCATATTCTTGATATCATTCAAGATCTTTACTATCTTTATGACATCA
Source organism: Muribaculaceae bacterium (assembly GCA_029060285.1). Lineage (GTDB taxonomy): Bacteria > Bacteroidota > Bacteroidia > Bacteroidales > Muribaculaceae > Lepagella. Next base: position 54,598 of record JAIDUH010000069.1, on the reverse strand, counting down.
TGTCCGTCAAACGGACCGAAATACCGTATGTTGAGCCCTTCGAAAATATTTTGCTTGCCGCTGACGAGACTCTTTACGGAGTTGGCGAAACGCTGTATGCGACCTTTCCCGGCTTCTGTCACTACCCCTTTACGTCGAAAGGCATTGTAAAGTTTCGAACGCCACTTGTTGTAGCCGGCAGATGTGGAGAGTTCTGAAAGATATGAGTGCAATCCCCCGACATTGGCATCTATGCTCATCTCATTGTCATTAAGGATGATAAGAAGATTGTTGGGATTGTTGGCTACATTGTTTAGACCCTCAAAGGCTAAGCCTCCGCTGATAGAGGCATCCCCGATCACTGCTACAGTCTTGCATTTTTCTCTTCCCGGGGTATTTCTGTCTGCGATCGCTCTTCCAAGTGCAGCAGAAATGGAATTTGAGGCGTGGCCGGTGATGAAAGTGTCATACGGAGATTCGAGAGGGGAGGGGAAACCGCTAATGCCACCTTTTTTCCTTTGATTGACAAATGCCTCTTTTCTGCCGGTGAGAATTTTATGAGCATAGGCCTGGTGACCTACGTCCCAGAAAAGATGATCGTCAGGAGTGTCATATACATAATGTAAAGCCACGACTATATCGACTGCGCCCATACTCGAAGCAAAATGACCCGGATTGACGGATAGATGGTCGATTATATAACGCCGGATATCGGCGCACAGCTCCGGCAGCTGCTCGAGGCGCAGTGCACGCACGTCGGCTGGCGAAGATATGCTGTCCAGAAGGCCGTATCCGGAGGTTCTGGCTGCAGGGAGTGGAGTATTTGCAGATTCCTTTTTCATATCAAGCTATTTCTTATCGCCCCTGACGTATTTTTTGTATAGGGGCACAAAAATGATGATGCCGCTCATTGCCGCTATTAGGATGTTTTTCAAGTTGAATCCATCTGCGGAAGTGAGAAGCCCCACACTTAGCCATACCCATAAAAGGGCAAGTATGGCAAGTCCTGCTATTCTTGTAGGTCTCATTTCAAATGCGAAGTTAACATTTTTTTTTGAAATAATCCGTTTTTTTTTACTAATTTTGCAATCCTATTTCATATATAGGCGGATTTTTCCGGTTACTACTACTCATATTCGAATTTCACTATAGCCAATCAATGAAGAAATATCATAATTATGCACCTGAAATATCTTCATCAGAAGAACCTGTAGAATCTGTCGTTGAAGAGCAGGTGGTCGTTCAAGAGCCTGTCCAAAAAGGGCGACGAAGAAATGTCAAACAAAAGAAAGCGGAGACCACGCAACCGGTCTCTAAGGATGCTGCGCCCAAAAGGACCACAGAAGTTCAGTCGCAAAAGCCCGTGGATTCATTCATCTCCTCTTTGAAGGAATGGAAAGATTCGGTGGTCACTCGGTTTGTGTGTGGAATTATCCTGGGAGGTCTTGGATTTTGGTTTGCCGTTGCTTTCGTTTCATATTTCAGTTCTTGTATTGCTGACCAGAGTATGGCAGCTTCTACGCTTACGGGTCCGGAAGTTGCTGTCGCCAACGATGCCGGAGAAGGTGGTGCACGGCTCACAGAGCTTCTTATCAACCAAGGGTTCGGGGTTGGGGCTATTGTAATAGTGGCGTGGCTCCTTTGCATGTCGTTGAAGCTTTTGATTGGATACCCTAAGTTCAGGACTCTTGATTTCACAATTAAGTCTCTCATAGCTTTCATTACTCTTAGTGTTGTGATTGGTATGGTTTCAATTGGTCTTGACACAGATGTCAATTGGGGTGGCTTCCATGGAAGATATATAAACGAAATAATATATAGTTATATTGGATGGAGTGGGGCTATCATAATATCTGTGGTGTTGATTTCTATCTTCGTGGTGATATGTCTGCGTGATGCCATAAAGTGGGTCATTAAGAAAAAGAACGCTTATGATGAAAAGAGACGTCAGCAACGCGAAATAGAAGAAGCTGAAATCAGAAAACAGGAAGAGCAAAAAGAACGGGAGCGGAAAGCTGCCGAAAGTCAGGCTTTGTATGCGGAGAATGAGGATCCGGATGAGGTGAAGCACGAAATTCAGACTCCAGACAACGTTGAGTTTGATCCGGCTTCTGACACTATCTTCGATATGCCTGATCTTGAGGATGACGATGAACCGGATTATCGTTTTGATTCCATTCAAGATGATCCCGATTCTTTGGCGATCTCTGAAGATCCTATTGAAGAGAACGCTTATATTAATGATCTGAACTATGAAAATATTAGTGGACCTGTAGAAGAGGAAAAGATTGTTGAAAATTATTCGGAGGTTGGCGAGCAAAAGCCTGAACCTGTTCAGGAACTTGTAGAGGAGGATGTAGAAGAGAATCCCCAGGTTTCAGAGCCGGTTTCAGAGCCGGTTATTGAGAAGGTTGTGGAGCCGGTTGAAACTCAGGTTGCAGCTCCTGTCGGAAATGTTGTTACCGAAACCGTCGTAAAAGAAGAAAAGGTTTCGGATCAGCCAACTGAAGTCAAAAATGAAGCTGTTGCAGTAGCGGAAGTGGCAAAAGACGTCATGACTGTCAATGTCAACCGGATTGAGAAGGGTTCTGGAGATTCCGGCTCTTCTTACGATGAGAGCCTCTTCACTCATGAATATAAATTCCCTCCCTCTGACTATCTGCTGCCCGGTTCTGATAAAATTTCAGTTTCTTCTGAGGAATTGCTCGAGAATAAAGAAAAAATCAGGCAAACGTTGCTTGATTTTGGAATTCCGATTACCAGCATTGAGGCTACCGTAGGTCCTACAGTGACTCTATATGAAATTCGTCCTGACACTGGCGTCAAGATTGCCAAGATACGCAATCTTGTGGATGATCTCGCACTTTCGTTGGCAGCGAATGGAGTGCGCATCATTGCTCCTATTCCCGGTAAGGGAACGGTCGGCATTGAGGTTGCCAATAAAGTAGCGCAGACTGTATCGATGCGGACTATAATCCAGTCGAAAGTATATCAGAGTTCCAAATTTAAGCTTCCTGTTGCATTAGGATCTACAATCTCAAATGAAGTCTATATTGCAGATCTTGCCAAAATGCCTCATCTTCTTGTAGCTGGAGCTACCGGACAAGGTAAATCAGTAGGTCTGAATGCTATAGTTACTTCGCTTCTATATTCAAAGCGTCCGGAGGAGCTGAAGTTTGTGATGGTCGACCCCAAGAGGGTTGAGTTTTCCCTCTATGCTAAGATCGAAAAGTATTATTTGGCTAAGATCCCTGATGCCCCGCAGCCTATCATTACAAATATGGAAAATGTAGTGGCTACGCTTAGCTCGCTCTGTGCTGAGATGGATGAAAGATATATGCTTCTTGAAAAGGCATTTGTCCGTCAAGTGACAGAATACAATGAGAAATTTAAAGAAAAGAAGCTTGATCCAAGAGAAGGACATCGCTATATGCCATACATAGTGGTGATTATCGATGAGTTTGCTGACTTGATTATGACAGCAGGAAAGGAAGTCGAACTCCCTATTGCTCGTCTTGCACAGCTTGCGCGTGCCGTGGGCATCCATGTCATCATTGCGACTCAGCGACCATCTACTAATGTGATTACCGGTATGATAAAGGCTAACTTCCCGGTGCGCATAGCGTTTAAAGTAAGCTCCGGTGTTGACTCCAAGACTATTCTTGATTCTACAGGGGCGCAGCAATTGATTGGGCGCGGAGATATGCTTATTAGCAACAATGGAGAAATGACTCGTGTGCAGTGTGCGTTTGTCGATACTCCGGAAGTTGAGAAGGTGTGCGACTACATAGCTCGTCAGCCATATCCGCAAGGAGCCTATATGCTTCCCGAACCGCAAGTAGGAGGTGACGGTGATGCCCAGGATGTAGACACGGCGAGTGTCGGAAAACTTGATCCTCTTTTCCCTGAAGTTGGTAGGCAGGTTATCATGAGTGGTACGGCATCCACGTCTGCTGTTCAGCGCCGTTATGAAATTGGTTACAACAGGGCTGGAAGAATTATGGATCAGCTGGAGGCATATGGCGTTGTAGGACCCGCAACCGGTGGTAAGCCAAGGAGTGTGCTTATGGATGCTATGGCTTTTGAGGATCTTTTGGCTACGCTTGGGCTTGCTTGATGATCCAAATATGAACTATGAATTTTGAAGATAAATGATTTACGGTTTGATGATTAGGAAAATATTAGCAATTCTTGGTTTTGTGATTTTGGGTGTGGCTTCTTCGGCAACTGCTGCCGAGACTGCTGATGCGATGCTTAGGAAGGCAGCTGCAAATATCAATGGATCAGCGGGGCTTACTGCTTCCTTCACTCTCGATTATGGATCACAGAAAGTGTCGGGAACTATGAAAGCTGCCGGAAAGAAGTTTGCATTGCAGACTTCATCTGCTTCCACTTGGTATGATGGTAAGAGTATGTGGACATACAATGCAAAAAATGCTGAGACCACGCTCATGAACCCTACGCCACAAGAAGTTGCAGAGGCTAACCCGCTCTCGATTGTTAATTCTTATTCTGCTAATTTCACTGCGGCATTTGCCAAAGCGCAGACTAAGGGAAGCAAGACTATAATCTTGACACCCAAATCAAAACACTTGGGATATAAAAGTGTACATGTCACTATCCCCGACGGTTCGGTCTATCCATCAAAACTTGTTATAGTCCCTTCTTCAGGACAGAAAGTGACGGTGTCGATAACTCAGGTGAAAAACGGTCAGAAATTGCCTGAAACGACATTTGTCTATCCTAAATCCAAGTATCCTAAAGTGGAGATTGTCGATCTACGGTGAGCTTTTTTGAAAAAAAGGTCCTCTCTTTTAAGAAAAATAGCTTTCTGATTGTTATAAGTAAAGATAACGTTAATTTTCTGAATCTGTGGATGACTCTGAAGATTCAAATAAAAAAAATGTAATTATGTCTACTGCAAAAGTACTTGTTATAGGATCTGGACCGGCGGGATATACAGCCGGAATTTATGCTGGCAGAGCAAATCTTTCTCCCATTATTTATGAAGGCAACCAGCCTGGCGGCCAGCTTACGCAGACAACGGAGATCGAGAACTTCCCGGGTTACCCTGACGGGATTGGTGGTATGGAGATGATGGATCAACTCCGTAAGCAAGCTGAGAGGTTCGGTGCAATCGTTCGTCCGCGCAATATTGAAAGCATCGACCTTTCCAAACGTCCTTTTAAGGCCATTGATGACCATGGCGAGGAAATTGAAGCTAATACTGTCATTATAAGTACTGGCGCAAGTGCAAAATATCTTGGTATTCCTGATGAAATCAAATATCAGGGCATGGGAGTCAGTGCTTGTGCAGTTTGTGATGGATTCTTCTATCGCAAGAAAGATGTGGCTGTAGTAGGAGGTGGCGACACAGCATGTGAGGAAGCTCTTTATCTTTCATCATTATGCAATAAGGTATATTTGATTGTGCGTAAGCCGTTCCTCAGAGCCAGCGACGTGATGCGAAAGAGGGTAGTGAATACTCCTAATATTGAGATATTGTTTGAATGTAATGTCACGGGACTTTTTGGAAATGAGGTTGTGGAAGGTGCTCATGTAGTGAGAGCTCAAGGTACTGATCAAGAAGACCATTTCGACATTAAAATAGACGGCTTCTTCCTTGGCATAGGCCACAATCCGAATACAGAGTTTCTTAAAGGTCAGGTTGCTCTTGACGCGCAAGGATACATTAAAGTTAAGGGAGACACGACAGAGACAAGCGTTGAAGGAGTTTTTGCCGCAGGAGACGTCGCTGATCCTCGCTATCGTCAGGCAATTGTTGCGGCTGGCAGTGGCGCTAAAGCTGCCCTTGATGCGGAGCACTTCCTGACTGACAAAGACGAACTATAACCCTGTCCTTTCATGGAGTCAGAAAAGAAAACCTATCCTGCAGAAAAGCAGATGCTGCTTGATGAGCGTTATCTTAGGATGGCGCAGATATGGAGTGAAAATTCATATTGTCAGCGTAGGAAAGTCGGCGCACTGATCGTCAGGGATAATATGATTATCTCTGACGGTTTCAATGGGACTCCTTCCGGATTTCCCAATATTTGTGAGGAAAATAATGTGACCTTTCCGTATGTGCTTCACGCTGAAGCAAACGCAATTACAAAGGTTGCGCGGAGCAATAATTCAAGCGATGGAGCGACCCTATATGTCACGGCTTCCCCTTGCATGGAATGTAGCAAGCTTATTATTCAGGCAGGTATAAAGAGGGTGGTTTTTTCTGATCTCTACAGGATTCAGGATGGTCTTGATTTGCTGCGGAAGGCTGGAATTGAAGTTGTGCATATGCCTTTGGAAAAAGATTGATATTTAGAATCAATGAATAAAAAAAGAAACATAGGATTGATATTGATACCGCTTGTATTGGCTCTCGGCCTTGCAGGTGGTGTCTTTATTGGCAAGTATCTGTCAGTGAGCAGGATGACGCCCGCAGAGGCAAAACTGCGCACTATTTTGGATCTTATAGAGAATGAATACGTCGACAAGATAGACGTCGACTCATTGCTGTCCTCTGTAGTTCCTGATCTTCTTGCTGGGCTTGACCCTCATTCAGTCTATTTTACTCCGGAAGAATTGAAGTCTACCAATGAAGATATGGAAGGCCATTTTTCAGGAGTTGGAGTGTCATTTCAGATAGTCAACGATTCAGTGGTGGTGGTCGACGTGATTGCTGGCGGCCCGGCTGAAAAGGTTGGCATTCTTAACGGTGACAAGATTGTTGAGGCTAACGATTCGTCTTTGACCGGGAAAAAGGCTACAAATGACAACGTTTTCAAGAAACTTCGCGGTGAAAAAGGAACTAAGGTCGCGTTGAAGGTAAAGCGCTCGAATTCAGACAAGTTGCTTGATTTCGAAGTTGTTCGTGATGATATTCCTGTCAATAGTGTGGATGCAGTCTATATTGCCGATAAAGAGGACGGAATCGGGTATCTGAAGGTCTCAAAATTCGGACGCAATACTTACGAGGAGTTTTATATGGCACTTCTTCAGCTTGCTTCCCAAGGGGCTAAAAGCTTTGTCATAGACCTTAGGGGCAATTCCGGTGGTTTCCTTGATCAAGTGATTCTTATGGCAAATGAATTCCTCCCGGACGACAGGATCATTGTCAGTACAAATGGTAAGTTGAGCGATAACCGCAGTCTTGCTGTCAGTGATGGTAATGGTCATTTCCAGACTATGCCGATTGCTGTTTTGATTGACGAATATTCAGCTTCAGCTTCTGAAATATTTGCAGGCGCTATTCAGGATAATGACCGCGGCCTTGTCATCGGACGCCGTTCTTTTGGAAAGGGCTTGGTGCAGCACCAGATTGAACTCCCCGATAGCAGTGCTTTGCGTCTTACTGTAGCTCGCTACTATACTCCTTCGGGCCGGTGCATTCAGAAGCCCTATGAAAGAGGAGCCGATGGTAAATATGTGATGGACATCTTGGACCGTTTCGAACATGGCGAGTTTTATAATGCCGATAGCATTAAGCTTGACAAGAGTAAGCTTTTCCTCACAAAGGGAGGTAGAAAGGTTTATGGCGGTGGTGGCATCATGCCGGATGTGTTCGTTCCGGAGGATACCACAGGATTTTCATCCTACTATGTCAATGTCAGCAACAAGGGACTCATTACAAAATATGCATTCCAAGTAGCGGAAAAATATCGGTCAGTGACTCAGAATGTCAAGACCATCGAGGAGCTTGAAAGAGTCATTCCTCGGGATCAGACCCTGCTTGAGGGTTTTGTTGATTTTGCTGCTCAGAATGGGGTGCCGGCACGCTGGTATTATATCAATCGTAGCCGTGGCATCATACTTAATTTGTTGAAAGCACAGATTGCCCGAAACGTACTCGGCTATAACGGCCTCATACAGATTCTCAATCAGGAAGATGAGACCGTGAAGAAGGCAATGGAATTGCTTAAGGATGGAAAGTCTGCAGTATCTTTGGTTCCGGCTGAAGATACGGGATCAGATTTGATAAGAGGTAAAATTAATCTATTTAAAACACACGATAATTCAATGATATGGAAAAATCAGATATTCGCAGAAAAATAAAAAATCTCCGAATGATGATTTCGTAGATGTAGAAGTAGAGTGCAGCGGAAGAAGTGTTCGCCCGACTGGAGCAGACAGCCGCTTTCATTATGGCAGATAATATCTTAATGTATCATTCATTGCCCGATGAATTGCAGACTTTAAAATTTTTGAAGAAGTGGAGTGATAGAAAGCATTTCTTTCTTCCAAGGGTTAATGGAGTGAACCTTGATATCCTTCCATATGAAGAATCAAGGCTTGAACTTGGTTCGTTTCATATCGAAGAGCCGACAGGCGACAGTTATGCCAATGTCGAAGACATGGAGCTTATGATAATCCCGGCTGTGGCATTTGACCGGAAAGGTAATAGACTTGGACGTGGCAAAGGATTCTACGACAGGCTTCTTGCTACAGCAAAGGCTACTAAAATCGGAGTTGGATATGAGTTCCAACTCTTCGACAGCCTACCGGCTGAGCCGCACGATGTGGCAATGGATATGATTATTACGCAAAAAACCGTGATAAAAATGTAATTTTTTCAATGTTTTTGCGTCTAAGATTATGTAGGGCTTATAAGGCATATTCGGCCTATAAGCCCTATTTATCGAATACAATTAACAAACAATAGTATAACAACATGAAAAGACTTACCAGTCTGGCAACCCTCATTCTTTTGTTTGTGGTTGCCTTTGCGCAGCAGATGCAAATTACTCCGCTGCCGCTCAAACCCGAGGTTAAGTCAGGGGTTCTTCCCAATGGACTGACCTATTACATTCTACACAACGAACAGCCTAAAGATCGTGCAAACTTCTACATTGCACAGAAGGTAGGAAGCACTCTTGAGACTCAGGAGCAGCTTGGTCTTGCTCACTTCCTTGAGCACATGGCATTTAATGGCACCACACACTATCCCGGAAAGAATATGCTCAACTATCTTCAGAGCAAAGGTATCCGTTTTGGTGCTGACATTAATGCCTACACTGCTTTTGACGAGACTGTCTACAACATCGACAATGTAATCACTACTGACAAGCCGCTTATGGACAGTGTGCTTCTCGTGATTCGCGACTGGTGTGACGGTATTCTTCTCGAAGAGTCTGAGATCGAAGCAGAGCGTGGTGTCATCAATGAGGAATGGCGCTCTCGCAGCGATGCTCAGAATCGTATGTATACTGCTATCCTTCCTCAGATATTCAAGGAATATCAGTATCAGCAGATGCCTATCGGCAAGATGGAAGTTGTAATGAACTTCAAGCCGGAAACTCTGAGAGCCTACTATAAGAAATGGTATCGTCCTGATCAACAGGGTATCTTTATTGTAGGTGATTTCGATGCTGATGAGATGGAAAAGAAAGTGAAAGATCTTTTCTCTTCAGTAGTAATGCCGGAAAACGCTGCTCCACGTGAATATGTAGTAGTAAGCGACAACGAAAAGCCAATTTATGTTCATTTTGAAGATCCCGAATTGAGAAATACCACGGTGATGACTTTCTTCAAGCAAGACAAGATGCCTTGGGAAATGCGAAATTCAGTGGAAGGATATATGACTGAAGCTTTGATTCAGACAGTTCTCGTAAAAATGATTCAAGATCGACTTGATGAATATTCTACAAATCCTGAATGTCCATACGCAGCTGCACAGGTGATGATCGATAATTTCCTTGTAGCCGCCACAAAAGATGCATTTGCGATATATGTAGTTCCATCCGGCGACATTCTTTCTGCCTATAATGCAGCAATGAGCATTGTGGCAAGAGCTTGTAAGACCGGTTTCACACAGACCGAACTTGAACGTGCCACTTCTGTTCTCTTGAATGGTTATGAAAAGACATTCAATGAAAAAGATAAGACTTACAATAGCACATACGCTCGTGAACTTATCCGTCATTTCATTGATAATGAGCCGACTCCGGGCATTGAAACTGAGCTCCAGCTTGCCAAGCAGATGCTTCCGATGATTCCTGTGGAAGCTTACAATCAGATTGCTGCTCAGATGCTTACTGCAGAAAATCAAGTGATTGTAGTGAGCCAGCCTCTTAATGACAACACAAATATCCTTAAAGAAGAGGAAGTTATTGCTGCTCTCGAAGCCACAATCAATGCTCCGTATGAAGCATACGTAGACGAGGTGATCACAGATCCATTGATCGAAAAGCTTCCCGCTCCCGGTGCCATCAAGTCAACATCTAAGAATGAAGCCATGGGAACAACTGAATTTGTCCTTTCTAATGGAGTGAAAGTTATCCTTAAGACTACTGATTTCAAGGCTGACGAAATTGGTGTGACTGCTTTCCGTAAAGGTGGTAAGCAAGCTTATTCCAAGGATCAAGCTGCCGACGTTCTTCTCATGCCGCTTGCTGTTGAACTTTCAAAGCTTGGCAAATTCGACATCAACACGATGAAGAAATATCTTGCAGGCAAGACTGTGTCTTTAGGATATGCTGTCAATAATTACACTGATGTGCTTGAAGGCGGTTCAAGTGTAAAGGATTTTGGCACTCTTATGGAAGTAATATATGCATACTTCACTGAGTTGAATCCGGATGAAACTACATATCAGGCTCAAGTAGAGCAGTACAAGCCACTTCTTGCCAATCAAGATCAGCTTCCTAATATGATTTTCTCTCGTCAGCGTGCCAAGACCACTTACGGTGACAATCCTTTGATGGGTATCCAGGATCTTGCAGTTTTTGAAAAGGCAAACTATGCAAACATGTTGTCATTGGCAAAGAAGAGCCTCGAAAATGCAGCTGACTATACATTCATTTTTGTCGGAAATGTTGATGAAGCTACTCTCCGTCCGATGCTTGAGCAGTATATAGCTACACTTCCTTCTAAAGGTAAGGCTTCTGACTATAAAGTAGTGACTAACATTGATCCTGTCAAGGGCAAGGTTGAAGATAAATTTGATGTGGCAATGCAGACTCCAGCTTCTACAGTATTCAATCTTTATACTGGAAGCAATCTTACATGGAATGTCAAGAATAACATTATGATCGACCTTATGGGTGATGTTCTCGACATGGTATTCATTGAGACTCTTCGTGAAGATGAAGGAGGCACATACGGAGCTTCTGTATCGTCAATGTACAATTTCTCCAACAATATCTGGCAGCTGATGTATGCTTACCAGACAGCCGAGGAAAAACTTGAACGTCTTGAGGCTCGCGCCCATAAGGAACTGGAAGATCTTCTGAATAATGGTGCTAAGGCCGACCACTTCAATAAAGTGAAAGAAGCCGCTATCAAGCAGTATGAGATCAACTCAAAGACCAATAGCTATTGGGAAGGTGCCATCATGTCGGCTGAAAGAGGAGCAAATACTCATGCCGGTTACATTGAGGCTCTTCAGTCATTGACGCTTGAAGAATTCAATAAGTTCCTTAAAAATGTCTATGACGGCAAGAACCTTATCGAAGTTATCATGGTTGGTAAGCAAGCCGCAGAGTAATATGATAGATAGAAAAGAAAAATAAATCAATAGTTCTGAAAGACGGGAATCCGGGTACATAGAGTCCGGGTTCCCGCAACTGCATTTATGAAAAAAACAGTAATATCAATTTTAGCAGCTACAGCTATGGCAACAAGCTCTTTACATGTACAGGCAATGAATGACAGCACTAATCCGGTGTTGGCTCCTTCAGGACTTCCTTACAACGTGCTTCCTTTCGACAGGATCACTGCCGCTGACCTTGAGGCAGCCGTGAAGGAAGGTATCGAGTATCAGAACAAAGCAATTGCATCGATTGTCAACCAGCGTTCGATACCAACATTTGAAAACACGATAGCAGCTCTCGACAGGAGCAGCTGGGAACTTAACCGTGCAGTGCTTGCCCTTTCAAATCTTGAGGGTGCATGTGGCGATGAGGCATATCAGCAAGCCATGCAGAATATCACTCCTCTTATTTCTGAGCACAGTGCAAATATTCTTCTTAATGAAAAGCTCTTCGAGAGAATCAAACAGGTGTATGACAATCGGGATAAAGAAGTAGGTCTTACACCTGAAGAGAAGAGGCTTATTACGGAAACATACGCATCGTTTGCAGATAATGGAGCTGCCCTGAAAGGTGAGGACAGGGAAAAATATCGTAAGCTTACAGCAGAACTCAGCGACCTGAACTTGAAGTTTTCGCAAAATGTGACAAACGGAATGAAAGATAAGGCTCGCAGGATGTTTATCACAGAAGAGCAGACTGCAGGTCTTCCGGAGTCGATAAAGTCAGCGGCGAAAGCTGAGGCAGATGAAGCATTTGCAGAAGAGGGCAAGACTAATGACCAAGGTCTCTATCTTATCACTGTCTTTGCCCCATCCTACGGTCCTTTCATGAAATATGCCGATAATCGGGAACTGCGTGAGAAGCTATATCGCCTTTACGGTTCGCGCAATATGGAAGGGGAGTACTCAAATATAGAAATTCTCAAGGACATTGCAAACGTACGTCTGGAGATCGCAAGACTTCTCGGACATAAGAATTTCGCAGAGTATCAGCTCGGTCATACTATGGCTGGCAATCCGGAGACTGTAATGGAGTTTTTAGGCAACTTGAAGGACAATTACACTGAGCCGATGCGTAAGGAGATTGAAGAAGTCCAGGCGTTCGCTCGTCAGACTGAAGGTCCGGATTTCGTTCTGATGCCTTGGGATTACTCATATTGGTATGATAAACTCAAGAACGAGAAGTACGCATTCAATGATGAGGATATGAAGCCTTATTTCGAGCTCAACAATACAATTGACGGAGTTTTCGGGCTTGCCACAAAACTTTATGGCTATACATTCAAGCGCAACAAATCAATTCCTACATATCATCCCGATGCTGAAGCATTCGAGGTCTATGATAAAGATGGAAAGATTCTTGGAGTTCTTTATACTGACTTCTACTACCGTCCTGGTAAAGGATCCGGAGCATGGATGACTGAGTTCAATACCGAGACAAAGGATGATGAAGGAAATCGTAATGTGCCTGTAATTTCTATCGTAATGAATTTCTCAAAGCCGGTTGGTAAAGATCCTGTGCTTCTCACCCCGAGCGAAGTTGAGACATTCCTCCATGAATTTGGGCATGCTCTTCATGGCTTGAGTTCACAGGCTAAATACGGCAGCTTAAGCGGCACTAACGTTTATCATGACTTTGTGGAACTATTCTCTCAATTCAACGAAAACTATCTTACGGAGCAAAAATTCCTCGATACTTTCGCCAAGCATTACAAGACAGGAAAGAAGATGCCGAAGGATCTGATTGACAAGTTTGTCACGGCTTCTCAGTTTGGAGCGGCCTACCGCTGCATGCGTCAGCTTGGTTTCGGCTATATCGATATGGCATATCACATGATCGAAGATCCACTTCGCGCATCTCAGGATATTGCTGTCTTTGAGGGAGAGGCAATGAATCCTGTAAAGATTTTCGATATGGTAGATGGTTGTCTGACGTCTCCTCAATTTGGTCATATTTTCTCCGGAGGTTATGCTGCGGGCTACTATGGTTATAAGTGGGCAGAATCTCTTGATGCAGATGCATTCGCTGCATTCCAAGAAAATGGAATATTCGATAGGAAAACTGCCGATAAGTTCCATAAGATGCTTGAATCTGGAGGAACTGTAGATCCAATGGAATTGTATGTGGAATTCCGCGGTAAGAAACCTACAGTAGATGCACTCTTGAAACGCGATGGAATAGTAAAATAAAGAATATGGATAAAATAGAAATCCCGACATCCAAAAGATGCCGGGATTTTGTTGTTAATGCCGTCAAAATTATTCTCCGAGGTAGCTCTTAAGGAGTTTGCTCTTTTGCCCTTTGAGTCGGCGGATGGCTTTCTCCTTAATCTGGCGTACACGTTCACGTGTGAGGTCAAACTTCGCGCCGATTTCTTCAAGGGTCATTTCCTGACATCCGATGCCAAAGAACATCTTGATGATTTCGCGCTCGCGGTCGTAAAGCTGGCGAAGTGCACGGTCTACTTCTTTTGAAAGTGATTCCTGGGTAAGAGACGCGTCTGCACTCGGACTGTCATCGTTAGGAAGCACGTCGAGAAGAGAGTTGTCTTCTCCCTCTACAAATGGAGCATCCACTGATATATGGCGTCCGCTCACTTTCAGGGTGTCGGAAATTTTATCGACTGGTATGTCAAGGCGTTCGGCAAGTTCTTCAGGAGAAGGACGACGCTCGTTTTCCTGCTCAAACTTTGATAGCTCCTTGCTGATCTTATTGAGCGAGCCAACCTGGTTAAGCGGGAGTCTTACGATTCGGCTCTGCTCTGCAAGTGCTTGGAGGATCGACTGGCGAATCCACCATACAGCGTAGGAGATAAATTTAAAACCTCTTGTCTCATCAAATTTTTGGGCAGCACGAATCAGACCAAGGTTTCCTTCGTTGATAAGGTCAGGCAAACTGAGTCCCTGATTTTGGTACTGCTTTGCGACTGACACTACGAAACGCAGGTTGGCCTTCGTAAGTTTTTCAAGTGCTGCGTGGTCACCTTTCTTGATGCGCTGAGCAAGCTCGACTTCCTCGGCTACAGAGATTAGTTCTTCCCGACCTATCTCTTGGAGGTATTTGTCAAGCGATGCGCTTTCGCGATTGGTAATTGACTTAGTTATCTTTAATTGTCTCATATGTAAGCTTACACAAATTATTGCAAAGTTAATAATAAATTTTGGATTATGCAAATTTTGGGGAGTTTATTAGGAAAAACTTTTGTAAAACTTGCTTTCATTTAATTAAACATAAAAAAATGCGTCTTGTTTTAACATGACGCATTTCTTTGACAATTTTAACTTATGCGGTTATTTCGGCATATTTTTGGTCCTCCTGCATATGAGATCGAGCCTGAAGCCGGGAATTCAATTGCTACGCTTTTATATCGCTGTTTTGGGATATAATCAGTTCAGGGTCAGACCCGATGTATGGACTGAGCCTCCGGAAGAGGAGTCCTGTTGCAGGGATTTGGCTTTTCCTGAGAGTGTTATCTTTGCTCCGCTTGAAGCCTCTGCATTAATGTTTCCTCCGGAAATTCCGGAAAGGTTTATAGAACTGCCACTTGAAGCTTCTGCAGAGATTGATGAAGATATGAGCGAGCTGATATTTATGGAAGATGCGCTCGAAGTTTCAGCATCAAGATTTCCTTTAAATTTCTCAATGTTTATTGATGAGGCACTCGAAAGTTCTGCTTCAAGATTACCTTCTAAGGCGGCTATAGTGGCACTGGCTGAGCTGGATAACTCGCCATCTAACTTATTGCAAGTGACGTTGCCTGCTACAAAAGAGGAGGCACTGCTCAGATCAAGCTCAAAATTTCCATTCACCTTGAGATTTCCATCTATTGTCACATTGGCAGCCGATGAAAGATCCACTTCATTAAGATTGGGACTTGATACCTTGATTATGGAAGGTCCCTTAATATCTACATTCCTTTTGTCGTAATTATTGCTGTAATATGCACAGAGGGTATTGTTCTTTACCTCTACTTTCAGATATTTTTCAGCGGAGGGAGTGGTGGATATGTCTGCTTTGCCACTGTTGGCACCTTGAGTGAAGATGACTTTAATGCCCTGGGATGCCATGATTTCGTCAAAATCATTGATCTTGACAGTTTTCTTTACGGTTGCTTTTCCATCATTCCCATTCAAGTTTACCCCATTGCTTGCGATTCCACTAAAGGAACAACCTGTCAGGAGCAATGTGGCGCAGAGTGCTAATCCGGTAGTTAATCCAGCTATATTCATAATCATTTAATTTAAGTTTCTTATTTAAGTTTTGTAAACTCAACTTAAGGTTTATAGGTTTAAGGGTTACAGGGTTAGATCAGTCTTTGTATATCACTTTTCATGATAAAAATATACAGCTTTTCATATAACTCTTTAATCTTGTAACCCTCAACTTACGCTTGTGAAAGTTGAATTTCTTATATATAGACGCACGACATAGTGAAAATGTGACATTAATTGACACTTTTTTTAGTGTTAGCGCATATTATTTTTTAGAAGATAGATATTGCGCATACATATCGCGAAGTTGCTCGGGTGAGACTTCCAATACAGCCAATCGTGAAAAGAATAACTCACTCTCTTCCCCAAGCAAGGTTTCGAGGCGCATCTTTCTGATGATATCCACTGCACTCTCAGCCACAAAAAATCCCAGTCCTCTCTTGTTGAATATGACACCTTGTCGCTCCAGTATTTCAAAAGCCCGGGCTGCCGTTGCCGGATTCACTTGCTGGGTGACTGCATATTCCCTGACGCTTGGTATTCTTTCAAGTTTCCTGTATTCGTCAAGCAGAATGCGGTCACAAATCTGATCGGCAAGCCTTACGTATATTGGTCTGTTATCTGTTTGTATCATATATTTCTATTTTGTCATAAAACGCTGTATTATCTGGGTGTTCTTGAATCGTAGCCAGGCAAGTCCCCAGCATACTAAGTTTAAAATGGCAAGAATTGTAATTCCTGACCAAATCAAGATCCACATATTGTCTTTTCCCAGTCCGATGAATAATGTGAAGAATGCATCCCAATTAATGTTGGCAGCGGCAAGTATCATGAAAATGGCTGTAAATGCCCACTGAACGACCATTAATATCACCCATGTCTTTATCCATGATAACTTTGGCCATAGGGAGCTGCCAAGGGCATAAAGTGAATTGCCAAATAGAGCTACGAGAATCATTATAATTGTTAGGCTGCCTGAAAATTCTTTATCAAGAAACTCAAATACAGAATTGATAGGAGCCGAACCACCTCCAAAAGTTATCTGACAGATCAGCAGTCCGAGTAGTAATCCTATTATAAGCATAAATGTGCCACCTACAAAATATATGAGGACTTGCAGCAAGAACTTCTCTGAACGTGAAGCTGGAATCATCAAAGAGGATATCCTCTTTTTCTTTGAACTGAAGTTGCTGAAAGTAAGTGATCCGCATACAGTCAGACCGATGCATAAGATCCATGAAGAAAGAGCGAGATACATAGATCCATAGCTAAGCTGCTTGGCACGTATGGCATCGTCCATAATCCTTCCGGTAAGTTCCGTTAAATGCTTCAGGCTATTAATATCGATCACTGCATTAATGCTGATCAGGGAAGCCAAGGCGATGAAGACTCCTATCGTTGCGATTGAGTATTTGATATAGTTCCCCTTGTTGACAATAAAGTCTGATTTAAGAAGAGAGGAGAAACGTTCAGAGGAGAAAGCAATATTTGATTCTATATTATTTCCCATAATTTCAATTGTTAAAGTGTCATATTTAATAGATGCTTTTTGGTGCACGAGAATAGATATAGTTGAAAAGTGCCTCGAGGTTTACCTCAGTTTCCGGTTGGTCCGGAGTGCGCATCTTCATATAGGCATATCCGCCCATGACCGGTTCACTCCACACCACACTATTTTCCGGGAGCACTGGGGCGAGTCCGAACACGAATTTTTCTTGCAGGGCAGCAATGGATTCGTCAAGCTGTATGCCGGTATTATCCATGATTGTCACATGATCAAGAAGCTGGTCAAGATCTCTTACCTGATGTGTGGAAATGATGATGGTTCGCTCATCATTCATGGTTTTGACCACAGCTTTCCTGAATTCACTTTTTCCCGGTATGTCAAGGCCGTTGGTCGGTTCGTCCATCAAAAGCACTGGAGTGTGGCATGCAAGCGCGAAAGCTAAGAATGCTTTCTTCTTTTGTCCCATTGAGAGAGAACCAAGATGAATGTCGGGCGACAAGTTGAAGTGAAAGAGTGCCTCTTTTAGAGATTCCTCCGAGAAGTTGGGATAAAATGGTGCGTATGCCTTTATATATGCATCGAGTGAAATAGATGGAACGTCGATCTCTTCCGGTACGAGAAATATCCGGTTTAAGAATTCCGGGTTTCTGTCCCAAGGATTAAAGCCGTTGACTTTCACCGTTCCTTCTGTAGGCTTCAGGAGTCCTGAGATCAGGTAGAGTAGGGTGCTTTTGCCGGCACCGTTGGCCCCGAGCAAACCTACGATCTTGCCGGATGAGAGTTCCATGCTGAAGTCTGCTATGGAATCACGCTTGCTTCCGGAGTAGCGGTAGGAGACATTGTTGAGTGTAATCATAATCTTTATCTTTAATAACAACCATTAATTTACCGTAGTAGTGTATTGGTGTAGTAATACACTGCAAAATTATGATAAAATTTTTAATCCTCCAAATTTTTATGGATTTTTTTTGAAAAAAATTGCAGTTGCCAGAAAATATCTAATATTTTTTTGTACTTTTGCCCCATAAATGAGCTTTTATGAAACGAATAGGAATACTCAGTGATACCCATGGCTATTGGGACGACAGGTATGCAGAGCATTTCCGGGATTGCGATGAAGTATGGCATGCCGGAGATATCGGTGACTACACTATAATCGAACGTCTTAAAGATATTGTGCCTGTTGTAAGGGCTGTTTCCGGCAACATAGACCACGGTATGGTGCGCCGTAAGTGTCAGGAACTTGAGATATTCGATGTGGAGGAAGTGAGAGTGCTTCTGACCCATATAGGTGGATATCCCGGCAAATGGAGTAAAGGAATGAAATCTCTTCTTATACGGAATGATGTCAATCTTATGGTCGACGGCCATTCTCATATATTGAAAGTTATATATGATAAGGAGCTGCAATTGCTTCACATCAATCCCGGAGCGGCAGGCATTTTCGGATGGCATAGTGTTCGCACTTTGGTGAAGCTTACTATTGACGGCTCTGATATGCGAGACTGTGAAGTCATAGAGCTTGCCAAGCAGAGGCCGGTGGCAAATTAAATTTTCAATACTCAAAATTGAGTATTGTCAGTTTGTCGATTTTTTTGTAATTTTGCACTTATTTAGAATTAGTCTATATAGCAAGATGAGATTAGTCGACCTGCAGCCGGGTGAGACCGGCGTGATAACCAAGATATTTGGCCACGGTGCATTCCGTAAAAGGGTGATGGAAATGGGATTTGTGCGTGGCAGGGAAGTGACATGCATGCTGAATGCCCCTCTTATGGATCCCGTGAAGTATGCGCTGATGGATTATGAAGTGTCTCTTAGAAGAAATGAGGCATCGATGATTGAAATTATGCCTCTGCAAGAGTGGCAGGAACACGAACCGGATGCCGATAAGGCAGAAAAAAAAGCCACTGCCAGACACGATGAGGATGCTTCTCACGCCGTTAGGCACGACAAGATAATCAATGTAGCGCTTCTGGGTAATCCGAATTGTGGCAAGACTTCGCTTTTCAATATTGTGAGCGGTGCCAACGAACACGTCGGCAATTATGCAGGTGTGACAGTCGACGCAAAGTCTGGACACATTAATTATAAGGGATATAGAATTAATATTGTGGATCTCCCCGGCACATATTCTCTTTCTGCTTATAGCCCGGAGGAGCAATATGTGGTGAGATATCTTCGTGAAGAGACTCCTGATGTGATGATAAATGTCATCGTGGCGTCTAATCTTGAACGAAATCTATACATGACCACCGAACTCATCGACATGAACCGTCCTATGGTCATTGCTCTTAATATGTATGATGAACTCGAAAAGTCCGGAGCCAATCTGAAATATAAGGAACTTGGAGCGATGCTTGGAGTTCCGATTGTCCCTACGGTTGCTTCTACAGGAAGGGGTGTGCAGCAGCTTCTTGACACTGTCATACAAGTATATGAAATGAAGCATCCTGATACGCGCCATATCCATGTGAAGATGAGTCCTGAAATAGAGGCGGGGGTGGATGTCTTGAGAGCCGATTTGAAAGCTGATTCTAAAGTGCCGCTTCATTTCGCTACGCGCTACCTTGCCATAAAACTTCTTGAGGGGGATCCTGAAGCTGAACTATTGATAAAAAATACTCCTGACTATGACAAGATCATTGAAGATCGTGACAGGGTCGCGTCTGAAATCAAGAGGGAAGTCAACGAGGATGTTCAGACTGCTATCGCGGCTAATAAATATGGATTCATTCAGGGAGCTCTTGCAGAGACTCTGGAAGGTGACCTTGTTCATGACGAAAAAACCACCAAGACCATCGATGCTTTGGTCACCAACAAGCTGTTCGGTTTCCCGATCTTCCTTGCTGCGATGTTCTTCATCTTCTGGTGTACTTTTGAGCTTGGGTCATATCCTATGGAATGGATTGAAGACCTTGTCTCCTGGGTGTCACAGCTGGTATCAAGATATATGCCTTCCGGACCATTGAAAGATCTTATTCTTGATGGCATAATAGGCGGAGTAGGTGGAGTCATAGTTTTCCTTCCGAATATCCTCATTCTATATTTCTTCATATCCTTTATGGAGGATTCCGGTTATATGGCACGGGTTGCATTCATCATGGATAAGTTGATGCATAAGATGGGTCTTCATGGCAAGAGTTTCATTCCGTTGGTGACCGGATTTGGTTGCAACGTGCCGGCTATTATGTCCACTCGAATTATTGAAAGTAGTTCCAGTCGGCTGATCACAATTCTCATTCTTCCTTTTATGTCTTGCTCTGCAAGGCTTCCCATTTATGTGCTTCTTGCCGGGGCTTTCTTCCCGCATCATGGTGCGTTGGTATTCTTTGGGTTATATTTATTAGGTATTGTTGTCGCTATTCTTACCGCTAAGATGCTGAGGAAGTTCTGGTTTAAGGCTGATGAGACTCCGTTTGTCATGGAATTGCCGCCATATCGTGTCCCTACCTACAAGTCGGTAGTCCGGAGCATGTGGTCGAAGGCTAAACAATATCTCCAAAAGATGGGAGGTCTGATCCTTGTGGCATCCATCATCATATGGGCATTGTCATATTTCCCGAGATATTCTTTTGAGGAAGTTCCACAGTCTTATGTAGAATCCACGCTTGCAGAGATGCCCGACAATATGCGGGCTGACAATTCTGACGAAGATATTCAAGGCCTTGTGCTGCACACTTATCAGCAAGAACATTCTATCCTTGGAAACATAGGAAAATTCTGTGAGCCTGTTGTGCGTCCTATGGAACTTGGTTGGCAATCATGTGTGTCATTGTTGGCCGGAATGGCTGCTAAGGAAGTGGTCGTCTCGACGATGGGTGTCCTTTATGTTGGTGACGATGATGCCGATGCTCTGAGCGAACGTCTTAGAACGCCTTCTCCATTGACCGGAAAGGCACCCTTCACAATCCCTTCTGCTATAGCATTTTTAGTCTTCGTATTGCTATATTTCCCTTGTATAGCTACCTTGACAGCTACAATCCGCGAGACAGGCGACTGGAGATATGGTCTCTTCTCGCTATGCTACAATACAATCCTCGCGTGGGTCTTGGCTGTCATATCCTTTAATATCGCTAATTTATTCACTTAGAAATTTGTCGTTTCATAATTTAAAGGTAATGTTTTTCGTTATTAATATATGATACGGAAAACATTACTTTCTTTTTGTTTGTCTGCAGGTGTTCTTCTGCCGGCTTTTTCACAGTCTTTGAGCTTTAGTGGCAATTCCCTGAAGGTCTTGGAAGAGACTCCTGAAAAATCTACAGGTCTTGAAAAGATATATGTCCTTTACTCTGTACAGGGTGTCACTGCTTCATATACGTCAACAGCCGGAAACCGTATAAACTGGCTTCAATATGGCAACTTAGGCGGAGGCCATGCCGAAGAAGTGGCTTCCGTTCAGGTCGGTAATACAAGCACTCTCTCTTTTCTTGAAGGTGACAAAGGATATATTGTCGAAGATGGAGACCGAAGATATTGTTTTTGGATCACTGACTATCTCCCTCATCGTCTCAAACTTCAGTCGGCGGCCCCGGCAGCCGATCAGGAATGTGACGTTACGATCATCAATCTCGAAGGTTCCGGAGATCCAATACGGTATTTTACTGTCAACGGTATGCAGAAGACCCTTGATCAGCAAATAACTGTGGAATATACTACTCAGGAGTGGGATGAGCGTTCGAATCAAGGTAATTTCTACGAATCTGGTGTGTCTAAGAAATTCGAAAGCTTTCAGACGGAATATAGACTTTCTCCTCCTAACTATTGTGCTTCCATCTTCAAGATAACCGGCGATAAGTTTTTGAAAGCCTGGAATTGGGAAGAGTCAGTGGAAACCTCTGCTGTCAGTCCTCATTCAGTCGATGCCAGGACTTTTGCCATTTCTGAGAATGAGGATTCCGGAGAGGATTCCGACGATGAAACCGTGGCAAGCAATCAGATAGGTTCCGGCAATGATGGAGGTCTTGGGGGGTCGGCTCCTTGCCGGATCGTTTTCCAAGCGTATGTGACCGACGGTGTAATTCACAATGAATGGCAACTTACGCGAGATCCGGGATTTGAAGATATAGATTTCCGTTTTACTACTCAAGACCTTGATTATACATTTCTTGAAGAAGGCACTCATTACGTGCGCTATATAGGAAGCAACGCCGACGGCAGTTGCGAGTATATAAGTGACACTTATGAAGTGACGATAGGAGAGAGCCTCCTTAAGATACCCAATGCATTCTCTCCGAATGGAGATGGAGTCAACGACGAATGGAAAGTGGCTTACAGGTCTTTGTTGACTTTCCAATGCTCAATTTTCGATCGTCAAGGTCATCTGGTGTGCCATTTCAATTCTCCGGAACAAGGATGGGATGGAAAAGTGAAGGGGAAAACGGTTGACTCAGGTGTGTTCTTTTATGTGATTGAAGCCACCGGGACTGACGGAAAGAAATATAAGAAGAGCGGCGATATAAATATTGTGAAGTATGTTGGCAATGCAGGCTCCTCTTCTCAGCCTGAGCAATAATGGCACAATATTTGTTATAAAATTTGAAAAACACACTTAGAAGAAATATGGATGAAAATATACATGCATCTGACCGCATCGAAGTGTCCGGTGCGAGAGTGCACAATCTTAAGAATATAGATGTTACTATTCCCCACAATTCGCTTAGTGTCATCACCGGACTGAGTGGTTGTGGGAAATCATCGCTTGCTTTCGACACAATTTTTGCCGAAGGCCAGCGACGTTATATAGAGACCTTTTCTGCCTA
The DNA here is from genome assembly GCA_029060285.1 of Muribaculaceae bacterium. Classification (GTDB taxonomy): domain Bacteria; phylum Bacteroidota; class Bacteroidia; order Bacteroidales; family Muribaculaceae; genus Lepagella. The sequence goes on along the minus strand of JAIDUH010000069.1, from coordinate 31,608 downwards.
TGCCCGTAATCTTATGGGTAGCATGGAGCGCCCCGACGTGGATAAGATCACTGGTCTCAATCCGGTCATTAGCATTGAGCAGAAGACTACTAATAATAATCCCCGATCTACCATAGGTACCACTACGGAAATTTATGACTTTTTCCGTCTCCTTTATTCTCGTTTGGGCGAACCAAGAAGCTACATCAGCGGCAAGCCTATGGTGAAATACACCAAGGAGAAGATCGTGGAGATGGTGAGCAAGAACTTTGCCGATAGAAAAATATATGTGCTTGCGCCTCTTGTTAGAAACCGTAAGGGACATTACAAGGAGCTTTTTGAAAATCTTCGGAAGAAAGGATACCTGAATGTCCGCGTTGATGGAGAACTTCGTGAACTCGTGTTCGGAATGAAGACCGATCGTTATCGCAACCATGACATCGAACTCGTTGTGGATCGCCTTAAAGTCAGGGAAAATGAGTCGGAACGTCTGAGGAAAGCAGTGGAGGAAGCCCTTAGACAGGGCGACAAGCAGATGATGGTCATTGATATGGAGACTGGTCATCTTCATCATTTTTCTCTTCTTTTGATGGATTCCGAAAACGGCCTGTCTTATCCTGAGCCTGCTCCTCATAACTTCTCGTTCAACTCTCCTCAAGGTGCCTGCCGCCGTTGCAAGGGGCTTGGGGAAGTGAACATTGTCGATGTGGACAAAATCATTCCTGATAAGAACAAGTCCATTTATGAGGGTGGCATAGTGCCTCTTGGTAAGTATAAAAGCAGCCTTGTCTTCATGCAGATTGAAGCCATTTGCAAGATGCATGGGGCTACGCTGAAAACACCTATCAAAAATCTTTCTGAAGAGGCTCTTGACGACATTTTAAATGGCACCGACAGTCGCCTTGTGCTTTCTAATGCCTCCACCCAGATCTATTCATATGAATCGAACTATGAAGGTCTGGTAAAATATATTGAAGCTCAGCAATCTGATGATTTTGGCAGTGAGGCAAAGAAATGGAGTGAACAGTTTTATACCCGTACCGTTTGCCCTGAATGTAATGGCCGGCGACTCAATAAGATATCTCTTCATTATTTCATCGACGATAAGAATATCGCCGACGTCTCCAATATGGACATAAAGGAACTTTATGAATGGACGCAGGGGCTTGAAGACAGAGTCGACCATCAGCGTCGCATGGTGGCTGTGGAAATCATGAAGGAAATCCGTTCGCGTCTTAAGTTCCTTCTTGATGTGGGTCTTGATTATCTTTCCCTTAATCGTCCCAGTTCATCACTGTCAGGAGGAGAGAGCCAGCGTATTCGTTTGGCCACTCAGATCGGAAGCCAGCTTGTCAATGTGCTGTATATTTTGGATGAGCCGTCGATTGGGCTTCATCAGCGCGATAATGAGCGTCTTATAAATAGCCTGAAGCAACTTCGCGACAATGGCAATTCGATAATTGTCGTGGAGCATGACAAGGATATAATGAATGAAGCTGACTATATTGTTGACATCGGTCCCGGAGCCGGCAGAAAAGGTGGAAATGTTGTTTTTCAAGGCACCCCGGAGGATATGAAGCTGACTCATACCCTGACGGCATCATATCTTAATGGAGAAAATTCCATAGAGGTTCCGGCTGAAAGGAGAAAGGGCAATGGAAAATCTTTGATTATTAAAGGTGCTTCGGGTCATAATCTTAAAGATGTTGACGTGGAATTCCCGCTCGGTAAGTTCATTTGCGTCACAGGGGTTTCCGGTTCCGGCAAATCAAGTCTTGTTAACGGTACTCTTCAGCCGATTCTGAGCCGGAAATTCTATAGGTCGAATGCTGTCCCTCTTCCTTATAAGGAAATTGAGGGAATCGAGAATGTAGATAAGGTAGTCACAGTCGACCAGTCTCCTCTTGGCCGTTCCCCAAGATCGAATCCTGCCACTTATACCGGTGTTTTCACTGATATAAGAAAGCTATATATGGAACTCCCTGAGTCAAAGATCCGTGGATATAAACCAGGTCGTTTCTCCTTTAATGTAAGCGGGGGCAGATGCGAAACATGTAAAGGAAATGGATATCGCACAATTGAAATGAATTTCCTTCCGGATGTGCTTGTGCCTTGTGAAGAATGTCATGGCAAAAGATACAATCGGGAGACGCTGGAAGTACGCTATAAGGGTAAATCAATTGCAGATGTCCTTGAGATGACTGTCAACCAAGCAGTGGAATTCTTTGAGAACGTGCCCTCCATTCTCAAGAAGATTAAGGTGCTTCAGGAGATAGGGTTGGGGTATATCAAACTGGGTCAACCATCAAGCACTCTTAGCGGAGGTGAAAACCAACGGGTGAAACTTGCTACTGAACTTGCCAAGAAGGACACCGGCAGAACTCTTTTTATTCTTGACGAACCCACAACCGGGCTTCATTTTCAGGATATCAAGGTTCTCCTTGGGGTCATCAATAAGCTTGTCGACAAAGGTAACACTATGGTAGTGATTGAGCATAACCTGGATGTCATAAAATCCGCTGATTGGCTCATAGAAATGGGTCCGGAGGGTGGCAAGGAAGGTGGTCAATTGGTTGCCAGTGGCACGCCGGAAGAAATGTCGCTGCTTGATACTCCCACTTCACGCTTCCTGAAAGATGAACTTGATCTAAGCGTTATTGCGCAATGACCTCATATATGCTTCCAGTTTTGATTCAGCCGGGTTTGGCTGTGGCATCCAGAATTGGGCTCCGACAAGAGCATCCGGAAGATATTGTTGGGCGGCATAATGATTCTTGAAATCATGCGCATACTTGTAGTCGTGACCGTAGCCCATCTCTTTCATCAGTGATGTAGGGGCATTGCGAAGATGTAAAGGCACGGGTAAGTCTCCGGTCTTTCTTACCATTTCTAGTGCATTGTCGATGGAAAGATAAGCAGAATTGCTCTTCGGGGATGTGGCGAGATAAATGGTGCATTCCGCCAAGATTATCCTTCCTTCCGGCCATCCGATTTTCTGCAATGCATCAAAAGTGGCATTTGCAAGCAGTAGTGCGTTGGGATTTGCAAGCCCTATATCTTCGGCGGCAAGTATAACAAGCCTTCTGGCGATGAACTTAGGGTCTTCTCCTCCTGCTACCATTCTGGCAAGCCAATAGATGGCAGCGTCAGGATCACTGCCGCGCACTGACTTGATGAAAGCTGATATGATGTCATAATGCATCTCTCCATTTCGATCATATGCTGCCGGATTTACCTGAAGGCTGTTTGTGACAAACTCATCGTCAATCACTACCGGTGCCCCTTCTGCTACACTCTGTTCAAGCAAGTCGAGAATATTCAGAAGTTTACGGGCATCTCCCCCTGCAAACCTGAAAAGAGCTTTGGTTGACTTCACCTCAACTTCTCGTTTTGACATCAACCGGTCGTTTTTAATGGCTCTGTCAAGAAGAGTCTGGAGATCTTCTTCCTCCAGCGGCTTCAGGGTATACACTTGAGCCCGGCTCAAAAGTGGGCGTATCACTTCAAAAGAAGGGTTCTCGGTCGTGGCTCCTATAAGGGTCACGACTCCTTTTTCTACAGCTCCTAACAAAGAATCCTGTTGCGCTTTGTTGAATCGATGGATTTCATCTATGAAAAGGATGGGGCGTCCCTTGGCAAATACGCTCGAAGCTTCGCGGGAGCATTTTTCAAGTACATCCCTGACATCCTTCACTCCGGAGGTTACGGCGCTCAGCGTATAAAATGGCACATCTATCGTATTGGCTATTATGCGGGCGAGTGTGGTCTTCCCAACTCCGGGAGGTCCCCAAAGAATGAAGGAATTGACCTTGCCGGATTCTATCATATTGCGTATGATTCCTCCTTCTCCTACAAGATGCTTCTGCCCGATATAATCATCGAGGGTGGTGGGACGCAGGCGTTCCGCCAAGGGCTCAAAATTGTTCATTTATCCTCTGCTGTCAATACTACTTTCTTATAATTTCGATCCACACTCTCCACTCTCCGTTACCTGCCCTTTAATACTTCTTCAAGTTGATTGGCGTTGATGTCTGCTACGGCATTGACTACAATGTCACTGTAAGGAGCGATGTCTGATGCCTTGAGGGTGCCTGCAATGCCTATGACAAAAGCCCCGGCAGCTTTCCCTGCCTTTACTCCTTGCAATGAATCTTCAAAAACGGCACATCTCTCCGGATTGACGCCTAAAGCTGCTGCGGCTGTCAGATATCCTTCAGGACTTGGTTTTGAGTGCTTCACTTCGTCTCCTGTAATGATGACGTCAAACTTTTCCTTAAATCCGGGCATGTCTGTCCATAAATGATCCATCTTGAGCCCATTGCTGCTTGTCACCAAAGCAATGGGTATCTCTTTCTGCCTTAATGTATCAAGAAACCCGATTGCTCCCGGCAATGCCTCATAGATCATCATGCCTTCAAGACGGATTAGTTCTTTGGATACGTCTTCCCTCACTTCTTCAGGAAAGTACCTTTCAAGGATGTCTTCAAGTGTCGTACCCTTGATTTTATATGCAAAATTCTCTATTCCGGTAGGCCATTGCTTTTCGATGGCTTCCCATATTTTGGTATATATTCTTTCGCTGTCGACCAATACTCCGTCAAGGTCGAACAAGCATCCTATATCTTTCTTTTTTTCCATAAGAAGTTGTTTAAACTTATTTTTTTATTAAGATTTCGTCAGGTTTTCGAGCGGATTTTTCTTCATGAAGAAGGAGCGATGCGGGCATCGTGACTGATGAATGAAGGGAAATACGCCGAAAAGATGGCGGAAGATTAATAAAAAGAATCATATTTTTAGTGTTTTATATTGATTTTTTGAATTCGTAAATAAGTTTAAACAACTTCTAATGTACAAAATTAAGCAATATTTTATGAAGTGCCAAAAATATTTATTAACTTTGTAGTTAAAAACGTTATTAAGGCGGTTTTGTTTCCTAAAATAAGATTATGATAAAGGATATTTCCCTTCGTGTATCGCCTGAAGTTGCTTGTCAGCCGTCGATGCTTGCCCCAAAGGTCTTTGGAGCTGCCGGCTGTAAGGTAAATGATTGGAAAATCATAAAGCGTTCAGTGGATGCCCGTAAGCGTGACATAATTATAAACCTTACCGTAAGGATTGCCTCCGGCGACGACAAAGAGGTTCCTTCCGGTTATGTTCCTGTGAAGTTCCGGGATGTTTCCGGTTCTGGTCATGTTGTGATCATTGTCGGGGCCGGTCCGGCAGGGCTTTTTGCTGCCCTTGAGTGCATCCGCCTTGGCTTGCGCCCGATCGTGTTGGAACGTGGGAAAGATGTAGATTCCCGACGTCTCGATATCGCTACCTTAAACCGTGAGCGGAAAATCGATCCTGAATCCAACTATTGCTTTGGGGAAGGAGGAGCTGGGACTTTTTCTGACGGTAAACTCTATACAAGAAGTAAAAAGCGAGGTAATCCGGTTGAAGTATTGTCACTTCTTGTGCAGCATGGTGCTGATGAGAATATCTTGATAGATTCCCATCCGCATATAGGCAGCGATCGTCTTCCCGGTATTATGAAAAATATTCGGAACACTATCATTGCCTCCGGGGGAGAAGTTCATTTCCGGACCAAAGTGGATAGACTTTTGATTGAAGATGGAAAGGTGAGGGGTGTCGAAACTTCTGATGGAAATAAGATAATGGGTGATGCTGTTATCCTTGCTACAGGACACTCTGCACGCGATGTCTATCGCAGTCTCGCCCTCGTGGGCGTGAAGATGGAGGCGAAAGGACTCGCAGTGGGAGTCCGCCTCGAACACCCTCAACGCCTGATTGATCAGATACAATACCATAATCCTGCCGGTCGCGGTCGATGGCTTCCTGCTGCTGAATACAATTTCGTGACTCAAGTGGATGGCCGTGGAGTGTATAGTTTCTGTATGTGTCCCGGAGGAGTGGTTGTGCCTGCCGGAAGTGGTCAAGAAGAACTTGTGGTCAACGGTATGTCCGCTTCTGCCAGAAGCAGCATATGGGCTAATTCAGGAATGGTTGTTGAGCTTCGTCCTGGAGATTTTCCGGAATATGCAGGCCGTGGAGAGTTTGAGATGCTTGATATGGTGGAAGATCTCGAAAAGAAGTTCTATAAGGAATCTGATGATAGCATTGTGGCGCCGGCTCAGAGGATGAAGGATTTTGTTGAAGGTAAGGATTCGAAGACTCTTCCTCCCTCAAGTTATCTGCCCGGTCTGTATGAGGCGAGAATAGACAGGATGCTTCCTCCGTTCATAGGGGAAAGGCTTCAGAAAGGCTTCAGGGAATTCGGACGTAAGGCAAAAGGTTTTCTCGACAATAATGCTATTCTGATCGGGCTTGAGTCGCGCACTTCCAGTCCTGTCAGGATTCCAAGGGATAAAGAAACCCTTTGCCATGTAGATATTGACGGTCTTTATCCTGCCGGAGAAGGGGCTGGATATGCCGGAGGAATTGTATCGGCTGCCATCGACGGTATGCGATGTGCTCAGAGCATCCGCAAAACCATAGACCTACCCGATTCCTCACACCTAAATGATTAACTTCCTAAACGATTAAACAACACAATGAGCACGATACTTGCTATAGAAACTTCCGGAAAATACTGCAGCGTAGCCCTTATCCACGAAGGTTTGGCTGAATTCAGCAAGGAAGATGATCTGGAGATGAACCATGCGCGGGCTATAGGACCATTCGTGGATGAATGTGTCAAGGAAGCTCGACGCCGCGAATGGAAGATTGATGCCGTGGCTGTAAGTATGGGTCCCGGTAGTTATACGGGTCTTAGAATTGGTCTTTCGATGGCGAAAGGTCTCTGTTTTTCTCTAAATGTTCCTCTAATAGGTGTTTCGACGTTAAAGCTGATTGCGGTTAAGGCAATGTTCCGGAATATCGATTGGCAGGGTGATGAAATCCTTGTTCCGATGATTGATGCCCGGAGGATGGAGGTCTACACAGCTGCCTACGATTTCCGTCTTGACGAATTGATGAAGCCAACCCCTTTGATCTTAGATGAATATTCTTATGGCAATCTTCCCGGACTGCGTGATATTTACTTCATGGGCGATGGATCGGCAAAGTCTAAGGAGGTTTTGAAAGGGGATAGGTATCATTGGCTCGAAGGCGTGAATCCTAAGGCTTCCGACATGACTGCTCTCGCTGAAAAAGCTTTCCGCGAATCTGATTTCCTTGACACGGCTTATAGCGTTCCCGAATACTTGAAAGAGTACGAAGCCAAGAAATCACATGTCAAAGGTTTGTAAATGAATTATTAACAAGATAAATAAAAAAACAAGACTCGAAAGTGGAAAATACTGCAGCCGACATAAACCTCCGGGAAATAGGTAATGCTCCTGTCTCTCCGGATATAATAAATATGATTCCCTATAATACGGGTATGGAGCCTATCCTTCTGAATGAATATGGCAGAAACATTCAAAATCTTGTCGATTTTTGTGTTTCCATCCCGGATCGTGAGGAACGCACTCGTTGTGCCTTAGCTATTGCAGACATCATGACAATTCTTTTTCCGGCTCTTAAGAAAGATCCTAACGGTCAGCAGAAGATCTGGGACCATATAAACATAATGTCGCGCTTCGAACTCGATATTGATTTCCCCGTTCCCGTGATTAGGGCTGAGGAGACTAATCCCGTTCCGGAGCCGATCCCTTACAGCAATTCGCGTGAAATTGTATTCCGTTATTATGGTAAGCATATCCAGAATATGGTGCTCACTGTTGCTGATATGGAAGAGTCTGAAGAACGTAAGAATCTCATCGGGGTAATTGCCAATCATATGAAAAAGCTTATGCTCGCTCATAACAAGGAAAGTGTGAGTGATGCCAAGGTGCTTCGCGACCTGTGCTTTATTAGCAACGGGAAAATTGATCTGATGCCAGGGGATATTCATCTTCATGATTATCAGGAGGTGACACCGATCAAGCAGAATAAGAATAAAAAGAAAAACAACCGACAAAACTACTGATCAAAATGAGCGAATTCATTGTGGAAGGTGGTTGCCGTCTCCAAGGCTCCATTGAACCCCAGGGTGCTAAGAATGAGGCATTGCAGGTGATTTGTGCTACTCTTCTCACCTCAGAGAAGGTGACAATATCAAATCTTCCTGATATTGCCGATGTCAATAATCTTGTCGACCTGATGACTCATCTCGGGGTCAAGACTTCATATCTGGATCGTCATACATGTGAGTTTCAAGCTGATAATGTAAATTTGGGTTTTCTCCATACCGAAGAGTTCCTCAAGAAGGCTCAGTCCCTAAGAGGATCCGTAATGATAATCGGTCCGCTCGTGGCCCGTTTCGGTGAAGCTGTTCTGCCAAAGCCCGGTGGAGATAAGATTGGTCGCCGCAGACTTGACACCCACCTTGTAGGTTTAGAAAGGCTTGGAGGAAAATTTGATTATGATTCTTCAAAACGTGTCTACAATATTACTGCGCCCGGTGGTCTTAATGGCGTCTATATGCTTCTCGATGAGGCTTCTGTGACCGGTACTGCTAATCTTGTCATGGCGGCTGTCCTTGCAAAGGGAAAGACTACCATCTACAATGCCGCATGCGAACCATATGTGCAGCAACTTTGCCGAATGCTTGTTCGTATGGGTGCAAAAATTGATGGAATCGGGAGTAACCTGCTGACCATCACTGGAGTCGAATCCCTGTGGGGTGCTAACCATCGTCTTCTTCCTGATATGATTGAGGTGGGAAGTTTCATAGGCATCGCAGCTATGACTGGCAGCAATCTTACGCTTAAGAATGTCGGTGTGCGGGATCTTGGCATAATCCCCGATGCGTTCTCCCGTCTTGGAATCAATCTCAGTGTCAGGGGCGATGATATTGTCATTAATCAGAAAGAAATATATGAGATAGAGACATTTATTGATGGTTCGATAATGACGATTGCTGATGCCACATGGCCCGGACTTTCTCCCGACCTTTTAAGTATTTTCCTTGTGGCAGCTACACAAGCCAAGGGAAGCGTGCTTATCCATCAAAAGATGTTTGAAAGCCGTCTTTTCTTTGTCGACAAGCTGATTGATATGGGTGCAAGGATCATTCTGTGTGACCCTCATAGGGCGGCTGTCATTGGAAGTGGAAAATTCAATTCTCTGAAGGCTGCCCGTATGGTAAGCCCTGATATCAGGGCTGGTATTGCGCTTCTTATGGCAGCTATGTCTGCTAAGGGGACGAGCCGCATTGAGAATATCGACCAGATCGACAGGGGATATGAGCATATTGATGAACGCCTCAACTCTCTCGGGGCAAAAATATTCAGAAACTGATGATAAAGGAAGACGAAATCACTTCAGTAGGAAAACTTCTGAAGACTCATGCTCTTAAAGGAGAGATGAATTTGGTGCTCGACATAGACCCGGGTTATCTTGAGGAAGGGAATCCAGCTATTCTTGACATAGATGGAATCTACGTGCCGTTTTATGCAGAGAGTGTGCGCACTAAAGGTTCTTTTTCCTATCTGGTCAAATTTGAAGGTATAGAAAGCGAGATTGAGGCAAAGAAACTTGTCAATAAGACAGTCTATGCTCTGCGTGAGCGACTTAAGGAATTTATGCTCGAGAATTTCGATGAGGAATATGCTCTCTATGATGATCTTATCGGATGGACTATTGAAGATAAAGATGCTGGGGTAATCGGCAAGGTGGTAGAAATTGATACAAATACCGAAAACGAACTCTTCATTGTTGAAACGCCTGTGGGTAATACCGTCTACATTCCTCTTACAGAAGATTTCATAGAGAAAATGGACGAGGACTCCAAGACCATTCATATGAACCTCCCCGAAGGTCTCCTCGATTTAAACTGACATATGAATGGCTTGATAGATTCCTCGCCTGAGTCGAGTTGCTTAGGTGGGGTGCTTTAAGCTAATTGCGTGATCTCAATAAGAAATATATGAAAATTTGCAGATTATTATATTTACTGTTCGTCTTTGGATTGTTTGGCATCTCTGCTTCAGCCCAAGAAAACCTTGAAGATATGACTTTCGCTCAGATGATAAAGTCTGTCGACCTCTCATCTGAGCCTAAGGCAGCTGAACTAATCCGTAAGTTTCAAGATCTTGAGGCAAGACAGAAACTTATGAATGGCCCGTTATCTCCCAAACAAGGGAAGTGCAGCATAGAGGCATATAGAAAGAAGGAGGTGATACTGATTACTATTCCCTCCAGTGAACTCTTCGCTCCTAATTCCACAGATCTTTCAGAGGGTGCTTCCAAATATCTTAATCCAATCAAAAGATATATGAAAGATCCGGATATGTTTCGTGTGCTCCTTGTCATGCATACGGACAATACCGGTTCCGTTCAGTATCGTGACAATATTACTGCCGATAGAGTGGATGCAGTCACTGAGTGGTTTGAAAATCAAGGTGCCGACACTTCTTTCACTTTCTCATATGCGTTTGGCGATGAAGCTCCTCTCGTTCCGAATACCTCCATTGAAAATAGAGATAAAAATCGTCGGCTTGAAGTTTTCTTGATGCCGGGCACAAAGATGCTCGAAGCAGCAAAACAAGGCAAAATCGACTTCTAAATCAAACGTTAAACGGTTAAATGAAAATGCCCACAACACCTTATTATATTGTCTACGAGGATAGGATCGAACGCAATCTTGAGCTCCTTCGAAAAGTAGAGGAGGAAGCCGACGTAAAAATCATTATGGCTTTCAAGGCGAATGCCCTATGGAAGACATTCCCGATTGTCAAGAAATATTTTTCATCGAGCACTGCGAGTTCTCTCAATGAGATGCAGCTCTCTCTGGATTATCTCGGCAATGATGTGCACGCATATTGCCCTGTCTACACCGACGAGACATTTCCAAGGTTTCTCGCTGGTTGCAGTCATATCACGTTTAACTCTTTGGCTCAGTTCCATCGCTTTAAATCCCGGATTGAAGAATGGAATGAGGCTCATCCTGATAGAAAAGTCAGTGCCGGACTTCGTGTCAATCCTCATTGCAGCGTAATTGAGACTGACATATACAATCCTTGTGTTCCGGGATCCCGGTTCGGAGAATCTGCTTCTGCTCTTGAAGATGGGCTTCCGGATGGAATTGAGGGCCTTCATTTCCATGCACTTTGTGAATCTGATAGCCATGACCTGGCGAAGGTGCTCGATGCGCTCAAAGAGCAATATGGTCATTTGTTGCCGCAAGTGAAGTGGCTCAACATGGGTGGGGGACACCTTATGACCCGTAAGGGCTACGACATTGACTTCCTCATTTCTCTGATGAGGGGTCTTCATGAGGAATATCCCAACTTGCAGATCATTATGGAGCCGGGAAGTGCCTTTATGTGGCAAACCGGTGATTTGATCACAAAAGTACTCGATGTGGTTGAAGATGCAGGAATAAAGACTGCTATCATCGATGCATCTTTTGCCTGCCATATGCCCGACTGCTTGGAGATGCCATATAAGCCTGTCATAGCTGAGTCTTTGCCGGAAGAGGAAAACACAGACCTTCGCACTGGCGACCATCATTTCGGCGACTCTGTGCGTCATACATATAGACTTGGAGGTAATTCATGCCTGAGCGGCGACTTTGTAGGTGATTGGGATTTCGCACGGCCTTTGAAGGCTGGAGATAAGCTTACCCTCTGCGACATGAACCATTACACCACTGTGAAGACCAATATGTTCAACGGTATTCAGCATCCATCCATCTGGCTTCAACCCAAAGAAGGCGACCCGATACTGCTTCGGGAGTTCACCTACGAAGACTACAGAGACCGTATGTCATAGACGATGAATCCTGATAAATATTATTGGACCAACCGGGCATCAATACATCATATTGAGAGGTTGAAGGATTTTCTCCCGGCAAATAGTGATGCGGAAGTCATACTTCGTTCTGGGTCTCCGCGTTATATAGAGCATTGGGAGGAGTCTGTAGTAAGTGGCGACGGACATCGCCGTTACGACCTTTTGCTTGAATACGACATCTATCATCCGTCGCATGGCATTTATTTCGGCTGCCGGTCTTTGACCCTTCCAGGTTTTGACCATGACGTGGAAACCAAGGAAGCCCTTGAAGAGTGGAATAAGGTCATGCCATTGGCATTGCGCCGCTTAAATAATGTATTCCCGGAAAAGGATTTTTCAAGCCGCCTTCGCGACACAGACAATGACAATGACCGTACGTTCTGGCCCTTTTGGATATCTCTCCACGAAGATGAATCTCCTCATGATGTGGCATGTGTGGCTTTGAGAATTATGTCGGCTGCGTATAGAGACTATATTGCAGGCAAATCAATTCCTGAATCAGTTGGAGAGCCTGAGGATATCGTTTATCCACATATCCGTACTGCCTTCACTCAGGAAGCATATGACTCATTCTTGAATCGCATGGCTGCAAATGTGGCTATTATATCAGATCTTGAGCATAAACAGACCAACATGCGGCATGCCATAAGGATATTTGAGTCAGTCCTTGAGAAAGCTGAAGCCAGAGGTCTTGTTACGAGGTCTGATGCCTATGCTTGTGCTTGGTGTTTGAAAGAAGGAATTTCTGATATTGAATTTGCTTCTATGGTAAAGGCTGTATTCAGGCTTATTGGCGATAATCTCAACCTCCCCTCTCCGGTCAAGATTCCTTGGAAAGACCTGATACGTATTTTCCTTCGCTACGACGAAACTCCGTTTAAAGAGCAACTGAAGACCTTGAAAGCTCAACAGGATACGATATCATTGATAGAGAGGCAATCACTTAAGCTTATGGCTGAATAAGAATCATTTATAAAGAAAGCAGCCTCCGATGATGCGGAGGCTGCTTTCTTTATATGGTTGCGTCTTAGACAGATGGGGGAATTGCCCTGTAGTTGCCGCTTAAGAGCATGAAGGAGAATAGGCGGAGCAGGCCATCATAATATGCATCAAAATACCCATCTTCATAGGGTTCGTGCTTCGAGTCCCAAAGACGCGATGCAAATTCACGCGATTTTGGATCCGTGGCTGCCAATGATGCTGCGCCCAATGTGCTGACAAGCCCTACGGAATGTCTTAGTGCCTGATGTTCTCCTGCCCGGAGTACTCTTTCTACTGCACTTCCGTCTGTTTTATACTGATCTACGAACGTGTCTATACCCTCGTTGTAGAAGAAGTCTTGAATCCTGTCTGCATAGTCACGTTGCCAGTCTGCATCAGCGCCACTCCAGGCATAATCGATGGCGATGTTGAGAGGCACTCTCCAGGAATCGAATCGAAAATCATCTCCTATTAAGAACCGGCTGCCTCGTGGTGAACCGTCAAATGAGGAATAATCAGAGGTTAGTCCAGTCTTTGGATGTGTAGCTTTTTGTAGGTAGCTTCTGCTTTTATCTGCACAAGATTTCCAGAAATTGCTTCGTCCGTCGTTTGCCCATTTGGCCCAGACGTCATAGAATGCGGGGATATTATAAGAAGGATCGGTGTAGCTGCCTCCCCATGGGTCGGGAGTGAAAGTGATGAGCTTTTCCTCTATGTTGATGAGTGGCGATACGCGGTCCATTCCTGTCTTTTGCATAGATTTGTCAAGGATGTTGCGCGCTTCACTTAGATAGTCTATTCCTGAATCGTTACCCCAACGGTTGGATGCGAATATCAAGGAAGTGATGAAGAAGAGTTCTCCATCCGATGCCGAACCGAGAGAATTGGGAGTGCCGTCTGTCTTGCAGCTCCATGCAAAATATCCGTCGCTGGGTCCTTCCTGATGCTGCATATATTTTTTTGCCCATCTCCACAGCTTGTCGAAAATATCTTTCTTGTCAAGTTGCACTGCAATCATCATGCCATAAGACATCCCCTCAGTGCGGACATCATGATTTTTCAGGTCGCTTATATAGGCAGTGGAATCATCAGTTTCAAAATACACTTTGTTCGGACCATAAAATACCCCTTCAAAAATTTCATTTAGCTTATCCTTGACTTCCTTGTCGGAATATCCGAGATCTTTGAAGTAGTTTCTATACTCTCCGGATGCCATGCCTCCTCCTTCCATCGGAAGAGCATCGAAACCCACCCAGTCAATTTCTGCGTTGGATCCTTTGGTCATTGTCAATTTGAGATCGGCAATTCCCTCAGGAGAATAGGAAACGGGGACACTCACGGTTTGCCAATCATTTGCCGGCTTTACCGAGACATTGGCAATCAGCTTTCCATCACTGTCGCTGATCTTGAAGGTGCAGCCTTTATGACTCTTAATTTTCATGGTCACTTCCTTGACCGGACGATTGCCGAAATCTACACGATCATATTGAAGCCAAGATCCGGCCTTCGAAAATGTCGCAGCCCAGCCTTTGAATGTATCTTTGGGGTCAAGATACTTTACATCAACACCTTTGGGGCTTATTTCACTGTATCTGTCGATCTGGATTCTCTTTCTTGCATCGCTATTGCCGACACCCCTGAGAGTCGGCTTCACCTTATTTATAGTGCCATCAGGATTGAATGTCACTTTATCTATCCTTGCCGAACGCCGCTTGTCCATGTCCGGAGAGTAATCATTGTGATGATAGAAGAGATACCATTCTCCTTCTTTCTCTACAAGGGAATGATGATTGGTCCAGCATCCCGTCGGAGACTCATCCATGATCAGACCTTTGAATTCGAAGGGTCCGAATGGATTGTCGGCGATGGCATATGCAAGGGTTTCGGTCTTGTCTTTGACCCAGGGAAAAGTAAGGTAATAAATGCCGTTGCGTTTAAAAGCAAATGGACCCTCCTTGAATCCTTCCGGCAGACCTTGTATTCTCGTTGGTTCTCCATCGAGTTCCATCATGTTGTCTTTCAATGGAGCTACCGAAATTCCCATCCCGCTCCAATATATATAGCTTTTACCGTCATCGTCTACCAGTACACAGGGGTCTATGCCCATTACTCCTTTTATAGGTCGTGGCATGGCCATAAAGGGACCCTCTGGTTCATTGGCGACGGCTACCCCTATGCCAAATCCTCTTTCCATATCTTTAGGAGAAGCAGGGAAATAGAAATAATAACGGCCATCTTTCTCAACGCAGTCTGGAGCCCACATTGCATATGAGTCAGGTTTCACCCAAGGGATGGAATTTTGTGTGAGTATGACTCCATGGTCAGTCCAATCCACAAGATTGTCGGAGGAAAAAACGTGATAGTCTTCCATGCAAAACCACTCTTTCAGCTCATCCACCGGACTGACTATGTCATGCGATGGATAGAGATACATCTTTCCCTTGAAGACCCTCGCTGTGGGATCTGCCGTAAACTGGTCGTGTATGATTGGATTCTGTGCTGAAATGAGGGTCGCGCCGGCACTCAACATCCCGATACAAAAAATCTTTTTCATATATGTCAATTATACATTGAAGTTTAAGCAACTTCATTATGAATTATATATTCCTGCTCAGCGTTTTCTGAAGTTCCACTTAGAATTGTCACTTGAGAAATCAAACTTCCCTAACGATGGGGTGCTGTCGGCTATGGAGACGAGCACGAGCTCTTCATCACATCCGGGGATTGCCTTCGGCATGATTCTGTAAGTCCCGTCTATGAGTTGCTCTATGCGCCAAAGTTGTTCGTCAGCTCCCGAGAAATGTTCTACTGTGGACACTTCTTTGTCGGCAGTTGCGCAAAGTGCCCTGTCAGTCCCTTCTATCGTGATCTTATAGTAAGGAGCTCCCAGATATCCTCCTGCGTCAGGAACTGCAGTGACAGTCCATTTCTGGTGTGGACGGAACATATAGTCTCCAATCCTTACGTCGATGTCTCCCGAAGGCCAAGTGTCGATGACATCTTCAAGTTTTTGGTCGGGGAGGGGTTCTATTGGTTCTTGCAGTGGCTCCCAAAAACGGTGGAGCCCTCCTTTCATCCTTACGAAATCCACTGCCAATTCCAGCCCGTAGCCACGGCGCTCGGATTCTATTTCATATGTATCTTCTACAAAAGGTTCCCCTGCTACGGGCCAGTCATTTTTCCAGAGAAGAGGTAGGACTGCAAGCACACTTCTGCCACCCTTGTCGAAGTCAGCTTCATAGTGAAGCGACATCTTCTCCACTCCGTCATCTTCTATATATCTTCCAAAATGTCCTGCTCCTGTCTTGCGGTTGCCTGAGCTTGCTACCATTTTTCCTCCTCCTTCGAGCATATCTCGTCCCATATTGTCGAGATAAGGTCCTTCTACGTTTCGCGATCTTCCTACCACGATGTTGTAGGTAGAGTTAGGTCCGTCGCAGCAAGTGCCATGGGTGCCGAGGAGATAATACCATCCGTCGCGATAAAGCAGGTCGGTCGCCTCGCAATCGATGGCGATATTGATAGGTTCGTTCCCTTCCTTTCGTGCCCCTGTTGCGGGATCCAATTCCACAAGGCGGATAAAGCCAAAATATGTGCCGTATGAAAGCCATAGCCTGCCGGTGGTAGGATCGAGAAGGAGTCCGGGGTCGATGGCATCACAGTCCTCATTTTCTTCAGAATAAGCCACTTCAATGGGTTCTGAGTATTCAAAATCAGGTGAATTCGGGTCAAGGGTCTTATTCCACATGGTTAGGACCTTGCCGCTGTGTCCACCCCCGAGTCCGCCGCCGGTAGCGCTATATGCTATTAAATAGCGATCTCCTATCTTTAATACATCCGGAGCGGCTCCTCGTCCTGGTCTGACTCCTCCACCGTGCCAATGATAGCCGTCTTCAGAGATTAGTCCTCCACCTCCGGTGCCGAATGTGTAATATTTTCCATCACATTTCATGATGGTTGAGGGGTCATGTATATATGGTTCGCCTGTTTGTGCATGTATGCCGGCTGCAGTGAGACACAAGAGTGCCACTGGTAAAAATATGCGTTTCTTGGATTTCATGGTGTTAGAGATTGCTGATTGTGAAGTTAGTGACCGGTTTCCCGTCCTCATTGATGAAGCGGAGGCAGAAATCGCTCATGCCGGGGCCGTTGATGATTGCTCCCGTGATAAGATTGCGTCCTTTCTTGAGCGTAAGGCGCTTTGACATGCAGTCGTCCATGACCATTCTGCGGTCGCCGGATAGAATTACGGCTTCTTCTCCATTGAGCCACCAGATCGATCCTGAATTAGAACCTACCGACATTCTGACATTGGGGATATCCTCCTCGCAATCAATGGCGGTGACAACCCAGAATATCACGCCATAATATTGCTTTTCCATGCCGGTGGCGAATCTGAAAAGCTTCACATTGAATAGTTTGCTGTCGAGAGAATGCCACTTAAGAGTCTCTTTGCCTATTTTTACCTTTTGTCCATCTTTTGGCAAGACTGTAGGTTGTCCTGGGAAATTCTTAAGATTTAATGCTTCTCGCAGATAGCTGTCGGTAAAGACAGTGTTGCTCCTGTTGGGTTTGTCAATGGGTTCGAGCATAAGCCATCTGCCGATAAATCCGTCAGAATTTGGAGTGGCGTTTGTCGTGGAAGGGACGGAAAAATATGGACTCAGTCCATCTGCTGTGTTCCATTTTCCCGAAGCTGATACGGATACGGAAAGGATGCCGCTTGTCAATAGGGCATACAATGCGCACCGATTGATTAGTTGTTTCGTTCGCATGTTTTAAATTTAAGGTTGTGTTGTCTGAAACGGGTATTGCTAACGATTACAAAGTTAACAAAAATATGTGTAAACACAATGCTTTTTTCCTAAAAAATGTAAAAATTAATTATTCGAATGAAAAATACTATAAGTTGGATTTATATAATTTGTATATTTAATGAATTTTGATTAATTTTGTAGAATAATATACACTTAAGCCGAAACAACTTCACAATAAGGAAAGAGCATGAAAATACTCATAGCCGATGCCGGCGCTACAAAGACAGATTGGGTAAGTCTCTCTATCGGAAAAAGTTCCGGAGAAGAGGTAGAATATTACACGGGCATTGGGATAAGTCCGTTGCATAACGACGTTGACATGATAGAGGAAGAACTTCGACTGGTGAGAGCTTCGCTGGGAGAAACTTTCGATGAGATAAGATTCTTTGGTGCCGGCATTGGATCCCCGGTCATTGCAAGCAAGATGGAGACCATCTTGTCTGAGATGTTTAATTGTCGCGACATCAAGGCCGACAGCGACATGGCAGGTGCGGCTAAGGCTTTGCTCTGTAATGAGCCGGGCATCGCTTGCATCATGGGCACAGGAAGTAATTCTTGTCATTATGATGGGAAATCGATCGACCGTAAATCTGCTTCTCTGGGCTATCTCCTTGATGATGAGGGTGGAGGTGTGGCATATTGCCGTCGTCTTTTGTCAGATGTCTATAAGAAAATTGCTCCTCAGGATATCATTGATAAGTTTGACGATAAATATGCATTGTCGGTCAGTGAAGTCGTGGAAAATCTTTACAGAAAGACTAACCCTAACAGATGGATTTCCGGTTTTATGCCATTTATCCTCGAAAATATTTCCCATCCATATGTAAGTTCCCTGGTGGAGTCTCAGACAGAAAGATTTTTTGACAGGGAGTTCACTTCATATTCTGATTCGGAACTTAAAGAAGAGGGCATTGGCTTTATTGGATCCGTGGCTGAAGAGCTTAGGCCGGCTATTGAAAGGGCAATGAAACGTAGAGGGTGGAAACTTCGTGCAATAGTAAGGAAACCCCTTGATTCTCTAATCAATCAAACAAAGAACTGAAATGAAATTAAAAATATTGGTTGTTGCAGCAATGCTGATGGGGTGTTCGATCATGTCATCAGCTCAACTTGTCAATGACTCTACCGAGCTCATAGAGCCCGGTGTCATGTATATTGAACCCCTTTTTGAATATCCGGTCGCACCGGAAGAAATCACATCATTTACGGATAAATGCAATTGGCTTGCCGAAAACTTTTGGAATCCGCTTGATCTGAAGTCTAAGGATGCTGTTGACCAGACCAAGCTCAACCATGCTTTCTATGTTTATGCCAGTACGTGTCAGTATGCTGCAAAAGAAAAGGTTACGGCTTCTTTAGATAAGCTGATGAAAAATCTTCAGAAGAATCCGATGCTTCTTTATCAGATGACAAAGGCTGCCGAAGAGACAGTTTATGGTCCTCGTGCTGAATTTTGGATTGACGAACTTTACGCAAGGATACTCAGCTCCGCTTTGACCAATAAGAAGTTTCCTAAATCTAAAAGGGATCGATATGAGCAGCAACTCAAACAACTGGAAAACTCGCTTTTCGGAAAAGTGCCGGCTTCTTTTGATTTCGTGCGCCCAAATGGCGATAAGGCGCAGTATTTTCCCATGAATACCCCTACAATTATCATTTTCGGAGATCCCGACTGCGATGAATGCCGCATGGGTAAACTGAAGATGCAATCCAACGTGCAGTTCAATAAGGCTGTGACAGATGGAAAGATCAATGTACTTTTCATTATCCCTGATCCGGACTCCGGATGGGAGTCTAAGGTAACTGATTTTCCGAAGACTTGGACTGTTGGTGCTTCCGATACAGTCTCTGACATTTATGACATCCGCAATGTTCCGGAAATATATGTGGTTGACGCTTCCGGTAAAGTTGTCAATAAACATATTGGAGCTGTCTCGGCAATGTCTTCTGCCTTGTCTTTGATACAATAAGCTGTTGTTTTTCCCAAAAATTGAATGACAATGTATAGAAAGAAAGTTCTCGGACTTCCCAAGAAAATATATGTGACTACGACCGGATACAGTTATACCAATCTTGGTCGGCTGTTTTTGCGTCTTTTTGTTGGAATAATGCTTTTGCAGTTTGGTATCCGCCAGATTGGAGATGCAGAGATGCTTGCTCAGTCTTTTCCTGCGGTTTTAGGCTTGACTCCTGAGGCTTCTCTTTGGACCATGATTTGCATAGAGGTAGGGTGCAGTGTATTCATAATGTTTGGGTTTCTTACAAGAATTATGATTCTTCCCCCGTTTGTCGCAATGATTTTGGCTGAGTATCATTTACTCCATGATGTTGCCACCAAGGCCTCATATCTTTTGAGTTGGGAGCAGCCGGGTTATCTTCCGATAATGTTCCTCGGGATTTTTTTCTTTCTGATACTTGTCGGTCCGGGCAAAATTTCAGTTGATTATTTCCTTTCGCTCCATCTTCTGCATTCGTCAGATCACAGTGAAGATGAACTTGAAGAAGTGTAAGGATCCCATCATTATATCAATAAACGATTAAACGATTAAACACCTTGAAAATTGCAGTTCTTATATCCGGGGGAGTCGACAGTGCGGTGACCGTCGATCGGCTTTACAAAGAGGGGCACGATTTGCATCTCTTCTATATCCGCATAAGTATGGATAATGGAGAGGGAGAGTGTACTGCTGAAGAGGATATCGAGATGTGTACCCTGATTGCCAAGAAGTATGGTCTTCCCTTTAAGGTCGTGTCTCTTCATGAGGAATATTGGGAATACGTGATGGAATATTCTCTCCGCACTGTTAAGGAAGGTCTGACGCCTCATCCTGATATGATGTGCAACAAGATAATCAAATTTGGTTTTTTTGAAGACCGTTGGGGGCATGAGTTTGATAAGACCGCGACCGGGCATTATGCCAAGGTGTTGGAAAAAGATGGCAAATTTTGGCTTGCTACCGCACCCGACCCAGTGAAAGATCAAACTGATTTTCTTGCTCAGATAAGCTACGACCAGCTTTCTCATATCTTGTTCCCTCTTGGCGACATGACAAAGGAAGAGGTTCGTGAGGCTGCCAAGGAAGCAAAGCTTCCAAATGCCTCGAGAAAAGACAGCCAGGGAATTTGCTTTCTTGGAAAGATCGACTATCGGGATTTCCTTGAGCGGAAGCTTGGCACAAAGAAAGGTCCTGTTATAGAAATTGAGACCGGTAAGAAGATAGGGGAGCATAAAGGGTATTGGTTCTATACGATTGGGCAGCGTAAAGGTCTCGGTCTTGGGGGAGGCCCATGGTTCGTCGTCAGGAAAAATATCAGGGATAATGTGGTCTATGTAAGTCGTGGCTACGACACAAAACTCCAATATGGAAAGGAGATTTATATGGATGAGATGCATTGGATCACACTCAATCCTTTTGAATCTGATATTATGAGTAAAAACGACGACGGATCGATTCACGTTTCTTTTAAGACCCGGCATACACCTGAATTTTTTGATGGAGAATTGCATCTTGCTGATGATGGCAGGTATTTGATAAAGTCCGAACGTGATGTGCAAGGGATTGCCCCGGGTCAATACTCCATAATCTATACTCCCGACAGGAAGATTTGTCTCGGTTCGGGAATGATAGCGAATCGATGAAATAATTAGTACTGACATTAATATTATCAGACAATGGAAAATGAATTGGTAAGGCTTAACGTAGTCGGTATCACATACAATCAGATCGAAAACGGTATGTATGCGATGGTTCTTGAAGAGGATGGTGGCAGTCGTCGTCTTCCAATCATCATTGGCTATAATGAGGCCCAATCTATAGAGTGCCTGCTTCAGAAGATTAAGACTCCGCGTCCGCTCACTCATGAGTTTGCTTCTGAAATTTTGAGTTCTTTTGGCATAAATATTGAATCAGTGGTCATCAGGCAGCTTGAGAATGGTATCTTTACTGCAGATGTTACCTTTACGAATGGAAACACAACAAAGGTTTTAGATGGGCGATCAAGCGATGCTATAGCTCTCGCCATGCGGGCTGAAGCTCCGATATTCACCACCAAGGAGTTGCTCGAAAAATGCGGAATTGAGAGGGATTCATTTGATGCGAAACAAAGACGGGTTGCCTCACGACAGTCGATTCCCGTCAAAAGTGCCATTGAGCGTGTTAAAAATCCGGTGGGTAAGTCTTTTGCTGACGAAAGCATTGAAGACCTGCAGCGAATGATGGAGAAAGCTGTCAGGGATGAAGACTATGAGAAAGCCGGCGAGATTAAAATGGAAATTGACAGAAGGCACAATAGTGCTGATAAATAAGCCATAAGCCATGAGTAGAAAAAACGACAGAATTGAGCATCTTATTGAGATCATTAAGAATAATAATGTAGGAAGTCAGGAGGAACTTCTTAAGATGCTTGCCGAAAAGGGTATATTTGTGACGCAAGCTACGCTTTCTCGTGACCTTAAGATGTTGAAGACCACTAAGGTCCCACTTGATCATGGTGAATATGCATATATGCTTCCCGACGCTCTTACATCTAAGATTGCTTCCGGAACAAGAAGGACGGTAGATTTTTCGCGACATGCAGGGAATGGCTTTATTTCTCTTGAGTTTTCCAATAATATCGGTGTGATGCTCACCAGAAATGGATATGCGTCAGGCATAGCTTATGATATCGACATGCTCAATGCCCCGGAGATTGCGGGCACGATTGCGGGTGCTAATACCGTCTTCATTGTGCTTAGGGAGGGGGTCTCCCATGAAAAAGCTGCCGAGTTGCTTTCTATGATTGTTCCTGTTAAAAATTAAGCATAATGATTAGAGTTGGAATAGCAGGTGCTGACACTGCGATGGCTGGTGAATTGATTCGCATTCTTATAAATCATCCTGATGTGGAGCTTGTGAGTGCTTTCGCTCCGGGTAAGGTCGGGCGAAAAGTTTCATCTGTGCATCATGGTCTGGCAGGAGAATGTGATCTTGAATTTTCTCCCGACATAAATCCAAAAAATCTTGATGTGATTTTTATCGATGCGCATTCCGACGTGGCTGATCGTTTCAGAATGAATACTGACAGATGGCCCGATCTCAGGATAATAGATATGTCGCATTGTCCGTCACTTGATTTTGATGCACTCGACATGGCATATGGCCTTCCTGAGATCAATAGGAAGCAGCTTGTAAGAGGATGCCGTAGGGCTGTGGTGCCCAGATCTGTGGCGGCTGCCGCCATTATTGGTCTTTATCCTCTGGCCCGACATCTCCTTTTGAAGGGTGATATCATTGTCGAATATGTATGTCCTTCGGATATTGTGACTGAAGAGAAAATGAATATGGTGCGTCAGGAAATCCTGTATGTTCTCGGTAAGACGCAAAATTCATTTAGTGGTGATATCCGGCTTCACCGTCTTGATGAAGAAATCTCAGAAAGGGGGCTTAAGGTAGTGGTGGAGATTCCATGCACTCTGGATATTACAGAAGTTTTCAAGTTATTTGATGATTGCTACGACGACCATAATTTCACGTTTATGGTTGCAAGTGCAATGCCGGGATATGAAGTGGAAGGGACACAAAAGACTCTTGTCACTCTACAAAAGCAGAAGAGCGATCGTCTGACTGTCACTGTAATCGCAGATTGTCGAATGCGTGGAGGAGCCGGAGACGCTGTCCATATAATGAATCTTTTGTTCGGGCTGCATGAACGCACCGGATTATATTTAAAGGCACATAAATTCTAAGTCGTTATGAGTGTTAATAAAGTTATCCTTATTGGGAACGTTGGAGGGGATCCCGATGTCCGGTATCCTGAGAAGGATTTTCCGGTGGCTTATTTTTCTCTTGCTACCAATGAACTCCGGGGCAATACTGAGGTGACGGAATGGCACAATATTGTCATGACAGGCGAGCAAGCCGTATATGCCGAGCGATACATAAAGAAAGGAATGAAGCTTTATGTGGAAGGTTCTCTCCGTACTCGTCAGTACACAGACAAGTTCAATATAGCCCGTAAGCGAACTGAGATATATGCCAGGATATTTGAAATCTTAGGACGCCCGAATCAGGCTTAACCCGCTTATACTTTTAAACTTTAAAACCTTTTAATTCTCAAGAAAATGAGGAAGTGGAGAATAGAAGATTCAAGTGAATTATATAACATTCAAGGTTGGGGACTTTCATATTTCAGTATAAATGAAGAAGGCCACGTTCAAGTGACTCCTAAGGCTGGTTACGCTCCGGTCGATATCCGTAAGGTGCTTGATGAGCTTAAGCTTCGCGATATTTCAGCACCGATGCTTCTGAGGTTTCCGGATATTCTTGATGATAGGATTCGTAAGATCACAAGTTGCTTTAAGACTGCAAGCAAAGAGTATAAATTTGAAGGTCAAAGCTATCTGGTCTACCCGATTAAGGTAAACCAGATGCGTCAGGTGGTTGAAGAAATTGTAAGCCACGGCAATAAATATAATATCGGTCTTGAAGCCGGTTCTAAACCTGAGCTCCATGCCGTCCTTGCAGTAAACACTCATGAAAATTCCCTTGTGGTCTGCAATGGCTATAAGGACGAAGATTATGTTGAGCTTGCTCTTCTCGCTCAGAAGATGGGCAGAAGGATATATCTTGTTGTTGAGAAACTCAATGAGCTAAGGCTCATTATGAAGGTGGCTAAGCGTCTGAAGGTTAATCCCAATATAGGTATCCGTATCAAGCTTACTTCCGCAGGAAGTGGCAAGTGGGAGGAATCTGGTGGGGATGTGAGCAAATTTGGTCTTAATTCAAGTGAACTTCTTGATGCTCTTGAATTCCTTGAGAAAAATAAAATGAAAGACTGTCTGAAGCTGATCCACTTCCATATCGGTAGCCAGATTACAAAGATTCGTCGCATAAAGAATGCTCTCAGGGAAGCCATGCAATTCTATGTGCAGCTTTCTAAGTCCGGATTCGACATTGACTTCGTCGATATTGGCGGTGGACTGGGCGTCGATTACGACGGCACTCGCTCTTCATCTGGAGAAAACTCTATGAATTATTCTATCCAGGAGTATGCTAATGATGCTGTGTCTGCCCTTGTGGACGTCTGCCGGAAAAACAATCTCCGTCAGCCTAATATTATCACGGAGTCCGGTCGTTCTATGACAGCCCATCACTCCGTGCTGATCATCGAGACTCTTGAGACTACCCAGCTTCCTATCTGGAATGACAATGATGAACTTCCGGATGGAGCTCACGAACTTACTCGTGAATTATATAACATATGGGATAAGATAGATTCTTCCCGTGTTTTTGAGGATTGGCATGATGCTTTGCAAATTCGTGAGGAAGCTCTTGAACTCTTCAGCCTTGGGCTGCTCGACCTCACTACAAGGGCTCAGATTGAGAAACTTTTCTGGAGCGTGGCTCGCGACGTGCATGACATTACCAAGAGCATGAAGCATCCACCTGAAGAATTGAGAAAGGTGGCTCGTATGCTCCCTGAAAAATACTTTTGCAATTTCTCTTTATTCCAGTCGCTTCCCGACACATGGGCTATCGACCAGATGTTCCCGACAATGCCGATAAGCCGCTTGGATGAGAAACCGACTCGGGAGTGTACAATACAGGATGTTACATGCGATTCAGATGGCAAGATCAATCGTTTCGTAGCTCCCCAGGGTGTGAGCCATTCTTTGCCTGTGCATCAGTTGAAGCCAGGGGAGCCATATTATATAGGTATCTTCCTTGTGGGTGCATATCAGGAGATCCTTGGCGATCTTCACAATTTGTTTGGAGACACTGCAGCTGTCCACATCACTTGTGATAAAGACGGTTATGAGATCGAACAAGTCATTGATGGCGAACCCGTAGCTGACGTGCTCGACTATGTGGAGTACAACCCGAAGAAACTTGTACGCAATCTTGAGACTTGGGTCTCCAAGTCTATGAAAGCCGGAAAGATTACGGCTGAGGAAGGTCGACAATTTCTGAATATCTACAAATCCGGACTTTACGGAATCACTTATCTTGAGAGATACTGATGAGCCGATATTTTATCAGATTGGGCTTTCGTGGTGCTCCTTTTCATGGCTGGCAAATTCAGCCTAACGCTGTGAGCGTCCAGGAGGAAGTGGAAAAGGCTTTTTCTACTGTTCTCCGGGTTCCTGTGTCAATCGTTGGTGCCGGTCGGACTGATACCGGTGTCAACGCTCGCACTATGTATGCCCATTTTGATTATGACGGTATTCTTCCTGACAAGGGAAGGCTTCTTGTTTCACTCAATCGTCTTGTCGGCAGGGACATTGCCATCTATGATATATTTAAGGTTGCCGACGATGCTCATGCCCGTTTTGATGCCTATGAACGTACGTATAAGTATTTCGTTGCATTTGAGAAGACACCGTTTTTTTATCCTCTAAGCTGGTTTTGTCCGAATAGGCTTGACTTAGATAAGATGAATGACGCGGCAAGGCTCCTGCTGAATACTGAAGATTTCACTTCATTTGCCAAGCTCCACAGCGATGCTAAGACCAACATCTGCCATGTTTCGAAAGCTGAGTGGAAAATGGATGGCAATATGGCTGTATTCACGATCAGTGCTGACCGGTTTCTCAGAAATATGGTGCGCGCAATAGTCGGGACTCTTGTCGAAGTCGGTAGAGGTAAGATGACGTTGGAGCAATTTCGAAATGTTATAGATAGAAAAGACAGATGCGCTGCCGGGCAGTCAATGCCGGGGGAAGCCCTGTTTTTGTGGGATATTAAATATGACTTAATAAAGAATGAGGCATGAATGCTGAAGAAAGAATCTTGGAGCTTCGCAGTGAGCTCAACAGGCATAATCATAACTATTATGTACTAAACTCTCCGGAAATCAGTGACAAGGAATTTGATTTGCTGATGAAGGAACTTGAGGCTCTCGAGAAAGAGCATCCCGAACTCCATGACCCTCTTTCTCCCACACAGCGAGTAGGTTCTGACCTGACCAAAGGGTTTGAGCATATCACTCATGATCGTCCTATGCTCTCTCTCGCCAATACCTATAGCATTGGGGAGGTGGATGAATGGTTTGATCGGGTAAAAAAGGGACTTGAAGGAGAAAGTTTTGAAATCACTGGGGAAATGAAGTATGATGGCACTTCCATTTCGCTGACGTATGAAGGTGGACGTCTTGTCAGGGCTGTGACCCGTGGCGATGGCACTCAGGGTGATGACGTCACGGCTAACGTTAAGACTATCCGTACTATTCCTCTTGTTCTCCAACCTGGTGATTGGCCTGAAAAATTTGAGATTCGCGGCGAGATTCTAATGCCATGGAAAGTGTTTGATGAGCTTAACAAAGAGAGAGAATATAATGAGGAACCTCTTTTTGCAAATCCTCGTAATGCTGCAAGTGGCACTCTTAAGACTCAAGATCCTCGGGAGGTAGCGAAGCGAAAGCTCGATGCAATATTCTATTACCTGCTTTCGGATAATCTTCCTTACGATACTCATTACGCAAATATGGAGGCGGCTCGTCGTTGGGGTTTTAAGGTGTCTGGTGAAATGAAGATTCTTCATACCGTGGAGGAAGTGGATGCTTATATCGACTATTGGGATTCGGCGAGAAAGGAGCTTCCTGTTGCAACCGATGGACTCGTCTTTAAAGTTAACTCCCTCCGCCAGCAGTTAAATCTCGGTTATACAGCCAAGTCTCCTCGCTGGGCTGTGGCATTCAAGTTCAATCCGGAGAATGCTTGCACCAAACTTCGTTTCGTAAGTTTTGAGACGGGAAGAATGGGTATTGTGACTCCTGTGGCAAATCTTGATCCTGTCTTGCTTTCTGGCACTGTCGTGAAGCGTGCATCACTTCATAATGCTGATATTATGAAAGAACTCGATATTCATGAGAATGATTGGCTTTATGTGGAGAAAGGCGGTGAGATCATTCCTAAGATCACTGGTGTCGATAAAGAACGTCGAAGTCCCGACAGCAAACCGATAGAATTTGTTTCACACTGCCCGGTATGTGGCACTCCTCTTGTGAATAAGGAAGGTGATGCTGCATGGATATGTCCTAATAAATATGGTTGTCGTCCGCAGATCACTGGAAGAATTGAGCATTTCTGCGCCCGACGCATGATGAATATAGATGGTGTTGGTGAGGAAACAGCAGAATTGTTGTATGATAAGGGACTTGTCAAGACCTCTGCTGATCTTTACGACCTGACGAAAGAGCAACTTTCGATTCTTGACCGTTTTGGCGACAAAAGTGCTGAAAGGATTCTCAATGGGCTCGAGGCATCAAAGCATGTGCCGTTTGAAAGGGTGGTATATGCTTTGTCAATTCCTAACGTTGGTGAGACTAATGCAAAAAGGGTAGCTAAAAGTGTCAAAAGTATGGAGCGCATGATGGCGATGAGTGTTGAGGAACTTCAGGCTATCCCGGATGTCGGTCCGATTATGGCCCAAGGAATCTACGACTACTTGCGCGATCCGATCAATGTTGAGAATATCCGGCGGTTGACAGAGGCTGGATTGCAGATGCAGTTGAGCGAGGAAAAGATGCTTCCTGCCGGAACCGCGTTGGAAGGTAAGTCAATTGTGATTTCGGGCACATTTGCTCATCATAGCCGTGAGGAGTATAAGGAAATGATAGAAGCAAACGGTGGCAAGAATGTCGGAAGCATTTCAAAGAAAACTTCTTTCGTGCTTGCTGGCGAGAATATGGGGCCGGCAAAATATGAGAAATGCCAGAAACTTGGCATCCCGTTAGTATCAGAATCAGAATTCCTGAATATGATAGGTCAGTGATAAAATAAATCAAGCAGTCAAGTCTTGGCTTGGCTGCTTGATTTTTTATTCTCGCTTAAATGAGTGGGGTTATTTGAATAGGAGAGGAGCCATTTCCTTCAGGCTGCGTCGCCATGTGAGGAACTCATGAGCTGTATCAGGAGATACGTATGCTACGGCGTTAAAGCCCGCGCTCTGCAGATCTTCTACTGATTTCTTCACCCCATCAGGATTTTCTTTAGATCCGCATGACGTGAAAATCAGGCTTGGTTTGACTTTCAGGTCAGAAGGAGCATAAGTGCCGCCACTGAGAAGTCCATAATAGTCGAATGTCTCCGGGCGCGACAGTGTTATGTTTTTGGTCTCCATGCCTCCCATTGAAAGTCCTGCCATTGCACGGTGCTTCTTGTCTGGAATGGTGCGGAAGTTTGCATCGATATAGGGGATGAGATCATCCACGAGCACTGTCTCGAAGTCCTTATAGTTGAACGAACCGATTGTGCCGAACTTGGCATTGTTGGTCATTCCGTAAGTCATTACGATGATGAATGGCTCGCATTTGCCCTCTGCAATGAGGTTGTCCATAATCAAATTGGCATGTCCCTGATTGCTCCAGGCTGTCTCATCTTCACCCCATCCATGTTGCAGGTAGAGTACAGGATAGCGTTTCTTGCTCTTCTTGGAATCGTTGTATTCAGCTGGGGTGTATACGAAAGCTCTTTTCTGTTCCCCAGTGCTCGGGCTATTGAAAAGCACTTGCTGGACATTGCCGTGAGGCACATTTTTAAGGGCGTAGAAATCTTTGTCGTGTGCAGGAATCTCGATTCCACTTTCCCATCTGCATGAACCATAGTAATTGTTTGCACCCGGGTCGTTGACTGTAGCTCCGTCAATGGTAAGATGATAGTAATGGAATCCTTCGTCCATCGGGGCAAGTGTTGTGCCGGTCCAGACACCATCCTTGTCCTTGCGAAGCACTGTGCCCCCGCGTCCGCCAAGACCCAGACTCACGATCACTGATTTTGCTGTTGGGGCATCTATACGGAAACGGGCAAAACCCTCTGAATTGACCATAGGATATGACTGCCCTGGCTGATTGAGCTCGTTGGGCACGAAATCTTCTTTCGGCACAAGGTTATCAAGATTCTTGTCGAAATTTTTGACTGCATAGTAAGCCTTTTTGGGCTTTAGGTTTTCATCGAATAGAAGAGGATGGTTATTTACTCCAAGCCATGAGTCACCGTCACATAAGTTCCATAAAGTGACATTGTCAATTACGTCTTTATGTTTGCGAAAAACGCGGAACATGCGGTCGTATTGATCTTCCTGGAGGGTATTTACGTAGCCTGGCAATGGCTTGTTTTCGCCACGTGAGAAACGGAGCTGGCCTCCCATTTCTTCGTTGGTGCGCATGTCAAGTTCGGTAATGTGGATATGGTCTACAAGTTCTGAATATTTCTTGATGGCTGCATCTACATCTTCTTCCGACGGGCCATATACATTATAGTGACCCTGCATGCCGATACCTGTTATGGGAACCCCTGCATCCTTCATCTTCTTCACCATATTGTATATCTTGTCGCGTTTTTCTGGAGTTGCGGCATTGTAATCATTATAGAAAAGAATTGCGTTCGGATCTGCTTCGTGGGCGAACTCAAAAGCTTTTGCTATGAATTCGTCGCCGCATAACTGGTATAGCTTGCTTTCGCGGTACGGGTTCGGTTTGCGTCCCGGCCACATCGGACCTCCGTCTGACATGGCTTCGTTGACGACATCCCAACAATATACAACATCCTTGTATCGGTTGACAACGGTGTGTATATGGTCGCGCAGACGGTCATAAAAAACTTCCTTCGAGACCGGTTTCCCTTTCTTGTCAGTGAACATCCAGTCAGCAAATTGGGAATGCCACACAAGAGTGTGTCCACGAAGCTTGATGCCATTTTCGCGGCAGAAGTTTGCGATACTGTCGGCAAAACCGAAGTTCCAGACTCCCTCTGCCGGATGGATTTCACCTGGTTTCATGGCATTTTCAGCAGTAATGCTGTTGAATTCCTTCTTGATGAGTTCAATCTGAGAAGGATCGGTGATGTTTCTCTTGTTGACTGCCACTCCAATTGTGAAATAATCTTCATAAGCGTCTTTCAGACTCTTCGGACCTCTATCTACTGGAGGCCCAAACTGAGCGAATGCCGACACAGCTACAGCTGCCGACATAATGACCGAAACAAATGTCTTTTTCATGAATAGATTTATGTTTAAAATAGTGTATGGTATTACATTTTAATAGACTTAGAAAAGTCAAAAGGTTTACTCCACTTTTCATAAAAAATCTTGAAAGACATTTATTTTATTCTGTATCAATGATGTTGAAAGAGCGAAAAATCTGATTTTTCAGCATGAAAGCCCACATCATTTTTGATATGTACTCACGTCAGAGTATGCCTGCGGAGCGGAACAGGTCGGCATAAAATTCGGCTTTTTTCTCGATTTTCATTGGATATGCGCGGCTTGTGGATGGCATTCTCCATATATGCAGACCGTCGCTTGACTCTATCATTTCTCCCATCTTTGGCTTTTGGGTTCCCGTCAGTTCTGCGATGACTTCAGCTGCTTTTTCTCCGGTGGTGGCAATTGTATGGCAATCGGGAATTTCCTTCAATAGGTCAAAAAGTGGGACAGGCTTCAGTATTTCAAGAAATTTGTCAGATGCATTCCCTTTGAGGCGCCGCACTTCTCGTGCCGTGTCGTGCATCGCAATGTGATGCTCCGCCATGAGTTTGCGGCACTCTTCTTCTCGAAAGCATTTTTGTTTCGGGTCGTAGAGTGCATTCTTGTCTCCTAAGAATAGCATGCCGCAGATTCTCCAGTAGTCATTGATAGGGTTGGGGTAATAGAAATTCATGCTCCACCGGTGTTCTCCGGGAGGAAACGTACCCATCATGAGCACCTTTGCCCCCTTTGGAAGGAAAGGAGGAAAAGGATGCGTCTCTATTATCATTTCTTCATTATTGTCCATCTCTATAGCATTGAAAGATATCGTTCTCCGGTATCAGGAAGAATCATTACAATGGTCTTCCCTTTGTTCGCTTCTTTTCGGGCCTCTTTCAAGGCAGCCGCCAGAGCTGCTCCTGAGGATATGCCCGCGAAGACACCCTCTTTTCGAGCAAGCATTTTCTGGCATTCAAAAGCTTCCTCATCTGAGATTCTGACCACTTCATCAATTAGTTTTAAATCTAAATTGCCGGGGATAAATCCTGCACCTATACCTTGTATTTTATGGGCACCCTGTCTCTTATACACAACAGACGCTGCCGACA